>NZ_KB375270.1:1928181-2249545 GCF_000314735.2 Afipia felis ATCC 53690 | reverse complement strand
ATCTGTTCGCCCCAGCGTGCCGCGTGCTTACGGCTTCGACTTCATATCGATCCGCGGTTTCGATGTGCCGAGTTCGGCTTACGGCATCAACGGATTGTACGGCATCGCATCGGCTTTCTCGTTCTCGTCGCTTTCAGCGATTGAGCGGGTCGAGGTGCTGAAGGGGCCGGGTGCGCTGTTGAACGGTATGCCGCCGGGTGGTGGCGTCGGCGGCAGCGTCAATCTCGTGACCAAGCGTGCGACTGACGATCCGATTACGCAGATCACCAATACTTATGCGTCGCGCTCGCAATTCGGGACCCATCTTGACGTTGGCCGCCGGTACGGCGAATCCAACGAGTTCGGTGTTCGTTTCAACGGCAGTTATCGCAATGGCGACACTGATCTCGCCTACCAGAGTCAGGAGCTTGGGACGGCGTCGCTTGGTCTCGATTATCGCGGCGAACGTGTCCGTCTGTCGGCCGATTTCGGATATGAGAATAACAACACCGACGCGATGACGCGCTTCGTCACGCTGCCAGCGAATTTTACGGCCGTGCCGGCTCCGCCAGACGCGCGTTCGTACTTCAACCCAAGCTGGGGTTATTGGCGTGGTGAAGGCAAGTTCGGTCTCGTGCAAGGCGAGATCGATATTACCGAGAATCTGACCGCCTATGCGCAGGCAGGCGTGGTCAGCGGCACGACTCAATATCTCTATTCCGATATCAAGCTGAAGACTATCAACGGTGAGTTCGATGGCTCGTCACGACTGAACAGGCAGTATCGCGACCAGACTGCTGCTCAGGCCGGATTCCGTGCCACGGTGGATACCGGACCGTTCAACCACGCGATCAACTTCAATGCTACACGGTCGGAAGGTGAGACCGGCATCCTCAATACCACTGGAACCGCCTTCACATCGAATATCTACAATCCGCGACCAAGCCCGGCGCCCTCGCTCTGGGTGGGTGCTCCTCCGAAGATATCGGATTCGAATCTGTCGAGCTTTGGCATCGCCGATACGATTTCGACGTGGGACAAGCGCATTCAGTTCACTGTCGGCGTGCGCCGGCAGTTTGTCGAGAGCGGCTCGTTCAGTGCGACGACGGGGTTGAAAACCGGCGGCTACGATTCCTCCGCGACGACTCCGGCCTATGCATTGGTGGTGAAGCCACTGGAAAATGTGTCGCTCTATGCGAACTACATCGAGGGCCTCGAAGCCGGCACCGTGGTCAGCGGTGGGACCCCTCCCTATACCAATGTGGGTGAGGTGTTGCCACCCTATCGGACTCGGCAATACGAGACCGGCATCAAGGTCGATTGGGGGCGGATCTCCACGACCTTCAGCGCTTTCGACATTACGAAGCCGCTACAGGTCGTTGATACAACCACCAATACACTGACGCAGGCAGGCGAGAGTCGTAATCGCGGCCTTGAGCTTAATGTGTTCGGCGAGGTGACTCCGGGTGTCCGGTTGCTCGGCGGCGTCATGTACATCGATGCGCGTCAGGAGAAAACGCAGGGCGGAAAGTACGATGGCTATCGTACCTTCGGCGTCTCCCACACGCAGTTGAATCTTGGCGGCGAATGGGACGTGCCTTTCGTGCCCGGTCTGACGCTGACCGGACGCGCGATTCATACCGGCAGCTTCTATGCGGATCAGGCGAACGTGCAGCTCGTTTCGGACTGGGCGCGTTATGATGTCGGCGCGCGCTATACCTTTGTATCCCCGTGGAACAAGAAGCCTGTGGTCGTGCGCTTTCAGGTCGAGAACCTTCTCGACAAGAATTACTGGCAGGCAGCGAACACCAGCGGCTACCTCTATCTCGGTGCGCCGAGAACCTATCTCGCATCGACAACCTTTAATTTCTGAAGATGGCTGAACGAATAACGACAGACGTTCTTGCTGACGGTCGTTTAACCACCGGCGCTATGCGCTGGTGGTTTGTCGCATTGCGCATCCTTGTCATCATTGTCGGTGGTTATGTGACTGCGTCGGCGCTGGTTGCTGGAAGCGCGCGAATATTGCCACTCGCGGGTCTTGTACGCAGCGAGGCGGTGGCGCTGGCCTCCATGTGCGGATTCTTGGTTTACCTGGGGTTGCTCGCCTGGGGCTTCGCTCAGTCGCGACTGATAAACGTCATCCTGGGTTTGTTGCTGATGGCCACCGTCGGCGTTGCGTTAATGCTGGTGCTGGGCGGCGGCTGAAATGGAGCAGAATCTTCGCTCATCCATGAATGTGGTGCACACATGGGCCGGCGTGGTGGTTGGCGCGGTATTGTTCGCGGTCTTCTGGATGGGAACGCTGTCGGTCTATGACCGCGAGATCGACCGCTGGATGGCGCCAGTGACTCGCGTTGCCATGCCGGACAAGCCGGTGTCTTTTGATGCATTGCGCGGAACCTATGATGCGGCTGTCACAGCCCATGCGCCCTCATGGACGATGCTCCAGCCGACCGAGCGGCAGCCTGTTGTGCGGATCGTCTACCGCGACGGGCCTCAGGTATTGTCGCGCTACTTCGATCCGGTAACTGGCGCGGCACTGCCAGACACAGGCACTTGGGCAGGTACGCGCTTCTTTTATCCGTTTCACTACCGGCTTCACCTGAAAGCCTGGGATATCGGCGAATGGCTGGTGGGCATCGCGGCGATGACGATGCTGCTGCTTTGCGTATCCGGCCTTGTGATCCATCGTAAAATGATCGCGGAATTTTTCACGTGGCGGACGCGGAAGAAGTCGGCGCGGATGGTGCTCGATCTGCACACGGTCGCGGGCGTGCTCGGCCTGCCGTTCAATTTCATGGTTGCATTGTCCGGCCTCGTGATTCTCTCAATCACCTTTTTTCCAAGCGGGTGGCAGTCGTCCTATCCGAACAAGCAATCCTTCAACGCCGAGGCGTACAGTGCCTACACGCGTCCAAAGGCCAACAAGCCGGGAGCGTTGATGTCGTTTGATGTGCTTGCGCAGAAGGCGGAGCAGATGTGGCATGGCGGGAAGCCATGGGCGATCGTGGTGCAGCATCCCGGCGATGCGGCGGCGTTCGTGACTGTCTACCAGTCGTTCGATCTCGGTATCGTGCGAAGTGCACCGGCGATCCATTTCGATGCGGCTACCGGTGCAGTGCTGCATCAAAGCAAGGAGATGCGCCCGATTGCCAAGGCGCAGCGCTTTATCTCCGGCATGCATCAAATCCAGTTTCGGCACTGGACATTGAGGGCTCTGTATTTTGCGCTCGGCCTGTTTGGATGCGTATTGATCTTGACCGGCTTTCTGTTCTGGCTGCAATCACGCCGGCGTAACCACGCAGCCGGGCCCTGGTCCGGCGTTCGCGTCGTGGAGGCGGTCGCCATCAGTTCCACGGTGGGTATCATCGTCGCATCGGTCAGCTTCATGGTGATCAACCGTATCCTGCCGCTCGGAGTATCCTTCATGGGAATCGAGCGTTACGCGCTGGAAATCTGGGTGTTTTATCTGGTCTGGCTCGCAACCTTGGCTCATGCGTGGTGGCGTCCGCAAATGGCGTGGGCCGGACAATGTCGTGCAATCGCGGTGCTGGCCGTGTTGGCCGTCGTGCTGAACTGGATGACCACGGGGGATCATCTGCTGCGTAGCCTCGCTGCGCCGCACTTGTGGCCTGTCGCTGGAGTCGATCTTGGTTTGCTGTCGCTCGCCTCCGTTGCATTCGGAATGAGCCGCTGGTTGTTGCGTGCCGAGCGCCCGATACGTTCCGGGGCACCGGATCTTAACCGCGTGAGCAGTCATGCGTGACACAGTGTACTTGCTTGCAGCTTTTGCGATGAGCTATCTCGCCTTTGCCAGCTTTGCTCTGGCACAAAAGCGGCATTGGCAGGCGGCGACAGGCGCTCATGACGGCAAGCTTGCTGACAAGCGTGTCCTGAAGATTGGCGGGATCGTTTGCCTCGCTGCGGGATGTGCGATCGTGCTGTGGCGCGAAGGGGTGGACTACGGCCCATTGCTCTGGGTGACCCAGCTTACGGTGGCCGCCTTCGGTGTTGTCGCAACACTGTCGCTGCGCCCGCAACTTCTAAAGCCATTCGCCGCCGTTTTGCCACGAGCGGACCGCCAAGCGTGCAGATAAGGAGAAAATCAATGAATAGCCGTCGAATGGGACGAAAGCTGATGCTTGGCGCGCTGCTGATCGCCTGGCACGCTCTGTTGCCTGTCGAGGCGGCGAGAGCGCAAGTTGTCAATTCGTTCGATGGCGACCGCGGGCCGGGTCTGGAGGTTTGTAAATCGGAGAATGCGCCGACCCATTGTGACCGGGCTGAAATGGATGTGGCGACCAACGGCAAGCAAGTCGTGCAGGTCACCTGGCAGAACGTCAATGTTTACGATACGGCAGGAAAGTTACTGAAATCGATGCCGTTCTCCGAGCTAATCAGCAGCACGGGCCTTGATCCGAATCTGACGAAAGGCGCCGGAAAACAATTCGAGCCTCATATCGTTTATAACGAATTCATCGAACGCTGGATCATCACTGTTACCTGCAAGAACGACTGCACTCTTGTGAGTGCGACGTCGGATGCAACGGAAGGATGGGGAGGCGCTTATCTATCGTGCTTGCAAGGCGGCTCGTGCCTTGACCGCAACCCCGCTGTCAAAGTGGGTTACGATAAAAATGGTGTCTATATTTGTGGTGGGCATATTGGCGACGACAATCCAAATACTGTGCCGAACGTGGCCTATGATTGTTTCGCGGTTCCTTCGGAAGAAGCCAGGGCGATCGGGCAGGGGAAGGCGCCAGACCATATCAATCGCGCCCACAACATGCCGCTCGATATCGTGCCTGCCATCGATCATAACCCGTCGAAGGCAGCCTCTGCTCCAGCCTTCTTTGCTAACAAGAGTTGCGACCGCGTTGCGCAATATGCGTGCCAGCGTTCGACGGCATTCTCCTTCCACTGGATCGTCAATACGTTCACGTGGAATGGGGCCACAGGCATTTACAATGCCGGCGGCGCCCAACAGGTGATCAAGACCGCTATTGGTTCTCAGGAAAACAAGTGGTTCTATAACTCGCCATGCTGCGACAAGATCATGGCAGTGCCGCAAGCCGGCAGCGAGATCGGACTTCGTGCTGCGGCCAGCCATCGTTTGATGAATGTCGTTCAGCACGGCTCCCGTTTGTACGGTGTCCTTGGCACAGGACCCTGCACGGATTCATGCGGGTCGCAAGGCGTGGACGCCAACAATATCTTGATTTGGGTGGAGCTTGATTGCTCGAACGCGGGCGCCTGCGTGGTCAGCCAGACGGGTAAGATCGCGAGTTCGGACTCTCATCTCGAGTTCGGGACCATCGGCGTGGATGATGCGGGCAATTTGGGCATCGTCGGCGCGTCATCAAGTGTACGCGAGCATTTATCTGTCCTTCTCTGGACCCGCCGACAGGGTGATCCGGCCAATACCTTCCGCGATCCGATCACGGTTGCCGCAGGAACGCAGCCTTATAGCTGCTTGAACAAGATGGGTATGGTTCCGATGGGAAATTCGGCGGGCACGCTGACATCGCTTGATCCGCTGGATCGCGAGACACTGTGGGCGACCCAGCAGTGGGCCGACGATGCCGCGCCTTGCGTCTGGAACACGCGTATTGTCGGCTATAAAGTTGGGCCGGCGACGCGTTGATGGCGTGGCCGATGCCCGAGGACAGTTGCATCGCCGGCGGCTCAGTCGCGAATCCTCAATTCCAGCGGTGAACGGCCAATCTTGCGAATGCTTGCGAGACCGGCATCAATTCAACGGTGTTGACATTAACCCGCGCTGGCAGCGAAGTCACCCAGTGCACCGTCTCGGCGATATCATCGGGCGTGAGCGGATCGGCGTTCTCATACATCTTGGAAGCCTTTTCAGTGTCGCCGGAGAATCGCACTGTCGAGAATTCCGTGCCGCCCACGAGACCCGGCTCAATGTCAGTTGCGCGCACGCGTGTGCCATGCAGGTCGGAACGAAGTGCCAGCGAGAACTGGCGGACGAATGCCTTACTTGCTCCATACACGCTGCCGCCTGCATAGGCGTATGATCCTGCCGTTGAACCGATGTTGACGATGTGCCCGCGATCGCGTGCAACCATGCCAGGCAGCACGGCGCGGGTCATGTAGAGTAACCCCTTTATGTTGGTGTCGACCATTGCATCCCAATCATCGAGGTTGGCCGCCTGTGCGACCTCAACCCCGGCGGCAAGGCCAGCATTGTTCACCAAAATATCGATCTCGGACCAGTCTGACGGCAAGTTCGTAATGGCCTGTGTAACGGCTTCATGGGAACGTACGTCAAGCATCAGCGTGTAAACCCGGTCACCCCCCAGCTCGTTACGCAGTGCGTCGAGTCTGTCCTGCCGACGCCCGGTCGCGATGACGCGGTGGCCTTCTTTTACAAATCGGCGTGCCATCGCTTCGCCGAAGCCGGCGGTAGCACCCGTTATCAGTACGATCATCTGAAGCTCCATTTTCAAAAATAAGCGGTGATGCACTTGCGTTCCGCAATTGGTGCGATCGCGCTCAAGCGCGGCCGGCGTTCTCGCGATAGCCGAGGTCGTTTGATATCTCCCGCGCCATCGCGCAGACGCGCTCAGCTAGCTGTGGGATTTTCGAATCTGAAATGTCGAGGACAGTGCTCACGATGCTGGCAGCGGCGACCACGCGCCCGTGCATATCGAACACCGGCGCCGCGATGCAGCGGACGTTAGGATTGTCTTCTTCGTCGTCGAGCGCCCAACCTTGGGCGCGGACCTCGCACAGATGATCCCGGTATTGTTGCGGATCGGTCAGCGTCTTTGGTCCCTTCTGCTGCCAGGTTACGTGACGGAGTTTGTCGTCGACCTCGGTCTCTGGAAGCCATGCCAACAGGATCTTGCCGAGCGACGAGCTGTGTAGCGACAGTCGCTTGCCGACCCACGTGTTGACGCGGATCTCGCGGTTGCCTTCGACCTTGAGGAGATACATCGCATTGTAGCCTTCCAGAACACCAAGATGGCATGTGAGCTGCAACTCGTTTGAGAGTCGTTGCAGGTAGGGCAGGGCCTGATGTTCGATCGTTCGCTGACCTGCGGCGAGCGAACCCAGCTCAAGAAGGCGCAACCCGAGAATGAATCCCCGGTCTTCATTCATCTGAAGCGCGCCGAGATGACAGAGCGTGTTCAACAGATGGTGGCAGCTGCTGTTGGGCAACTTCAGACGCAAGCGGATATCGGCGAATTTCAGTCCCGGCTGCTCGGCCACCAGCGCAAGAATGGCGAAGCCTTTAGCCAGCGCCGGAGCCGGCAGTTTCATATCCAGGTTTTCCAGGTTCATCGCCGATGCTCGGGTTTTCTTTGGAAAGACGTTCAACAGGTTGTGCCTGTCAAATTCGATGGATGCCATCAACACTGTTGATCTTCCGGTCGTATGTGAATTAGCATACCACATAAAGAACAATAGTTCCATATATGGAATTCGTGGGAGGGATAGATGGCGTATGCCGTACGACGGCCGGCGTTCGCCTTGACCCTCCGATTCACAACAACAAACCGGAGGAAGTCGCCGTGAAAATCATGCAAGCCATTAACAAGGTCCCGGGTGGCCTTATGGTCGTTCCGCTGTTTCTCGGAATGGTCGTCAATACCTTCTTTCCAAACCTTCTGAAGATTGGCGGATTCACCGAGGCATTGAGCGGGGCAGGTTACCCGACCGTGCTTGGCATGTATTTGTTCACTGTCGGCACCAAGATGCAGTTCAGCGCCGCACCGCGCATGATGAAGCGCGGCTTTGGGCTGTTGTTCGCCAAGGTTGGCGTTGCAACCCTTATCGCATTGGCGGTTGCGAAGTTCTTCGGTGGTGAAGTGTTCGGCCTCAGCACGCTGGCGCTCCTCGTTGCACTCGGCGATACCAATGGCGGTATGTTCCTCGCGCTCACCAGCGCGATGGGCGACGAGGATGACGTCGGCACCTACGTGCCGCAGAGCGTTGAAACCGGCCCCTTCCTGACCATGATCATTCTGGTCGGCGCCGGTTTGGCCAATATTCCGTGGCTGTCGATGGTGTCGGTGGTCGCCCCGATCGTCGTCGGCGCAATTCTCGGCAATCTGGACAAGGATGTTCGCGAGTTCTTCGGATCGCGTGAAGCCCTGATCGTGCCGTTCATGGCCTTCACGTTGGGGCAGAACATCAACCTCACCAACGTCATCACCGGCGGGCTGTCGGGTATCGGGCTCGGTATCCTGACGCTGGTTGTTACCGGCACCGTCTGCATCTTCGTCGACAAACTGCTCGGTGGTACCGGCATCGCCGGGGCTGCGGCGTCCAGCACGGCGGGTAATTCTGCGGCGGTGCCGCCGGCCATTGCGGCGGCGGATCATTCCTACGCCGCGATTGCACCCGTCGCCACGGTTCAGGTTGCGGCGTCCGTGATCGTGACCGCTGTGCTCACGCCGCTGCTCACGGCGTGGATGTATCGCAAGGTGCAGAAAGAAACAGAAACGAAGACAGTGGTCCAGGAGCTCAACGAGCATCCGGTTCAGGGCACGTTGTACGAACAAGCGAAATCGTAATCGCTGATGAAAGCTATCTTGGCCGGCGTGTCGCAGGGCATCGCCGGCCATTGTCTTCTGGATGGAGTGGAATGATCGGCATGGACACAATCGGACTGAAGCTTGCTCAAAAACTTGTAACGGCAGCACTCGACAAGGCGGCTACCGATTATGGCCGGCCGATCTGCGTCAGCGTGTGCGATGCCTTCGGCTTTGCCCTGAGTTTTGCGCGGAACGATGACGCGCCGGTACGAAGCATCGCGATATCGCAGGGCAAGGCCTATTCGTCCGCGCGGATTGGCGTGAACACCGATGTGTGGTTGGGCCGCCTGGGCCAAGCTAACTTCCAGGCAAACTATTTCTGCGATCCGCAGCTTACCGCCTTGCCAGGAGGCGCGGTCGTTACGAGCGCAAACGGAAAAGTGCTTGGGGCCGTCGGTATCAGTGGCCTGGCGCCACATGAGGATCAGGCGATCGCCAATGCGATTGCCGAACTCGCTACAGAAAATTCAACACAGTAAGAAAGGGATTCAATAATGAGCCGCAAATCCGTCTACGTCACACGCGCAATCCCTGAGGAAAATATCGACGAACTGCGCAAACATTTCGATGTCGAGGTTAATCCTGATGATCGTGCTCTTAGCAAAGATGAACTGAAGCAGAAATTGAAGGGGCGTCACGCTGCAATCTCCCTGCTGACGGACGCCGTCGATGGCGACGTGCTCGATGCGGCCGGCCCGCAGCTGCGGATCGTTGCGAATTACGCAGTCGGCTTCAACAATTTCGATGTGGCGGGGGCAACCCAGCGCAATGTTGTTCTCACGAACACGCCCGGCGTGCTCGACGATGCGACCGCAACCCACACCATGACGCTGTTGCTTGCCACGGCGCGCCGCATCGCCGAATCTGACAAATTTGTTCGCGATGGCAAGTGGCAAGGTTGGGCACCGATGTTCTTCGTCGGTCTTGATGTTGAACGAAAGAATCTCGGAATTGCAGGTCTCGGCCGTATCGGCAAGGCTGTCGCCAAGCGCGCGCGCGGCTTCGATATGAACATCATCTATAGCGATGTGAAGCCGGATGCCGACTTCGAGAAGGCATTCGGCGCGACTTATGTCGACAAAGACACCTTGATCCGCGAGTCGGATTTTCTAACGATGCACGTTCCGCTGACCGATGAGACACGCCACTATATCGGCGCGAAAGAACTAAAGGCGATGAAGAAGACTGCTGTTCTCATTAATGCCAGCCGCGGTCCTGTCGTCGACGAAGTCGCGCTGGTACAGGCGCTCAAGAACGGGGAAATCTGGGGGGCTGGCCTCGACGTGTTTGAAGACGAGCCGAAGCTTGCCTCGGGCCTTGTCGATTTGCCGAATGTCGTGGTTGTGCCGCACATCGCCTCGGCGACGCCACAGACGCGCATTGCGATGGGTGAAATCGCGGTGAACAACATCATCAAGGTGTTGAATGGCCAGGTCCCCGACACCTGTGTCAATCCCGAGGTGTTGAAGTCGGCGGCTGCGCAATAAGCATCTCGATGCTGCAAGGAGTAAAAAGAAGCCGGGCTACCGGTTTCTTTTTGTTAGAAGGCCTCTCAGGCTTGGCTGGTTGCCGAAGTAACGCCTGACGCCGTTTCAGAAATCCACGAGGGAGTTTTTAGATGTCAAAGAAACTGGGCTTCATCGGACTGGGCACGATGGGTGCGCCGATGGCCGGTCATCTGATCGCCGCCGGTCACGAGGTTCACCTTTACACTATCGAAGGCGTGCCGGCCGATCTTTCCAAGAAGGGCAAGGTTGCCAAGAACGCTGCCGAAGTCGCGAAGAACGCCGACATCATCATCATCATGGTGCCGGATACGCCGCACGTCGAATCCGTGCTGTTCGGAGAGAACGGCGTCGCCGAGCATCTCGGCAAGGGCAAGATCGTGGTCGACATGAGTTCGATCTCGCCGATCGAAACCAAGAAGTTCGCCGCGAAGGTCGAAAAGCTCGGTGCGCGCTATCTCGATGCGCCGGTCTCCGGCGGTGAGGTCGGTGCCAAGGCCGCGTCGCTCACCATCATGGTCGGCGGTCACGACGACGACTTCGCAACCGTGAAGCCGTATTTCGAGCTGATGGGCAAGAACATCACCCATGTCGGTGCGAATGGTGACGGTCAGACCACCAAGGTCGCGAACCAGATCATCGTCGCGCTCAACATCGAGGCGGTGGCGGAAGCTCTGATCTTTGCCTCGAAAGCGGGCGCCGATCCGGCCAAGGTGCGTCAGGCGCTGATGGGCGGCTTTGCGTCGTCGCGCATCCTCGAGGTGCATGGCGAGCGCATGATCAAGCGCACCTTCGATCCAGGCTTCCGCATCGAACTGCACCAGAAGGATCTCAACCTCGCGCTGCAGGGTGCCAAGGCGCTCGGCGTGGCGCTGCCGAACACCGCGATGGCGCAGGAATTGTTCAACACCTGTGCGGCCAATGGCGGCAAGGCGTGGGATCACTCGGGCATGGTGAAGGCGCTCGAGCTGATGGCCAACCACGCGGTCGCCGGCAAGAAGTAAGCAATACCGGACATCCGGGGCTTCGTGCCCCGGATATCCCAGTTATATTGACGGAAGGAATTGAAGATGAGCCGCAATCGGCGCGCGAAGATCGTTGCGACGCTAGGCCCGGCGAGTTCCTCGCCCGAGATGATCCGCAAGCTCTATGATGCCGGGGTCGACATGTTCCGGCTCAATTTCAGCCACGGTACCCACGAGGATCACCGCGCGCGCTATGAGGCGATCCGCGCGGTCGAGCGCGAGGTCGGCACGCCGATCGCGATCCTGCAGGATCTGCAGGGTCCGAAGATCCGCCTCGGGCCGCTGGAAGGCGGCAAGCGCGAACTGACCAACGGCAGCACGGTTCGCTTCGTCTGCGAAAAGACTGCGAAGGGCAACGACCTGCCGCTGCCGCACAAGGAGGTGTTCGACGCCATCGTGCCGGGCAACCAGCTTCTGATCGACGACGGCAAGGTGCGGCTGTCGGCGACCGGCGTGGGCGAGGGCTATATCGATGCCAGGGTGATTGCCGGCGGCATCGTCAGCGACCGCAAGGGCGTCAACCTGCCGGACACGATTCTGGCGCTGTCGCCGATCACCGAGAAGGATCGCGTCGATCTCGCCTTCGGCCTCGAGCTTGGCGTCGACTGGGTCGCGTTCTCGTTCGTGCAGCGCGCCTCCGACCTGATCGAGGCGCACACGCTGGTTGGCGGGCGCGCGGGCGTGATGTCGAAGATCGAGAAGCCGGCGGCGATGTCGGTGATCGAGGATATCGTCGCACTGTCGGATTCCATCATGGTGGCGCGCGGCGATCTCGGCGTGGAAATCCCGCCGGAGGACGTGCCGGGCGCGCAGAAAGATCTGGTGCGGCTGTGCCGTCTGGCGGGCAAGCCGGTCATCATCGCGACCCAGATGCTGGAATCGATGATCCAGACGCCGACGCCGACGCGCGCGGAATCCTCCGACGTCGCGACCGCGATCTATGACGGCTCCGACGCGGTGATGTTGTCGGCCGAGTCCGCTTCGGGGCAGTTTCCGGTGCAGGCGGTCCAGACGATGGACCGCATCATCCGCCGGACCGAGCAGCACAAGGCGTATCGCAGCATCGTCGCGGCGCTGCATCCGCAGGTCGAGCCTTTGCCGCAGCACGCGATCGCGGCGGCGGCCACGGAGGTCGCCGACTCCATCAGTGCCGCCTGTATCGTGGCGTTCACCTCGAGCGGCGCGACCGCCTACCGGATCGCGCGCCAGCGTTCGCCGACGCCGATCCTGAGCGTGACGCCGAATGAGTCGACCGCCCGCCAGCTGGCCTGGCTGTGGGGCTCGACGAGCATGCGTTCGGACGATATTGCGTCATATGACGAAATGGTGAGCCATGCGGTTCATCATGCCAAGGACAGCGGGCTTGCGAAGGACGGCGACTGCATCGTCGTGGTCGCGGGCGTGCCATTCGGCAAATCGGGTTCGACCAACAACCTCCGCGTCGTTACCGTCTGACCGGAAGCGGGCGTTCGAATTCCTGACGCTAAGCGCTACGTTGCACGCCCACCCGGTGCTGGCGAATGTTGGATAAGAGCTTCGCAAACTCGACCGATTGAGACTCGGTGATTGTACTTGTTGTCAGTCGAATTCCAGGGGGGCTCTCCAGCCTGAATATTGATCCTGCTTTGACGATCCATCCGGCTTCCATCAAACGCTGAGCGGTGAACTGTTCGTTCTCGACCGGAATCCAAACATTGATACCGTCCGCTCCGTGGCTTTCGATGCCGAACTTGGTTAGCGCTTGAACGAAAGTTTCCCGCCGCTTTTTGTACAGTTCGGAAGCCTTGTGTATCCTCGTCTCGTAATCTGGTTCACTGATTGTCGCCAGCAACGTCTTCTGAAGAATGCTGCTGACCCAGCGATAAGTGAATGCGCTCAGCCCCAGGACCTTAGGTCCAATGTCTTTGCTGGAGTTTACAAAAGCGAGCCGCATATCTGCTCCGATGTATTTGGAGACTGAGCGGATGACTGCCCAATTACGACGATCGTCAGAGACCAATGTGACGGGCTTAAACTGCGAAAGCGCTGCAAAATGGTCGTCTTCGATAACAAGAACGTCTTTGTACGGCTTGATGACTGCGGCCAGATCTTTTTGACGAGTCGCTGACCATGAGCCTCCATAAGGATTTTGTGCCCGTGGTGTAAGAATAGCACCTTTAACGCCGCTCTTTAGTGCTTGATCGAGAGATTTAGGAATTGCGCCTTCATCATCGACTTTGATCGGGATGGGCTGATAGCCGAGTTCGCGCAATAATCCCAAGGTTGTCATGAAGCACGGATCCTCGACTGCGATCGTAGATCCTTTCGGTAGGGTCGCCTGCAGTACGACAGCGATAGCGTCGAACGTGCCGTTTGAAATCCAGATGTCGCCGACAGGTATTCCGTCCTGACGAAACTGCGCGGTGGCGTATTCGAGAAGTGCCGGTTCGTCGGGAGCGTCGTCGTAGTCACGGGGATGCCATTGGCATCGTTGCAAGGCTCCAAAAACATCGGGAAGGAGCTGTGGATCGGGATTGCCTGCTCCTACGTCGTGAATGGGAGGAGGCGTTCTCGCCGGTCCCATGCCGAGCGCGGCTACGCGACTGCCTTGGCGCCCGCGACCTTCAATAAGGCCTGCATCGGAAAGTCGACGATAGGCGGCGGCAACAGTGTTGCGGTTCACGCCCAGTTCGTCTGCCAATGTCCTAATCGTCGGGAGCGCCTCGCCCACAGTAAAAGTGCCGCGTCGAATGGCAGCCTCGATGCTGCTTGTGATTTGCGTCGCTGTGCGACCGGTGACTAACCCTTCAAAAGAGCCGCTCGACTTCGTCTTCCCAGACGTCTTTACCATTTTCGTTCCGTGGTCTTTTGGCTTGGAAGGATGCAAACGGCGAACCCTACTGAATAATAGCATTATTTCAAAATCAGATATGACAAAATATGCATATAAAGACATATCAGTCAAAATATCATTTGACCTATTTATGTCTTGATTCAGATATTTGACTTGCTAAGATCTGCAAGTTGGGCCGCTGTAAAAGGAAGAAACGCGAAATGTTGCCACCAGACAAACATCTCACGATCGGGTCGATGTTGTTTCCGGGTCTCGATCAGATCGATCTTACGGGACCTTTTGAAGTTCTGTCGGCCATTCCTAATTCGACGCTGCATGTCGCCGCAAAGACCAGGAGTCCGATTAAGGATTTTCATGGCCTGAGCCTCGTTGCAGACATGACCTACGACGAGGTTCCTGAGCTCGACGTTTTGCACGTGCCGGGTGGTCCGGGGCAGCAGGCTTTAATGGAGGATGAGGAGACCCTCGACTTCATCCGCAAGCACGCGTCAAAGGCCACGTACGTATTCTCTGTCTGTACGGGCGCTTTGCTTTGCGGTGCTGCAGGTTTGCTCAGGGGGAAGAAAGCGACGACACATTGGGCCTCCCAGCATCTCCTGCCGTACTTCGGCGCTACGCCAGTAGACCAGCGCATTGTTATTGACGGAAACTGGGTATTCGCCGCCGGTGTGACGTCCGGCATTGATGGCGCGTTGCATTTGGCAGCGCTGCTGCGTGGCCAGCCCGCAGCGGAGCAAATTCAACTCTATATGCAGTATCATCCAGAGCCGCCGTTCGATGCGGGCACTCCGGATCGTGCTCCCAAGCAGGTGTTGGAGAACGCGCGCAATGCAGTCAGCAAGCTGACCGCGGATCGTCTGGCGACCGCAAAGAAAATTTCGGCGAAACTTGGTGTCGAAGTCCCAGGATTGGTCGGCTAAATCGGTTTCGAGGAGATAGACTAAACAGCGGAAGCGCGTAACGTCGTTTTGAGGCGCGTGGTCGCGTAATCGATAAATGCCCGTACTTTGGACAGATCTGATCGTCCATCGGGTACGACCAAGTGGACGGGCAGAGGTTCCGGCTCAGCGCTTTTAAGCAGTATCTGTAGTTTCCCTTTCCGAATTTCTTCTTCGATTTGATAGGACAGCACACGGACAATGCCATGTCCGTCAGCCGCGCTACGAACCAGAGATTCGATAGTGTTGACGCTCAGGCGCGGCTTCAGTCGTACATTGCGATGAGCTTTCGTCCCGGGCTTTGGTGGAAAGGTCCAGACCTCACCATGTCCGAGTTCAAAGTTCGAGAGGCAATTGTGGGTTGCCAAATCAGATGGGGTCCGGATTGCGGGCTTGCCCTTCAGATAGGATGGTGAGGCGGCGACAACGCGGCGGACGCTGCCGAGCCTTGTTGCTATCAATCCTGAATCCGGCAGATGTCCAATTCGCAGAGCGACATCTATACCTTCCTCAGCCAGGTTGACCTGACGGTCCACGAGCAGATACCGGATTCTCAGAGCCGGATACTCCTCCAGAAAATCATCAATGACCGGGCGCAGAATTCTTGTTCCAAACAGGACTGGCGCGGTAATTGTCAGGACGCCCCTGGGCGAGGCGTGCAGCCCCGTCGCCGCGAGATTCGCTTCTTCCAGGTCGTTCAAGATACGGCGGCACACGACCGCATATCGTTCGCCGGCTTCACTGACGCGAACACTTCGTGTCGTACGGTGGAGCAATTCAGTGCCCACATCCGCTTCCAGAAATGCAATCGCGCGCGTCACAGCGACTGGTGAGCGGTTCAGGCGCATGGCTGCTTTGGTCAGATTGCCTTCATCCAGAACGGCAATGAAGGCGCGGATGGCGTCGAGGCGATCCATTATTTCATTTCTCGAAATAAAGTCTTGCTAACTTCATCCATTATTTCAGCGGCAACCAGAGCGTATCGTCTCTCGCACACAAGTAATTCTGCGGGAAAGTATCATGAAACTTTATTATGGACCACTCTCAGGCCACTCACACCGTGCGCGACTTTTCCTGTCGTTGCTCGGCATGGATTACGAGCCGGTCGAGGTTAACCTTCGGGCAGATGATCACAAGGCAGCTGAATTTCTGAGGCTCAATCGTTTCGGGGAGGTGCCGGTACTGGACGACGACGGAACCATCATCGCGGATTCCAATGCCATTCTCGTCTATCTCGCGAAGAAAGGCGGAACGACAGAGTGGCTTCCGGAAGACCCGGTCACGGCCGCAAACATTCAGCGCTGGCTTTCGGTGGCGGCGGGAAAGGTCGCGTATGGGCCCTGCGCCGCGCGTCTTATCACGGTGTTCGGCTACAAGCTGAATGCCGAAGAGGCCATCGAGCGATCGCACGCCTTGCTGCGCGTGATGGATGATGAGCTCCACAACAAAAATTGGATTGCGGGCACGGTTGAGCCAAGCATCGCGGACGTCGCCCTCTACAGCTACATCGATCGTGCTCCGGAAGGGAATGTCGATCTCGCTGTTTACGGCAATGTCAGGTCATGGCTTCGCCGGGTTGAAACGCTGCCCGGTTTCTTCCCCTTCCGTAAAACCAAAGCAGGTCTCGAGGCAGGGGCATGATTGGGGGTGGCATATGTCACATCCGAGTAACGAAGATAGGTTCTCTCCGTGGCACGCTGGCGAAGTCCATATGCAGCGGTGTGTTGGCGTGGCCGACCGTATGGGTGTGGTGGGGCCGCGGGTGATCCGCCGCCATCTGATCGACCAGCATCGCCTTTTCTTTGCCGAACTGCCGTTCGTCGTGCTGGGCGCGGTTGATGAAAACGGTGACGTGTGGGCGACGCTCCGCGCAGGCGTACCTGGATTTCTCCACTCGCCGGATCCGTTGCTGCTGTGTGCTGCGATTGGTCGTGACCGCGCGGATCCGGCAGACAACGGCATGAACGATGGCGACGCCATTGCCCTTCTGGGCATTCAACTCGAGACACGCCGCCGCAACCGGCTGAATGGAGTCGTCCGGCGTGGCGAGGGCGAGACGTTCGAGGTTCTGGTCCAAGAATCTTTTGGTAATTGCCCGCGCTTCATCACGCCTCGCAATCTGGAGCTCACTCGCGATCCGGCTACCGCCGGACCGGGAACGGTTGAAGAGTTACCGCACCTCGAGGGTGCGCCGGCTGAACTGGTGGTGCGCGCGGATACGTTCTTCGTCGCGTCCTATGTCGACGATGAGCGAGGTCGGCGCGTCGACGTATCACATCGCGGCGGAAGGTCCGGATTTGTACGGATCGTGGAAGACGGCACACTCACGATTCCGGATTATGCGGGAAATATGTTCTTCAACACACTCGGCAACTTTCTTGTCAATCCGCGTGCAGGCCTGGTGTTCGTCGATTGGCGGAACGGCGATTTGTTGCAGATGACGGGCGGGGTCGAGGTGTTCTCCACTTGCGGTGAGCGCGCGCCGCTCGAAGACGCCGAGCGGGCATGGCGCTTCACTCCGGAGCGGATTATGAGGCGGAGGGAAGCTCTTCCATTGCGAATGAGCTTACCTGCGCCTTTTGCCGCGCGCGAATTGGCCCATACATGATCGATCCGATGAAGCTACCCTGAAGTATAGATCGATTTGTATTGGGCCCGGAGCGCGTCCTTCAGGACCTTGCCCATCGTGTTGCGTGGGAGCTCATCCACAAAGATTATACGTTTCGGCAGCTTAAATTTCGCGAGCCGGTTATCCAGCGCCTTCACGATAGCGCCCTCGCTGAGATTGCTGGCGGCGGCCTTGACGACGATTGCCGTAACACCTTCGCCAAAATCAGGGTGCTGCACGCCGATTACGGCGCTCTCGACGACACCGTCAATCCCGTCGATCTGGGTTTCCACTTCCTTGGGGTAGACGTTGTACCCCCCGGTGATAACAAGATCCTTGCCGCGGCCGACAATCGAGAGCACGCCCTTGTCGTCGAGCTTGCCGAGGTCGCCGGTAATGAAGAAGCCGTTGCTGCGCAACTCGGCCTCAGTTTTCTCCGGCATCCGCCAGTAGCCCTTGAAGACGTTCGGCCCGCGTACCTCGACCACGCCGACTTGGCCATTCGGGAGAACGGCGCCAGTCTGCGGATCCGTAACGATCACCTCGATGCCGGCAAGCGCTGTTCCAACTGTTCCGGGAATGCGCGAGCCAGAATAAGGATTGGAGGTGATCATGTTGGTTTCCGTCATGCCGTAACGTTCAAGAATGGCGTGGCCGGTGCGCTCGCTCCACTCGCGATGGGTGTCGGCCAGCAGTGGAGCCGAGCCTGATACGAACAGGCGCATATGCGCCACAGTCTTCGCATCCAGCCAATCTTCCTGAAGCAGCCGGGTATAAAATGTAGGTACGCCCATCATCACCGTGGCTTCGGGAAGCCTCTCGCGAATGACCGAGGGGTCGAATTTCGGCATCAGGATCATCGATGCACCGGTCGTCAGGACGATGTTGGTGGCGACGAACAGGCCATGAGTGTGAAACAGCGGCAGTGCATGAAGCAGGACGTCGTCTGCCGTGAAGCACCATGCGGCCGCCAGCGTCTCGGCGTTCGAGCGGAGATTGCGATGGGTCAGCATCGCGCCCTTGGAGCGTCCGGTGGTGCCGGATGTATAAAGGATAGCTGCGATGTCGTCGGGGCGGCATGGTGCGGCGTCGATGTGGGTGGGTGCAGTTTGCGCCAGCAGCATCAGGGATCCGTCTCCCTGCGTTCCCAAGGTAAGAACCGACGCCCCCGACAGGCGCGTCATGAGCGACTGAATACCGTCGTGAGAGCCGGGTGCACAAACTACGACGCGCGGCTCGGCATCATTGATGAAGTAGTCAAGCTCACTCAGCGTATAGGCGGTGTTCAGCGGAAGATAGATCGCCCCTATGCGCAAGCACGCCAGATACAGGATCAAAGCTTCGGCTGATTTCTCGACCTGGACTGCGACGCGATCGAGCGGCCTGACGCCCTTGTCTTTCAGGACATTGGCAATCTGTCCGGCAAGATTGAAAGCCTCGCGATAGCGGATGCGGCGTTCGTCCTGCGTTTCGATAAAGGTCTTGTCGAGGTTCGCGCAGCGCGCGACGAAGGCCGTGTACAGATTGGCCGTTTCGCCTGTCATGATCGTTCCCGCCTTGAGTTACGCTACGATCTTCTTGCTGTCCTTGCGTTCAGCGGTTGTGGGGCGCAGCTTGTTGCGCACGGTGGACGATGCCGCCACTTCCCCGGCTTCTGCGAATGCCTCGTGGTTCTCCTCGATGCTCTTAAGATCGTAGAGATAGTTGACCATCAGCCCGTAGGATTGGCGAATGCCGTTCGCGGAGATGTCGCCGAAAGGATTGAGGCGTTCGAGCCTCGCGCCATTGCCGAGATGAAACCGCGCCACCGGGTCGATCGGCTTCTGGTGGTTGTTCTTCTCCATCAGGAAGTATTGTGCCGCCGCTCCGTCAAGCGTGACGGCAAGATGTCCACGTTCCTGATCGTTGGTGATGCCGCCGCCTCGCCGCAGAATGTCCAGTGCCTCTATGTCGGCTGGCGTCAACCAGGCCGGAGCGGTGCCCAGTTGCCGGTCGAGCCATTTGGCAAAACCGGGGACCGGTGACAATGTCACGAACGTGCGAAGATTGGGCAGCTCGCGCCGAAGATCCTCAACCACCTGCTTGATGAGGAAGTTGCCGAACGACACGCCGCGCAAACCTTCCTGACAGTTTGAAATCGAATAGAACACCGCGGTGTCGGCCTCGGCAGTGCTGATTGCCTGACGATCCGGCGCAAGCAGCGGCGCGATACTGTCGGGAATGTCTCGCGTCAACGCGACCTCGACGAATATCAGGGGCTCGTCCGTCATCTGCGGATGGAAGAATGCAAACAGCCTGCGGTCTTCCGGCTCGATTCGCCGTCGCAACTCGGTCCAGTCATCGATGGCATGCACCGCTTCGTAGCGGATAATTTTTTCCAGGATATTGGCGGAAGTAGACCAGTCGATCCGCCTTAGCACCAGGAAGCCCCGGTTGAACCAGGATGAGAATAGATGCACGAAATCGGCGTCGAGAATGTCGAGCTCGGGATGCTCTTTACGATGAGCGAAAATCTCCTCGCGCATTGAAACCAGCCTGCGCGTGCCCCCCGGTGCGAGATTGAGGCGGCGAATAAGTTCCTGGCGGCGGGGTTCAGCGGCTGCATGGACCGCGCGGAGGGTCGCTTCCGAGCGTTGTTCTTTCCATGTCGCTATCGCAGCCTCGAACTGCGGAAGCGATGGGCCGAAATCGGCCACGAGATCCAGCAGGAAACGCTTCTTGCGTTCGCTGTCGCTCTGGCTCCAGATGTTCAGAATCTGGTCAGCCAGCGCAACGCCGGACGCTTCGCCACGCCTTGAGAGCAAGGCATTGCACAGATCGCGAATGTCGGGCTGATGTCCTAAGAGCGGAACCCGACGGCTTCCCGGAAATAGTGCGCGGCCGCGATCCGCGATCTGGGCCAGCAGATCAGCGAAGAAACTCTCACGCATCCAGACGCCCTCCATTACTGCTCCGCGAGAGAGCGTCGTCCAGTGTGTTGCTCTCATCCGTCTCGGAGGCGGCCGGAGTGTCGGCGATATCCAGGAAGGTGGCAGGCTTCAGGCGTTTGCGGTTAACCGTGAGATCGAAGACGTCGAAACGGTTATAGTAGCCGACCACGTCATGAAATTGTTTCGGTTCGATGCAGCGAGTCAGATCGAACTCGGCGTAGGCGATGCCTTCCTGGTCCTGCAGCAGGTCACCCACGGCTTCGCCGGTCGGATCGACAAAGAAACTCGCGGCGCGCTGTGTACGGTCGATGACCTCGACCACGGACGGATCGCGCGCGACGAGGAAATCGCGCATCGAGGCATCCATGTAGCCGGCCGTCACGATGCCGTAGGCTTTAGCTTCGAAGGAATGCGCGCTGGCACGGATCCGATTCGCTGCAACGTTGTTGAAATTGCCGCCACTGCTCGGCCGACGGGTCGGCCACATCGGCGGCCAGCTCGAAATATGAATCTGCTCGGCCTGGGCCATCAATGTATAGCGCGCAAGCGGATTGGTATTCTCGCCGCAGATCAGGTTGCCGATTCGTCCGATAGACGTCGAAGAGACCCTGAGGCCGGCACCGTCGCCTGGTGCCCATACCAGCTTTTCGTAGAAAGTAGGTACGAGCTTGCGGTGATGGTTGAGAATGTCGCCGTTGCTGCCGATCAGAATATTGCTGTTCCAGATGGCGCCGACGCTGGCGCTCGAACTTTCGCTGATGCCCATTGAGACAATCACACCGAGCGTGCGGGCCTCGCGGCGTAGTGCAGCGATTTCAGGGCCGTGCAGCGACACGGATTGCTCGGCCATCAGCGTGAACAGGTCGTGATTGTCGATCGGCGCCCATAGAGCGGCCCAGACTGGAAATGCCGGAATATAGGTTTCAGGAAATGCGACCAATTCCGCGCCTGCATTCGCCGCTTCCCGCAGGATTGAAATCGCTTTCGCCGTTGTAGCGGAACGATCGAGAAAGACTGGCGCGGCATGAACCGCAGCAACTTTCACAAGCGACGACATGACTCAAACCTCGCGTTCTGTTTATTGCGAGGTGGAGGCTAGCACGTCTGTTCAAGAGCAATGATGCCGAATCTTGCAAGGCGTGTTGCAAGCATCTTGGGATCGACGAAACGTTTTGTCACGCTACACCCGGTTGGGTTGCGTGTGAGGTATGAAGACTGCAAGTGCGATGCCTTCGCGATATCATCGGCTGTCCGCCGCCGCCATTATTATGGCGTGATTGACTCAGGCGAGGTTTGCTGGATGTTCTGTTACGTGACGCGGTGAAGCAGGTGTGCCTGCCGCGACATATCGTCTTGGCCAACCAGCAGTCTTACTGTCATTCCTCAAGTCGTATGGCTGCGCGATTTTGCGGCGCGAAAAATCTCGTTCGGATGGTCATACGTTGGATTTGAACGGCAATAGTCGCTTCACCGGCGGTTTGCGAGAACAGTCCGTGCATCAGCCTATGGCCGTGGCCATCCATTGTGCAACTGCACGCAAATACGACAGATCATTTGCGCAAAGCCACTTGCATGTTTTCTCGCTTCCACCGACAGGGAAGTGTTGCAAACTTGTCAAAAGCCGGGCGGAAGCTTTCTGGTCCTGCGAAAACGATAATTTGGGCGGAGCGCATGGATCTTGTCATTGCCTTGACAATCAACGGCTTGGTGTGGGGGCTGATCGTTGCTCTGATAGCGCTCGGCCTTTCGATCATTTTCGGCCTTCTCGACATCATCAACGTGGCGCACGGCGACTTTTTCATGGTCGGCACGGTATTGGCGCTGGTCATTGCGGGGACGACAGGTTTCTGGATCGCGCTCGTTCTGGTGCCGCTGATCGGCCTCGCACTCGGTCTTGTTATCGAGCGTCTTGTCATCCGGCCGACCATCAGCGCCGCATCGTTGACCATCGTCACGACATTCGGGCTGTCCATGATTTTGCAGGAAACTGTGCGTGCGACGTTTGGTGCGCAGGCTCGCCGTATGGCTCCGCCGATTCCTGGCACCATTCCATTGTTCGGTCTCGAATATGACGTTTATCGGCTGTTTGCGGCAGCGTTCGCTGCGCTGTGTATTGCCGCCTTTTTCCTGTTTCTGTCCCGTACGAGGCTTGGAACATGGATCCGCGCTGTACGCCACGATCGTGAAACGGCGACAGCGCTCGGCATTCCGGTCACGCGAGTCTGTGCGTTCACCTTTGGCCTTGGCACTGCAATGGCGCTTCTGGGCGGTGCCATTGCCGCGCCGATCACCACGGTCGAATTTCGCACCGGCGTCGACATTCTTCCGGTGAGCTTCATGGCCGTCGTGATCGGCGGCCTTGGTAACCTCAAGGGGACTGTCGCGGCGGCGCTTCTTCTCGCGGTGCTCGAAGGACTGGTGTCGAGCTTTGCCGATCCCACGCTTGCCCGAATCACGTCCCTTGCCGTGATGAGCGGTGTTCTTCTGCTCAAGCCGAACGGTCTCTTTGCAGGAGCAACCCGATGATAGCCAGCCGCATAAAATGGGCGGGCATCGCCGTCGTTGCCATCTCGCTGGCTTGCGCTCCATTGATCCTTCAGCAGACCGGCAACCTGTTCTGGATCAACGTCATCGCAGAGATCATGATCTGGTCGCTGCTCGCCGCAAGCGTCAACCTGTTGCTTGGTTATGTCGGGCTGCTGTCGTTCGGTCAGGCGCTTTATTTCGGCTTCGGCATGTACGGCGTGGCGATCGGCATCAGCCATTTCGGCCTTGGCTTGTGGCCCGCTTTCTTCCTCGGTGTTGGAGCTGCGAGCGCGATGGCGGCCATTTCCGGGGCGGTGGCCGTTCGCCTGACCTGGCACTACTTCGCGATCATCACGGTCGTGTTCTCGCTGATCTTTTATTTCGTCGCGATGTCGGCGAAGTCGATCACCGGTGGCGACGACGGCCTGTCTTTTAGTACGCCTGCATTGTGGGAGGCGGCGGGATTATCCCTGACCGACCGCGTGACGCAGTTCTATTTCATCTACATCGTCGTTTTTGCCTGCTTCGCTTTGTTCGCGCTGCTCGTTGCGAGCCCGCTCGGAATGCGGTTCGCGGCGGTGCGCGATAACGAAAATCGGGCTTCGCTGATCGGCATCAACGTCTACCTGACACGCTGGATAGCTTTCGTAATCGCCGGATTTTTTGCCGGCGTCGGCGGGGCGCTGTTCGCATTGTTCGGCCGCTATGCGTCGGCGTCCTATATGTTCTATCACGTGTCCGGCGAAGCTGTGGTGTGGAGCATTGTCGGCGGCGCCGGGACGTTGCTTGGACCATTTATCGGCACAGCGCTCCTGATCCTGTTCCGCGAAGTCATCTCCGGCATCTGGGAAAATTACCTCATCGCAGTTGGTGCACTGGTCATCCTTGTCGTGATGTTTGCGCCGCGCGGTATCGTCGGAATCTTCAACGATCTGATCAACCGGCGCGAGCGCAAGGACGATCGGATGGAATCCGACATCGAATCCCTGGCACAGGCGGACTAAGCGGCATGGAAACGGCGCTCGAAATACAGGGGTTGACCAAGCGTTTTGGCGGTCTCACCGCGGTCGATAATATCGACATCCGCTTTCCGAAGGGCATTCTCAATGCGGTGATCGGTCCGAACGGCGCGGGCAAGACAACGCTGTTTAATCTCATAACCGGGATTTTGCCTGCGACGTCCGGCCATGTCTTCTTTCAGGACGAGGATCTGATCGGCAAGCCTCCACACCAGATCGTCGCGCGAGGTCTGTCCCGCACGCTGCAGATCAAGAGCGTGTTCGGCGGCATGTCGGTGAGGGACAACATCCGGATCGCCGTGTTCGCCAATGAAGGTGTGTCGAATCCGTTTCGTCCTGCGCGCGGCTATCGCGACATCAGCAGGCGTGTCGACGAAATCCTGCAGGAGACTGGGCTTGACCGCCTCGCCTCGGCGAGCGCTGGCGCGTTGTCTTATGGCGACGTCGCATTGCTGGAAATCGCGCTCGCGCTCGCCAACCGGCCCCGGCTTTTGCTGTTGGACGAGCCGATCTGCGGCATGAGCCCGAGCGAAACCGAGCGAACGGTGGAGCGTATCACCGAGCTTGCCCGCACGATCGATGTCATTCTCATCGAACACGACATGGAAGTTGTTTTCAAGATTGCGGATCTCATCACCGTGATGGCGCAGGGGCGCCTTCTGGTGCAGGGCACGCCGGATGAAGTAGCCAGGAACGACAAGGTTCAGGAAGTCTATCTCGGCACGCCGGAGGAAGTGGAATGAAGCCGGTTCTGGATGTCGTCAATCTCACGGCTTCGATCGGGCGCGTCCCGGTTTTGCGCGGCGTTCAGTTGCATGTTCAGCCGGGCGAGACCGTTGCGTTGCTTGGGCGTAACGGCGTGGGGAAGACCTCGACGTTGCGCGCGGTTCTGGGCCTGCTTGCACGCAAAAGCGGCCATGTGCATTTCAATGGCGAGGATCTTGCGCGGCTGCCCGCGCATCGCGTCAGCAGCCAGGGCATTGGTTACGTGCCGCAGGGGCGCGGCATCTTTCCGCATCTGACGGTCGAGGAGAATCTGTTCCTCGGATTGCGCGAGCGGCCCGACCCCGCCATTCTCGATTATATTTACGGCCGGTTTTCCCGCCTTCTCGAGCGGCGATACCAGAGCGCCGGGACATTGTCCGGCGGCGAACAGCAGATACTTGCGCTCGGGCGCTGCTTGATGCGCTCTCCCAAGCTGATCCTTCTCGACGAGCCGACCGAGGGCATCATGCCCAAGCTCGTTAACGAAATCCGGCGCGAAATTTCTACCATCGCCAGTCGCGGCGTCGCCGTGCTTCTGGTCGAGCAGAATCTGCGCACCGCGCTCAAGCTCGCGAGCCGCATTTATCTGATGGAAAAAGGCGTTGTCGTCCATGAGGCAACGCCGGAACAGCTTTCCGCCGATCCTTCGGCTGTTCATCGCTATCTTGGCGTATCGATCTGAAGTGAAAAGGTATGGAGAATGTCATGAGCAAATACAGACTGAATCGGAGAAGCTTTCTGTCCCATGCCTTGTCCGGAGGCGTGGCAGCGGGCACTGCCTATCTTGGCCTGACGCGCGATCTCTATGCTCGCGATGGCGGCCCGATCATTCTCGGAAATCATTGCGAACTCACCGGTGGCTTTGCGTCGTGGGGATACTGGCACGATAAGGCGGCGAAGGCCGCGGTGGCGCTTGTCAACGAGCAGGGTGGCATCGCCGGCCGTAAGGTTGAACTCGTTACTGAAGACACCGAATCGAATCCTGCGACCGGCACCCGCAAGCTGCGGTCTCTGATCGAGCGAAGCGGTGCGAACTTCATCGTCGGCTCGGTTCATTCCGGCGTCATGCTGTCGGCCATTCCGGTCGCGACCGAACTCAAGACCGTCTACTTCTCGGCGGGCGAGGCGACGGAAGCGACAGGCTCGAAGGGCAGCCGCTATTCGTTCCGCACCGGCACCGACACCTATGCGCTGGCAGCCGCGGGTGCACCGTGGGCCTTCGAGAATCTCGGCAAGAACTGGACGATCATTTCGCCGGACTATGCCTGGGGTCACAGCCACTATCAGGAGCACAAAGCGGTCATCGAAAAGCTTGGTGGCAAGGTCAACGATCCGATCTTCGTGCCGCTCGATGCCAAGGACATGGTGCCTTATCTCGCCAAGATTCCGCAGGAGACACAGGTCCTGTTCTCGGTGTTCTTCGGCGCGCAGTCGGTCGCTTTCTATACCCAGGCCAAGTCGATGGGGCTGGAAAAGACCATGAAGATGTATTCGATCTGCGGAACGATGGAAGCGATCGCGCCGAACGATCTTCAGGGGGCGGGCGAGGGTGTTTATATCGTCGAGAACTTCCCGCGGGTGCTCAAATACAAGGATGATGAATTTCATCGCGAGCATAATAAGCGGATGGGGATCGACGATGTCGACGCGCGCGAGTCCAACTCGCAGCGGGTGATGGCCAAGAGCCATGCCTGGCAGTCGTGGGAGAATGTCTTCGCGATCAAGCAGGCGATCGAGACTTCGGGCTGGAAGACGAAAAAGGACGATAAGTTGGTGATTGAGGCGCTCGAGGGCGCCAAGCTCGCCAATTCTCTCGGTCATCCACAGGGCGAAAAGCTGCTCCGCCGCGAAGATCATTCCGGCATGGTGGATTGCTATATTTCCCGTGTCGAAAACGGCAAGTTCGAGGTGAAGAAAAAGGTCACGAAGGAAGAGATGATCAAAGCGCTTCCGCCACGCTTCGATTTCACCAAGACCGCGATCTGAGCCTGCTAGACATTGCGGGCGTCAGACGCCCGCAATGTCTAGAATTCGTTCATGTAGGCGTTGTCGCGCTGGAACACGTCGCCGAGATGGCGGATCACCGAGCGCACCCGTGCCAGGAATTCCAGATCCTCGTGCACCGACAGGTAAATGTCGCGGTGTACCTGCACCGCGTTGGCGAGGACCGGCACCAGACCTGGGTTTCGTTTCGCGGAAAACAGCGGAAGTAATCCGATGCCTGCTCCGGCCGCAATTGCATTCTGCTGAGCGTGCATGCTGGACGAGCGAAACGAAACGGTGAGCGGGTCGATTACATCGAGCAGCCAGCGCACCGGCTGGATCGCGATCAGGTCCTCGACGTAGTCGACGAAGGTGTGATGGATCAGCTCGGAGTGATCCTTCGGCATTCCATGCTGGCTGATGTAGCCCGAGCTGGCATAGAGGGCGAGACGGAAGGTGCCCAGCTTCTTGACGACGAGGCGCTGACCCGTTGGCGGAACAAAGCTGATGACGATGTCGGCCTCGCGCTTGGTCAGGCTGACGATATGACGCTCCGTCACCAGTTCGACCACGATACCCGGCTGGCGCTGAGCCAACTCGGCCAGGCGTTCGGCGAGAAAGAAAGCACCGATTCCTTCCATGGTGACGACGCGGACGCGGCCGGTCGCTGCCATGTCTTCGGCACCCAGCGCCTGCGGCACGTTGCCGATTTCCTGCTCGATTCGTTCGGCGACAACGAACAGGCGGTGGCCTTGTTCGGTTAGGACGAAGCCGTCCGGCTTGCGGTCGAAAAGTTTGACCGACAGGTTTTTCTCGAGTTCGGAAATTCGTCGGCTGACTGTGGTGTGATCCACCCGCAGCCGTCGCGCCGCCGGGGCGAGCCGATTCTGCCGCGCCAGTTCGAGAAAGAAGACCAGGTCATTCCAATTGAACATGTCGATATGCTGTCGGGATTTCGGGATATTGGCGCAACATGAATTTCAGCGGCGCACCCAGTCAGTAAGCATACTTAAATTGACTGTAACGCGTCATTTTAGTCACTCTGATTTTCAACGAAAATTACAAAATTGGCGATCCTTACGATAGCAGATATCAACGATTTCAATGTTTTCGCGAGACTCCAAATCTGGGCAGAGGTTCGAATTCTTTCGGACATGCCATTTTTTCGATAAACATCAATTGGTTGTTGAGCTGGCGCGCCGCCTCGTGAGTGGGCGAGGGTGACTTGAGTAGGTGGTGTAGACCAGCATCTTTGGAATTGAGGCGGTGACTATGGAGCTGCGCCAGTATCGCTACTTTGTCGCTGCTGCCAGCCGCCTGCATTTCTCGCAGGCGGCTGACGATGTCGGCATCAGCCCGCCCTCCATGACCAAACAGATTCAAGAAATCGAGCGCGAACTCGGCGTGCGCCTGTTCCAGCGCACCAAGCGCAAGGTTTTTCTCACCGCCGCGGGAGAGATCTTTCTTCAGGATGCACGCCGGCTTCTGAGTCAGGTGGAACGGGCGGAAGACACGGCCCGCCGTGCCGGGCGCGGTGAAGCCGGATGCATCGTGGTCGGCTATGTCGCCTCCACGGCCTATGTCGGCCTTCTGCAACGGGAAGCGATGCTGTACCGGAAGTCTCATCCGGGGGTCGATCTTCAGTTTCACGAAGTCGACATGGATCGCTTGCCGGAGATGCTGGATGACGGCCGGATCGATATCGCTTTCCTTCGTCCGCCGATGACCTATCCCGCCAGCGTGACGTCCATGACGCTGCTGCGCGATCCGTTTGTCGTTGCCCTACCGCGCGGACACCGTCTTGCAAGCCAGCAACGCATCAAGCCGTCGCAGCTCGAGAAGGAGACTTTCGTTCTTCCCGAGCAGATTGCCGGAACGCTGGAAGTCGGCCGGCGAGGAGGGTTCAAGCCCAATCTGGGTCCGCAGCCTGGACGGCTCACCGCGGTCATCACCTATGTCTCGCTTGGCGCGGGCGTTGCCATCGTGCCGGGCTCGTTACGCCATGCCGTGAATATCGGCCGCGTTGTCTACCGCGACCTGACCGCTCCGCCGATCCTGTCGGAGATCGCAGTTGCCTACCGGCGCAGCGAATGGTCACCGGCAACCCGCGCGCTGATCGCGCAGATCGGAAAATCGGCTCTGTCGCGGACAGGGGCTTGATCGCGCAGCGTGCGGTGTGTGCCTTAAAACGTCGATTGGGCATAATTAGCCTGCAGGCAATAATATTGCGATTCCATTTCAATTTATGCCGGCCCCCGGGCGGTCTACACCCGGGCTGACCCGCATCCGTCCTTGACGGAGCGACCGCCGTCACCCGAGTTTTGATGACACCAGGCAGATGCACGGGTGCGCGTATCGGCTGCGGCATCGAACATAAAAGGGGGCCGCCCGGTGTATCAGCCATCTATGCCGCCGTCGACGGACAGGCCTGTGCACGATGTCCCGAACATCACGAGGATTGTGGTTCGCGGCGTTGTCGCGCCCATGCAGCGTCCGTTGCGGACCGCAAGCGGTGTCATGAGTAGTGCGCCGCTGGTGCTTGTCGATATTGCGACCAGCGGTGGGGTCGCCGGGCGCAGCTATGCATTCGCCTATACGCCGGTGGTGCTTGCGTCGTTGACGCGTCTTACGGCGGATATCTCTGAGCTGCTGGAAGGAAAGCCGCTCCAGCCGCAGGTGCTGATGCAGGCATTGCGTGCGCGCTTCGTGCTGATCGGCAGCCGCGGTCTGATCGACATGGCGCTGGCGGCACTCGATATCGCGCTGTGGGACGCGTATGCGCTTCATCTGAAGCAGCCACTGGTGCGTCTTCTCGGTGGCGTGCCGATCGATCTGCCGGCCTATGCAAGCTTCGGCATGGATGGGCTCGAAGACGCCGTGCGTTCCACGACGGAAGCGATCGCGCAGGGCTTCGGCGCGGTAAAGATCAAGGTCGGATATGAGGACTTCGCTGACGATCTTGCTGTGATCCGTGCCGTCAAGCGCGCGATTGGCGATGCCGCTCTGCTGATCGACTACAATCAAAGCCTCAATGTCCCCGAAGCGATCCGGCGCTGCTATGCGCTCGACGATGAGGGGCTGACCTGGATCGAGGAGCCGACGGCCTACGACGACACGGCAGGACACGCCAAGATCGCTGCCGGCATCCGCACTCCGCTTCAACTCGGCGAAAATCTGTGGGGTCCGCAGGATATCGCCGAGAGCATTCGTCTTGGTGCATCCGATCTGATGATGCCGGACCTGATCAAGGTCGGCGGTGTCAGCGGCTGGCTCCGCGCTGCAGCGATCTGCCACGCCGTGCGCATGCCCGTCAGCAATCACTTCTTCCAGGAGGCGAGCGCGCATCTGATGGCGGTGACGCCGACCGCGCAGTTCATCGAGTATTTCGATCTCGCCGGTCCGGTTCTCGCAAAGTCACTGCCGGTGCGGGGCGGCAAGGTGCGCGCCGACGATGCGCCCGGCCTCGGCATCGAATGGAATGAGGCGGCGATCGCGAAGCTGCTCGTCTGACAGCGACTTCAAACAATAGATAACGAGAGGGAACCAGGGATGAAACAGTATCCACGCTTCAAGGCGGCTGCCTGTCATGCGGCTCCGGTTTATTTCGATGCGCATGCGACCGTCGACAAGGCTTGCGCGCTGATCGAGGAGGCCGCGCGCAATGGTGCGGAGTTGATCGCATTCCCGGAGGCCTTCATCGCTTCGTTCCCGGTGTGGTCCGGCGTATGGGCGCCGGTCGATGTCCATGAATTCTTTTGCAAGCTCGCAGCCTCGTCGGTCGAAATTGACGGGCCGGAATTGGCGCGCATCCGCGGTGTGGCGCGCCGTCACGGCGTGTTCGTCTCCATGGGTATCAATGAGGCCTCGCCGATCAGCGACGGCTGCATTTACGATACCAATGTGCTGATCGGCGACGACGGTTCGCTTCTGAACGTCCATCGCAAGCTCGTTCCGACTTATTGGGAAAAGCTGACCTGGAGCAACGGCGACGGTTCTGGCCTACGCGTGGTCAACACCCGGCTTGGCCGCATCGGCGCGCTGGTTTGCGGCGAGAATACCAACGGCCTCGCGCGCTTCGCGCTGCTCGCGCAGGGAGAGAACGTCCATATTTCCTCGTTCTCACCGCGTTGGCCAACCCACCCGCCGGGCGAAGTGGCTTACGATCTTGAGGCTGCGATCCGCTTGCGAGCAGGCGCGCATGCGTTCGAAGGCAAGCTATTCAACATCGTGGCTTCGGGTTTCCTGCCGCCGGAGGCGATCGATATCATTAGCCGGGACAACGCGCGCGTCCGCCAGCTTCTGGAGGAAGCCTCCAAGAGCGTCTCGCTCATCATCGGTCCGGGCGGTGCGCCGATCAGCAATGTCCTCAAGGATGAAGAAGGCATCGTCTACGCCGATATCGATCTGTCGCTGTGTGTCGTGCCGAAGCAGTTCCAGGATGTCGTCGGCTACTACAACCGCTTCGATGTCTTCCAGCTCAAGGTCAACCGCCGCGCGCTGACGGCAGCGGAATTCGTCAACGAGCAGTCATCTTCCTTCGATGTGCCAAGGGATGCTGCACTTGTCGGGGACGAGTGGCGGTCCGAAGGAGATTAAGATCATGTTCGGCCTGCCGGCCCTAGGTACCTCACGTGTCAGGCAAGCCCACGCCGGTGCGATGTCCGATCCTTGACTTGAATCAAGGCGTCCGCGCGCAAAATGCGGAAAAGGTCAGTTCGAGGCCGGTGTCCGTAGCACCGGCCTTCGTGAGTCATGTCAGGGGACCATTTCATGAAGTACGGCCCAGGGATCATCCTCGCCGCAGCGCTATGTTACATCGCCCTTATGGGCGCTGCCTTTGCTGTCGATGAGCCGTTCCGCCAGCATATGTGGATCGCAGTCTTCGTCCTCGCGGCCTTCACGGTCGCCCTGATGCGGAAGACGAGCTTCGTGCCGGAGCCACCGGTCGATGATTCTGTTTTTATGGACGAGCCGATTCGCTACGGCGTCATCGCCACCGTGGCCTGGGGCGTGATCGGCTTCCTCGTCGGCGTACTCATCGCCGTTCAGCTTGCATTCCCTGATCTCAACTTCGAGCCCCTGCTGAATTTCGGTCGCGTCCGTCCGCTGCACACCTCCGCGGTTATTTTCGCGTTCGGCGGCAACGCGCTGATCGCGACGTCCTTCTATGTCGTACAGCGCACCTGCCGCACGCGTCTGTTCGGCGGCGATCTCGTCTGGTTCGTCTTCTGGGGCTATCAGTTCTTCATCATCATGGCGGGGACGGGCTACCTGCTCGGCATCACGCAGTCGCGCGAATACGCCGAGCCCGAGTGGTACGTCGACGTGTGGCTCACGATTGTCTGGGTCGTGTATCTCATCGTGTTCATGGGAACGCTGCTGCGACGCAAGGAGCCACACATCTACGTCGCGAACTGGTTCTACCTGTCTTTCATCATCACCATCGCGATGTTGCACGTGATCAACAATCTCGCGATCCCTGTCTCCATCGCCGGCTCGAAGAGCTATTCCGCTTTCTCGGGCGTACAGGATGCGGTCACGCAATGGTGGTACGGCCATAACGCGGTGGCGTTCTTCCTGACGGTGCCGTTCCTCGCGATGATGTACTACTTCGTACCGAAGCAGGTGAACCGGCCGATCTATTCCTATCGCCTGTCCATTGTCCACTTCTGGTCGATCATCTTCCTTTATATCTGGGCCGGCCCGCACCACCTGCACTACACGGCTGTTCCCGATTGGGCGCAGACGCTCGGCATGGTGTTCTCGATCATGCTGTGGATGCCCTCATGGGGCGGCATGATCAACGGCCTGATGACGCTGTCGGGTGCGTGGGACAAGATCCGTACCGATCCGATCGTGCGTCTGATGGTGACTGCGATGGCATTCTACGGTATGGCCACGTTCGAAGGCCCGATGCTGTCAATCAAGTCGGTCAACTCGCTGTCGCATTACACCGACTGGACCATCGCCCACGTCCATGCCGGTGCGCTGGGCTGGAACGGCATGATTACCTTTGCCGCCGTCTATTTCCTCGCTCCGAAGCTGTGGGGCCGCGAGCGGCTCTACTCGATCCGCATGGTCAACTGGCACTTCTGGCTGGCGACGCTCGGTATCGTGCTCTACGCCTCGGCGATGTGGGTGTCCGGCATCATGCAGGGCCTGATGTGGCGCGAATACGATGAGCAGGGCTTCCTGGTCTACTCGTTCGCTGAGACCGTCGCCGCGATGCATCCCTATTACGTGATGCGTGTGACGGGCGGCCTGTTCTATCTCACTGGCGGGTTCCTGATGGCGTGGAACGTCTATCAGACCATCCGCGGCCGGGTGCGGGATGAAGCGCCCATGGATATGACGCTGCCGACGCGCGACGCCGCAGCACAGCCTGCCGAGTGAGGAGCGAAGATCAATGTCTGTTTTGAAGAACCACTCCAAGCTCGAGAAGAACGCGACGCTGCTGTTGATCGCATCGCTCGCAGTGGTCACGGTGGGGGGTATCGTCGAGATCGCGCCGCTGTTCTATCTGCAGAACACGGTCGAAAAGGTCGACGGCATGCGTCCCTATACGCCGCTCGAACTCGCGGGCCGCAACATCTACGTTCGCGAGGGCTGCTATGCCTGCCATTCGCAGATGATCCGGCCGTTCCGTGACGAGGTCGAACGCTATGGCCATTACAGCCTCGCGGCGGAATCGATGTACGACCATTCCTTCCAGTGGGGATCGAAGCGTACCGGCCCTGACCTCGCGCGTGTCGGCCAGCGCTATTCGAACGAATGGCATGTCCAACATCTGATCGAGCCGCGCTCGGTCGTGCCTGAGTCGGTGATGCCGAGCTATGCCTTCCTCAAGGACAAGCCGCTCGACACCAGCGAGATATCGGCTCATCTGGTCGCCAACCGTCGTGTCGGCGTTCCCTATACGGACGAGATGGTCGCCAACGCCGAAGCGGATTTGAAGGCGCAGGCCGATCCAGATGCTGATTCGAGCGGTCTGGAATCCCGCTATCCGAAGGCCAAGGCCGGCAATTTCGACGGCAACAAGCAGATGTTGACCGAAATGGATGCGCTCGTCGCCTATCTCCAGATGCTCGGCACGCTGGTCGATTTCTCGACCTATGACGATGCTGCTGGCTATCGCTGAGGAGGAGAGGATGGAAACCTACACCGCCATGCGGCACATGGCCGACAGTTGGGGTCTGTTGTGCATGACCCTGTTCTTCATCGGCGCCATCATTTTCGCGTTTCGTCCCGGCAGCCGCAGTCTCGCCGACGATGCCTCCCGTATTCCTTTCGAGGAAGATTGATATGAGTGACAAGCAGATCGACGAGTTTTCCGGCGTCTCCACTACCGGTCATGAGTGGGACGGCATCAAGGAACTCGACAATCCCATGCCACGCTGGTGGCTGATCGTCTACTACGCGACTATCGTGTGGGCGGTGGCCTATATGATCGCGTATCCGGCGTGGCCTCTCCTGCGCACGGCGACGACGGGTCTGCTCGGTTATTCCAGCCGCAGCGAGATCAAGACGGAGCTCGACGCGGCGAAGGCATCCAAGGCCGACTACATTGCGGCGATCGCTTCCAAGTCGGTCACCGAAATCCTTGCCGACGAGAAGCTGCGTACCTTCGCGGCGGCGGCGGGTGCTGCCGCATTCAAGGTCAACTGCGTGCAGTGCCATGGCTCCGGCGCGCAAGGCTCGCCCGGCTATCCGAATCTCAACGATGATGACTGGCTGTGGGGCGGCACGCCGCAGCAGATTCAGCAGACCATCACGCACGGCATTCGCTATGCAGAGGATCCGAACACCCGGCTTTCGGAAATGCCGGCGTTCGGCGACATACTCAAGCCGAAGGAGATCAACGACGTCGCGAATTTCGTGGCTTCGCTGTCGGGCAAGGCTGAGAACGCCAGCGCCGCCGATATTGCCGCGGGCAAGGAAGTTTTCGCGCAGAACTGCGCCGCCTGTCATGGCGACAACGCCAAGGGCAATCATGAGGTTGGCGCACCGAACCTGACGGATGCGATCTGGTTCTACGGCTCGACGCCCGCGGCCATCGCCGCGCAGGTGCGCGCTCCGCGTCACGGTGTCATGCCCGCCTGGGGCGTGCGTCTCGGCGACACGACGGTCAAGGAGCTGACGGTCTACGTTCATTCGCTCGGAGGTGGCGAATAGGACGGCCGTGCACATTGTAACGCGAATGCCCGCTTTGATCGAATCGCATCAGGCCGGACGATCGCATTGAAAGAGTGAGCGGCGTTTTCACGGAACGCCGTAAAGGAACGTGGCAATGTCCGAGACGGAGATCGAAACATTTGACGCAACGGCGGTGAATTCGGCGCGGGTGCGCCAGCCGCTCTACGCCGCGCGCAAGAAGATCTTCCCGAAAAGAGCCGAGGGCAGCTTCCGCCGATTCAAATGGATCGTGATGCTGATCACGCTTGGCATCTACTATCTGACGCCGTGGCTGCGCTGGAATCGCGGCCCCTATGCGCCCGACCAGGGCGTGCTGATCGATCTTGCCAACCGGCGGTTCTATTTTTTCCCGATCGAAATCTGGCCGCAGGAATTCTATTTCGTCGCGGGTCTCCTCATCATGGCAGGCTTCGGGCTGTTTCTGGTGACCTCGACAGTTGGCCGCGCCTGGTGCGGCTACACCTGTCCCCAGACGGTGTGGGTCGATCTGTTCCTCGTGGTCGAGCGCGCCGTCGAGGGCGATCGCAACGCCCGCATCAAGCTCGATGCCGCGCCGTGGTCGGTGGGCAAACTGTTCAAGCGCGTGACGAAGCACCTGATCTGGCTGATTATCGCCGTGCTGACGGGCGGCGCGTGGATTTTCTATTTCGCTGATGCGCCGACGTTGCTGCGCAATCTGGCGACGGGCCAGGCTGCTCCGGTGGCCTATATTACGGTCGCGATCCTGACCGGCACCACCTACGTCTTCGGCGGACTGATGCGCGAGCAGGTCTGCACCTACATGTGCCCTTGGCCGCGCATTCAGGCGGCGATGCTCGACGAGAATTCGCTGACCGTCACTTATAATGACTGGCGCGGCGAGCCGCGTTCGCGTCACGCCAAGAAGACCGCCGCCGAGGGGCAGTTGGTCGGCGATTGCGTCGACTGCAATGCCTGCGTCGCTGTGTGTCCGATGGGCATCGACATCCGCGATGGCCAGCAGCTCGAATGCATCACCTGCGCGCTGTGCATCGATGCCTGCGACAGCGTGATGGACAAGATCGGTCGGGAACGCGGCCTGATCTCTTATGCGACGCTTGCGGAGTATCAGTCCAACATGGCGCTGGCGACGGCCGGAGGAACATCTGCGATCAACCCGACGAGAGTGCATGACGCCAGCGGGAAGCTGTCGGACAAGGTTGCCACCTTCCACATCAAAAAGCTGCTGCGCCCGCGCACGCTGATCTATTTTGCGGCGTGGTCGCTGGTGGGGTTGGGTCTGATCTACGCGCTGCTCACGCGCGAACGGCTTCAGGTCAACGTGCTGGCGGATCGCAATCCGCAATTCGTCGTTCTTTCGGACGGCTCGATCCGCAACGGCTACACGGTCAAGCTCCTCAACATGATTCCCGAGCCGCGGAATATCACCGTGACCCTGGAGGGGCTTCCTGGTGGGGAGATGAGCGTCGTCGGCATGGAACACGCGCCAGAACGCTCCTTCGTTGTCGAGGTTGAACCGGACAAGCTCAAGACGCTCAAGGTATTCGTGCGCCAGCCGCGGGAGAATATCGCCGGCCAGACGCAGCATTTCAGTTTTGTCGTTGAGGATAAGGCGGGCTCCGATACCGACCGCTACCACGCCACATTCGATGCACCGGAGATGAGCAAATGAGTATCGCGCAACGCAATCGGGAAATGACCGGCTGGCGCTTCCTGGCCATTATGGTGTCGTTCTTCTCGGTCGTCATCGCCGTGAATCTGACGATGGCGTTCCTCGCCCGCTCGAGCTGGACCGGCTTCGTGGTCGAGAACACCTATGTCGCGAGCCAGCAATTCAACCAGAAGGCGGCGGAAGGGCGCGCGCAGGCGGCACTCGGCTGGAGTGCGAAGCTCTCGATCGCGGACGGCAAGGTGAGCTATCGGTTGGTCGACAGCGCCGGCAAGGTCGTCGCGTCGAAGCATGCGACAGTGAATTTCCGTCGCCCAGCCTACGCGTCGGAAGACGAGAAGGTTGATTTGATTCCTCAGGCGGACGGCTCGTTGTCGGCGCCTGTCGACGTGCGTGACGGCATGTGGATCGTCGAGATCGATGCTCAGGCGGGCCTTGCTCATCCGTATCGCGATGTGCGACGGATCACGCTTCGGAACGGAACCATCCAGTGAGAGGTCGTGCGCGGAACACCGATCTGCGCGCAGCAGCAGGAGAGGGCGCATGACCGTCCTTGTCTATCTGATCCCGGTATCGCTGCTTTTTGGTATTGCCAGTCTCGCCGCCTTCCTCTGGGCGCTGCAAAGTGGCCAGTACGAAGATCTGGAGGGAGCAGGTGAGCGGATCCTCATCGACAGCGAGACCGACGGCAAGACCGGCGGCCACTGACCGACTGGCCGCCGACGGGTCGCCGCTTGCTGTTCCCCATCTTTCCTAGGATGGCGCTACCAAACCTTAAGCCTTGTTAAAGCATATCCAAGCCAATGTTTGGTCTGGTGAAATGCGATGAAGCGATGGACGGGATTTGCCTTTGCAGCACTGCTGCTCTTCGGGGTGCCATTCGGTTATATGGCAGCCGAAGGGGCGCATGATCTCGACGCCGTTCGGGCGAAGTATCGCCGGCCGACTATAATTCCCTTCCCCGAAGACAATCCCTATTCGAAGGCCAAAGCCGATCTAGGGAAAATGCTGTTCTTCGATCCGCTGCTGTCCGGATCGCGCAAGCATTCGTGCTCTTCGTGCCATGTGCCGGCCAAGTCGTGGAGCGACGGGCTGCCGCACGCGATCGGTGAAGATCCCGCGGGTATGGATATTCGTTCGCCAAGCTTGATCGATATCGCGTTTGTGGATGTGCTGGGATGGGACGGAAAATTTCCCGATCTCGAATCGGTAACCTTCGGGCCGCTGACCAGTCCGCAGAACATGAATATCACCGAGCGCGAACTGGTGCGGCGGCTGCGTGCCCTGCCGCGCTATAACGCGGCATTCGCCAAGGCTTTCGGCGACAAGCATATCACGCGGCGACGAATCGAACTGGCGCTCGCAACGTATGAGCGTACGATCGTTGCCGGCGAAGCGCCGTTCGATCGCTGGATCATGGGAGACGAGAACGCGATTTCGCCCGAAGCCAAGCGGGGTTTTGCGCTGTTCAATGGTAAGGCGCATTGCTCGAGCTGCCACAGCGGGCCCTCGTTCACCGATGGGTCGTTTCAGGACATCGGCTCCGCCACTGGCGACGATATCGGGCGCGGGCGTCTCTTTCCGAATTCCGAAAAGCTGCAATACGCGTTCAAGACGCCGACATTGCGCGATGTGGCGGAACGTGGACCGTATATGCATGACGGTTCGGTTGCGACGCTGGAAGGTGTTATCGAGCTTTATAATAAAGGCGGCATCGATCGCCCCAGCCGTTCGCCTTCGATCAAGCCGCTTTCGCTGAATGCGGCGGAAAAGGCGGAACTGATTGCCTTCCTCAAAACCCTCTCGGCACCGTCGATAGAAGCGTCGTCGCCAAATCTGGCCAAGTAAATCCGGGCGCGAATCTGACAATTGGAGAGGCGGGCGTTCGGGCCGCTTAATCAGCTGAAATGCTGCAGGACCGACCCCAACAGGCCAAAGCCCGCGAAAAGCAATGTGCCCGCGCAGGTTTCAAGTGTGTCGCGATATGGGATGTGCCTGTCGGCCGCGATGGCCAACGCAGAGCCGCCTAGAACACTCGCTACACTCACCAGGGCAATCATCCTGCTCTCCTGAAAATCTGCTTGGTCTGAAAATGGACCCGATGAACTGATGTTCGATGATTTGAAATCGTAAAATTTGAAGTGTCCGGATGATTCACAGCAAGCTATTGACCGGCCTTGTACATTCGCCTTCTTAATAATCGTTAACCACAAAGCAAGGCTCTTCTCGCGTGCGCTCGCTCGATTCCAAAAATCCAGTATAGTAAACAAACTCTTTCCATAATCGCTAAGAAACGACCGGGTTGGTGATGATGATCTCTCGCGAGCGGGTTAGCTTTGTGCTCCGTCGCTCATCCTCGATGATCTTTCGTTTTGTGCTTGTTGTTCTGCTCGCCGCCCTGAGCACCGGAAGTGCGAGCGCGCACGTCAAATGGTTCTGCGCCTTCAACGTTGCGGGACAGCCCGAGGGGCTGGAAAACGTGCTGTGCCAGGATTTCGAAGTGCTGATTTTTGTGGCGCTCGTCTGGCTGTTCGCGGGCTGCCTGATCGAGAGAACGTCTGTCGGCGACGCCATTCTCCGATCGATGGATCGGGTTACCAGTGGACTGCACGCTAATACGGAGGTGATGGTCCGCGCGATCGTCTTTTTCTTCTTCGTGTCGTTGTGGGCGCTCGGCGGCATCATTCTGACACCGGAACTGAAATCGACATCAACTTTGATCGGTCCGATTCAACTGGTGATCGCGGCGAGTCTTCTGTCGCGGCGCACTTTGCCGATCTCGGCGCTCGGCATTGCTATTCTTTTCGGCATCGCCGTCCATGATTACGGCATTTTCCACCTGGCCGACTATCCGATCTTCTTGGGAATCGCCGCTTACCTTGCTCTGACCGGACTGCAGAAGAAGTTCTTCGGCATCGAGGCAATCGATGTCATGCGCTATGCGACGGCAATCACGCTGATGTGGGCTTCGGTCGAAAAATGGGCCTATCCGCAGTGGAGCTTTCCGATATTCGTGACGCATCCAGGCATTACGTTTGGGTTCGAGCCGGATTTCTATATGCGCGCGGCTGGTGTCGTTGAATTCACGCTCGCTTTTGCGCTGCTGTGGACTCCGCTCGTCCGGCGCTGCGCGGCATCGATTCTCGCCGGAATGTTCATCGCGGCCTGCTTCGAATTTGGCAAGATCGACCTGATCGGACACTCGGGCATCATCGCAGTGCTGTTTGCCATCATTGCCGACAATCGGCGTGTTGCGGAGAACGACCGCCGTGTGCCGATGCTTGCCCCGGCGGGGTTTTGCGTCGCACTCGCGACAACACTTTTCGTCTACTACGTCGGACATGCCTATTTGTTCGACACCACGATCTTGTGAGATCGAACGCGCCGAATTCGTCAGCCAACTTATTCGTCAACCCGCTTATTTGACGGTGACGACCAGCTTCATCTTGGGATGGATGGCGCAAAGCACGGTAAAATTACCTGCGATCGGAAACACCACCTCGTATTTGCTGCCCGGCTTCTGGTCTCCGGAATCGAACTGGAATTCCGGCGATTTAAGATAGGCGTGATGGAGCAGGTCTCCGTCATCGTTAATGAAGCGTAAGGCCTCACCGCGATTGATGGTGATCTGCCCCGGCTGGAACTTCCGGTTTTTTTGCGAAATCTGATACGGGCCCACCGCGAGTGCCGCTCCGGTGAGCAGTCCGACAAGACTTGCGACAAGAATTTGGAACCCGAGATGCTGCGTGATGGCGAACTTTCGCCCGTGCCCAAGCATCCTTTTCTCCTCTGCCGTTCTGCTCATCACCGTACTCTCGACGATGAGATGCACCAACTGGTTACCATGACTCGCGAGGCTTTTTACTCAATACCGTCCGATACTGCCTGTAAACGTTATATGGCTATTTGGATAGTCGATGTCACCTCAGAATGGGCCGCATCGAGGGAGAGGCGTGAGACAAGAATGTCTTCTTCAGCCAATGAAGAAAGCGAAGTTTCAATATGTGGGTTTCATCGGGCCACAGGGCCGGTCGCGAGACGCTTCTTGCGGTACCCCGTCGTCTTCTGGCCGCGGTGACGGTCAAGGGCACGATTCGGACACAAATCCTTATCTGCTGCCTGCTGATGAGCGCCATCATCGCCGCGCTGGGCGTCTACGCGACCTCAGGCATTAGGCACGCAGCCGATCTGGTCGCCAAGACCTTCGACGAATCGCTGATGTCGATCAACTACGCGCGCGCCACGGCGGCGGATTTTTCCAATATGCGCGCGGCGTCCGCTCGCCGGCTGGTGAGCAAGGACCCTGAGTCACGCGCTGCTCTCGACAAGGAAATCGACAACCTCGTCAAGACGCTTCATGAAGATCTCAACATCGCGGCCGAGCGCTCCCAGTCCGCTCTTGCCGTGACGGCAGCCCGAAAAGTGCAGGAAGCCGCCGACGCATGGACCGCTCTGCATCACAGGGTTGTCGGCGAGGAAGACAAGGCAGGCGGCACGCCCGCAATGCAGGCTCAAAACGGCCATGCCGCGGATCTGGACCATTATGCGAGGACGGTCGATCAGCAAATCGAACTGCTGGTCAATTACACGGCCGGTGACGGTTTCCTGTTCCGGCAGCATGCGCTTTCCGCGATTAATCGCGACATCAATTTTAATCTGGTCGCATTGGCAGTGGCGTTGCTTCTGTCCGGTTTTCTGTCATGGCGATTGAGTCGCCGGATCATCGGGCAGGTTGCGGTGGCCTCGAAAGCTGCGCGTTGCATCGCCGAGGGCAAGCTCGACGTCGGTATCCCCGCTGGCGGTGTTGACGAACTCGGCACGCTGATCAGCGCCATGGGCGTGATGCGCAACAACATCAAGGATATGATGGAGCGGGAGATCGCCCAGCGCCGATCCGCGCAGGCACGCCTGACCGATGCGCTTGAAACATCCCAGGCCGGCGTCGTGCTGCTTCAGGCCGACGGGCAGATCGCATTGGCGAACTCGCGGGCAACCGAGTTTCTCGCGGAGGCGCCTGATCTGCTCCGGTGCAGCCCGTTTGAGGATCAGTGGATCGAAAACCCATTGGTCGATTTTGCTCCGGCCGCCTTGCAGGACTCGGCCAGTGAGGCTCGCCTTCCGAACGGGCGATGGTTGCGGGTCAGCCGCAGCGTCACCCAGGAACGCGGCATGATTGTTGTGTTCAGCGACATCACGGCGCTGAAGAAGCAGGAAGAGCAACTGCACGAGACCAACAGGCGGCTCGACGCTGCGCTCGAGAACATGTCGCAGGGTTTGTGCCTGTACGACAAGGAGGCTCGCCTTCAGGTCGTTAACCGCAGGTTCTGCGAGATATTCAATATTCCGGTGGGTTCCGTTCAGGCCGGCATGAGCTTCGAATCGGTTCTGATGCTGAGTGTCATGGCTGGAAATCACGAAGGCCAGAACATCAGCGATCTTCTGGCCGAACGGAAACGCTTCCTGTCGCGCGAAAAGATCGACAATTATTATCAGCAGCTCAGCGATGATCGCGTGATTTGCGTCAGGCACAGGCCGACCTCCGATGGCGGATGGCTGACAACATGCGAGGACGTTACCGAGCAGCATCAGGCCGAATCCAAGATCACCTTCATGGCTCGCCACGATGCGCTGACCCAGCTTCCCAATCGCGTCCTGCTGGCAGAGCGCATCGAGCATGCGATCGCTCAGGTCGGGCGCGGCACCGGATTCAGCATTCTTTGTCTCGATCTCGATAATTTCAAACAGGTCAACGATACGCTTGGACATCCGGTCGGCGATGAATTGCTGTGCGCCGTTGCGGACAGGTTGTGCGCCTGTGTCCGTGAGGTCGATACGGTCGCCCGTCTCGGCGGTGACGAATTCGCGATCATCCAGGCTGATACGCAGAGGCCCGAAGATGCCGAGCGGCTGGCGCGGCGCATCGTCGAATGCATTGCCGAGCCATATGAGTTCGATGGTCAGCGTGTCGTGATCGGATGCAGCATCGGCATTTCGCTTTCGCCGGGCGACGGCACGAGTGGCGAAAAGCTTCTGAAGAACGCCGACGTTGCTCTTTATCGTGCCAAGTCGGAAGGTCGCGGCATCTGGCGGTTCTTTGAGACCGAGATGGATGAAAGCCTGCAGAAGCGGCGGGCCTTGGAGCTTGATCTGCGGGAGGCTCTCGACCGTCAGCAGTTCGAGCTGTTCTATCAGCCGCTTTACGATATCGAACTCGACAAGATATGCGGCTTCGAGGCGCTTCTGCGCTGGCGCCATCCGACGCGCGGCCTGGTGCCGCCGGAGCAGTTCATTTCGATCGCCGAGGAAATCGGCCTCATCATTCCGCTCGGCGAATGGGTGGTTCAGGAGGCATGTCGGCAGGCATCAATATGGCCGGATGATCTGAAAGTTGCGGTGAATGTTTCCTCGGTTCAGTTCCGCAGCCCGCGATTGCTGGACTCTTTCTCGCGCGCGTTGAGCGCTTCGCAACTTCCGCCGCAGCGGCTGGAGCTGGAAATCACCGAATCCGTCTTTCTGACCAACAATGCCGAAACGATTGAGATACTGCATAAGCTGCGCGCGCTCGGCCTGCGCATCGCGCTGGACGATTTCGGAACGGGATATTCGTCGTTGAGCTATTTGCGCAGCTTCCCCTTCAACAAGCTGAAGATCGATCAGTCGTTCGTTCGCGATCTGACCGATGCCGAAGGCTCCAAGGTCATTATCCGGGCGATCGTAAGCCTCGGGAAAAGCCTCGGCATGCGGACGACGGCGGAGGGTGTGCAGACCATCGCGCAGCTCAATTACGTTGCGGCCGAAGGCTGCAACGAGGTGCAGGGCTATTTCTTTAGTAAGCCGGTCGCGGCATCTGAAATCCCTTCCATCCTTCGTGCTTGCCGGAACGGTTTCAAGAAGGACGCGAATGGCATCTATGAACTGGCCAGCTGAAAAGCGCTTGCCCCGTCAGTAGGCGGACGCAGCAGCAGGCTTCATGGCGCTTCGCATCTTCGACATCACCTGCTGGGCGCCGGCGGTCATCAACCGCGCGTCCGAACTGATGGTGACGAGGCGGAAGCCGCGCTCGATCCGCTTGAGCGCGGCCTCGGGCGTTCCGTTGTGGATACAGGGAATGACGCCATGTTCGTTGGCTTTGGCGAGAACCATGTCGATCGCTTCCGCAACGGGCTTGTCGACATCGTCAAAGGTCGGCGTGCATCCAAGCGACAGCGATAGATCGGCCGGGCCGATATAGACGGCATCGAGCCCCTTCACCGAAAGAATTTCGTCGAGCTTGTCCAGAGCCTGGCGAGTTTCGATCATGGCCAGAGTAACGATGGTCTCGTTGGCCTTCACCGGATATTCGGCGCCGCCGTAAAGTGTCGCGCGAATGGGGCCGAAGCTGCGTCCGCCTTCGGGCGGATAGCGGCAGGCGCGGACGAATTTCTCGGCATCCTCGCGGCAGTTCACCATCGGGCAGATGATGCCGTAAGCGCCTGCGTCGAGCGTTTTCATGATGATGCCGGGATCGAGCCACGGCACGCGCGCGATAGGGATCGTGGATGTCGTCGAGATCGCCGTGAACATCGCGACCGCGGATGCATAATCGGTGACACCGTGCTGCAGGTCGACGGTGAGCGTGTCCCACCCCTGATGAGCCATGACCTCGGCGGAGAACGAACTTGGAATGGCGAGCCAGCCGTTGACGACGGCGCCGCCACTTTTCCAGATCGAGCGAATTCTGTTTTCACGCATGACTTTTATCCTTGATGACAGCTAGCGCACCAAGCAGGGCTGCTTCGGATTGAATGTCCAGTTCGGCACGAGGAACTGCATGGCAGCGGCGTCGTCGCGCGCACCCAGCCCGTGTTTCTTGTACAGTTCGTGCGCCTTTTCGATCTCGGCCATGTCAGGTTCGACGCCGAGGCCGTACCGTTCCGGCACCTTGATCATGCCGTTCCGAATTTGCAGCGGCTCTTTCGTCAGGCGCTGGCCATCCTGCCAGATCCAGTGCGTATCGAGTGCGGTGATGCGCCCCGGAGCAGCCGCGCCGACCTGCGTGAACATGGCGAGCGAAATGTCGAAGTGATTGTTCGAATGGGAGCCCCATGTCAGGCCCCATTCATGACAAATCTGGGCGACGCGAACCGAGCCCTGCATCGTCCAGAAATGTGGATCGGCGAGCGGAATATCGACGGCGTGCAACTGGATCGCATGGCCGAGTTGGCGCCAGTCGGTCGCGACCATATTGGTCGCGGTCGGCAGGCCAGTGGCGCGGCGAAACTCCGCCATGATCTCGCGACCGGAATATCCTTGTTCGGCGCCGCAGGGGTCCTCGGCATAGGTCATGATGTTGCCTCGTCCCTTACAGAGGCGGATCGCCTCGTCGAGTGACCATGCGCCGTTGGGGTCGAGATTGATGCGCGCATCAGGAAAGCGCTTTTTCAGGGCAGCGATGGCTGCGATTTCATCATCGCCGGAGAGGACACCGCCCTTCAGCTTGAAATCCTTGAAGCCGTAGCGTTGTTCTGTCGCTTCGGCGAGACGAACGATGGCATCAGGCGTCAGCGCCACCTCATGGCGGAGCGAAGTCCAGTCGTCTTTTGCCGACGGCTCATGATGATAGGGCAGGTTGGTCTTGTTGCGGTCGCCGACATAAAACAGATAGCCGAGCATCTCGACGGCGTCGCGCTGCTGGCCTTCGCCGAGCAGGGCGGCGACAGGCACCTGTAAATGCTGGCCGAGAAGATCGAGCAGTGCGGCCTCGAACGCGGTGACGGCGTGAATCGTGGTGCGGAGATCGAAGGTCTGTTGACCGCGTCCGCCGGAATCCCTGTCTCCGAAAGCTTTCCTGACGGCATTCAGGATCGCTTGATAGGAGCCGATCGGCTTTCCGACTACCAGTTCGCGGGAATCTTCCAGCGTACTGCGTATCTTTTCGCCGCCCGGCACTTCGCCGACGCCGGAGCGTCCCGAATTATCGGTGAGAAGCACGATGTTCCGCGTGAAGAACGGACCATGCGCGCCGGAGAGATTGAGTAGCATGCTATCCCGGCCGGCGACCGGGATAACACGCATGTTGGTCACGATCGGTGTCGAAGTTTGTGTCACGTTCATTCCATCGTCATGCAATCGTGGAGAGTAGGGCTTTAGTTGCCGGGGAGGCTGTGCGCGACCGGGAGGTAATAATCCTTCCACGACTTCGGCTCGGTCTTCAGCGTACCGATCTTGTAGAGGTGCTGCGCGAACTTCATGATGCCCTGCGGCTGCGGATTGAACTCCATCATCATGGGTTCTTTCAGATAGGACAGCAGATCGGCGTCGCTGGTCGTATCGTGTGTGACCTCTTTATACATTTTGACCGCGTCCGCCGTGTGCTCGCGGATGAAGGCCTGGGCTTCCAGCGTCGCCGCCATGATGGCCTGAATGGCTTTTGGATTGGCGTCGGCGAACTTGGTCGTGCAGAAGAACTGTGACTGCGTCAGCGGGCTGCCGATGATGTCCTGCGACTGGACGACGATGTGCGCACCGGGGACGCTCTTCAATTCGCGGAACTGGAAAGGCGGCGCGGCGAAGTGGTTGCGGATTTCGCTCGTCGGATTGGTCATGGCACCGAATGCGTCGGGGTGTCCGAGCTGAACGGTGTTGGCGTCGAACTTGGCGTATTCCTTGTCGCCATACATCTTGGCGGCTGCCATTTGCAGCAGAATGGCCTGAGTCGAAACCTTCACGGTCGGCACGGCGATTCTGTCGCTTGGCTTGATGTCGGCCAGCGTCTTGATATTTGCATCGCGCGAGATCAGGGCCAGCGGCAGGGCGGAGCTTGCGACGATCCCCTTCACGCCGCCCTTGGTGCGGTCGTTCAGGAGCAGCAGGTTGCCGACACCGGTGTTCACGGCGTCGATGTTGCCTGCGAGCAGGGCGTCGGTCTGCGCGCCGCCGCCGCTGAGGTTGACCCAGTTGACCTTGAAATCCTTCAGGCCGAGCTTCGCGGCCTGCTTCTCGATCAGGTTCATCTTCTCCATCACGTGGCTTGGCAGGTACACGATACCTGGCTGCCGGGTGATGGTGATCTCGGTCTTTTCCTGCGCCAGTGCCGGACCGGCACCGAGAAGTGCCAGACCCAATATGGCGGTACGATAAATCTTGCTTGGCAGCGCCCTCATTGCCTTCTCCTGTGTGTTTCTTCCCGATTGTCCGGCTGTCGCGGACTTTGCGTCCCCTTTCGCGAGGGGTTATCTTTGAGAAAGAAGGCTATCCGGGCGGCGCAGGCGGGTCTAATCCAAAGGGTAGATGGATCGATACAATTCTTGTATCGATGAAAAGGACCGCTGCGAGGATCATCCGGTGTTCGAACTCAATCAGCTCGTCTGCTTCGTGACGTTGGCCGAAGAATTGCACTTCGGCCGGGCCGCGCGGAGGCTTGCGATGACGCAGCCGCCACTCAGTCGGCAGATTCAGCTCCTGGAACATCATCTCGATACAAGATTGTTCGATCGTACGAGCCGCACCGTGCGGCTAACGCCTGCGGGAGAGCGGTTTCTCGTCGAGGCGCGCCAGATACTGCGGCTGGCGGAAGGAGCGTCGTCGCTTGCCAAGAAAGTGGCGCTCGGCAAAACCGGCTCGATCCGGATCGGTTTCACCGCGGCATCCGCTTACGATTTTGTGCCTCGTCTGGTGACGGCCTGTCTTGCCGAATTGCCGGACGTCGATCTCTCATTGAAGGAGATGGTATCCGGCGATCAGATGGAGGCGCTCGGTTCGGGCCAGATCGATATCGGGTTCATCCGTCCGCTTCTGGTCCGGCACGGCATCGAATCCATGAAGGTCTTTGCCGAGGGCATGTGCCTCGCGGCCCCGGCCGGACATCCGCTGGCGCGCAAGAGGGTGCCCACGCTGAAGGATCTGCACGAGCAGCCCTTCGTCATGTACTCGCCCCACGAGTCCCGCTACTTCCATGAACTGGTCGTCGCTCAACTGGCTCAGGCCAATGTCCAGCCGCGATACGTTCAGTATCTCGGGCAGGTGCATTCCCTGCTGTCGCTGGTGCGGGCCGGACTTGGGCTTGCGCTGGTCCCGGAATCCGCGACCGGACTTCATCTCGATAATGTCGTGATGCGTCCGGTCGCGCTGCGTTCAAAAGCGCCGGTCGAGGTGCACGCGGTCTGGCGGCGTGATGCGGCGTCGCCATTGATCCCGCAGATCGTGGCAATCGCGAAGCGACTGGCGCACCGGCCGCGCCGTCGCTGATCGTTAGTATTGCGCGTCCTTCTCGTCTTCCGACATCGAACCGATGGCGGCTGTGGGCATTTCCCGCAAGCGCTTCAGGCCGAGCAGCCGTTCGCGCACGATCACGAAAATGCCGGCGCCGGCGATGATGGCCGCTCCGCCGAGAACATAAACCGTCGGCACCTCGTCGAAGACCCAGTAGCCGAGCAGGAACGCCCAGATCATCGCGGAATAATCCAGCGGCGCGAGAAACGAGGCGGGCGCGTAACGGTAGCTCTCGGTAAAGCCCATCTGGCCGAGGCCGCCGGTGATTCCGATCCCGATCAGAAGCAGCCAGTGCAGCGGTGTTGCCGGTAGGGTCCAGCCGAACGGAATTGTGAACAGCGAGGACGTCAGCACGATCAGCGCCATGAAAGTCACGACGGCTGGCGTCGTCTCTGTCGCCGTGATGCGACGGATCTGGATGGTGGCGCCCGCGGTCGTGCAGGCGTTCATGAACGCGAACATGATGCCGAGGCCGATCGTCGAGGTCCAGGCGACATGCTCTTTGAAATAAGGCACCAGCATCAGCAGCACGCCGCCGAACCCGATGGCGACCGCCAGCCAGCGATAGGCGTGGACCTCCTCCTTGAGGACGAGCCAGGAGAACACGACGGTCAGCAGAGGAGCGATGTAGACGATGGCGGTGTAATCGCCGATCGGCATGCGCGCCAAGGCGGCGAAGGTGCAGAATGTCCCGATCACCGCGAAACTGCCGCGGATCAAATGCGCGGCCGGATTTTTGGTCCTGAATGCCTGATGCAGTTCACCGCGCGACCCGAAGAAGAGAAAGATCGGGATCAAGGCAAAGAGGGAGCGGAAGAACGCGACTTCGCCGGCGGGATAGGCACCCTCCAGATAGCGCGCCTGGGCGCCCATCAGCGCGAACATCACCGTGCTGAAAAGCTTGAACGAAATCGCTGGAATGATTTTCATTGAAAACGGCGAAGCGGATGGCGGGTCTAGAGACGTACGCCGCGTGTAGCACTCTTTGCGATGCCGTCGTCAATTATTGCGTGGATTGAGGGTGCGCCTGCGCGAACGGTGTCCGGCTGTTGCCTTTAGACACAGGGGGACAGGCTTTTCCGCAAGGCCGAAAGCGTCAGCTTGAATCCCTGCGGCCCCGCAACCATCCGTTCCATCAGCAGCGCGCCTTCCAGCGCCGCCACGATCATGCGCGCGGCTTCCTTGGCTTTGAGCGTCTTGCGGACCTCGCCGGTGGCGAGCCCCTCGGTGTAGATGTTCTCCAGCCAGCTAATGTGTTCCTGAAAAAACTCCGCCGTGCCGCTCCGCAGGCTTTCGGGCAGGGTTTCGAGTTCGGCCGCGAGCGCCGCGCACAGGCAGCCCAGACTTTGCTCGACGCCAGTCAGGTAAAGCCGCCCGTAGGCTTCGATGCGGTCGAGCGCGGAGGCGTGTTTGTTCGTGATCGACGACAGCCCTTTGGCATATCGCGCGCGATAGGTCTGCAGCACCGCGACGACCAGCATCTCTTTGGTGGGGTAGTGATAGTGGATGCTCGCCTTCCGGATGCCGACCGTGTCTGACAGGTCCGCGTAGCTGAATCCGGAATAGCCGCGGCGGCGGATAAGGACTTCGGCCTCTCGCAGGAGGACGGCTTTGGTCTCGGTCGTGGTCGCGGGAGCCATCGGGCAGGTCCTTTGTCTTGCCGTCCGTTCTGCAACTTATAGGTTAAGTCGCGTGGAAATCCCTACCGACAATCGTAGGCCGCCAACGCTTCTGTGCAGCGCGCACAAGCGCGGCGCCATGACGCTTTACGTTAAACCTTCTAGTAGGTAGGTTAGCAGAATTGATGCGCAGCGGCCAGCCATAAGGGCAGGCGGCCCCGCGCGGGAACAAGGAGGGTTTCACCCGCATTTTCGAAGTCGCGGTCCCGCTAGGCGTAGCGGTGATCGCCCCATGACGCATGACATCTCTTAGGGAGAGGACCATGAAAAACGACGGACGGCCCGTCTATGACGACAAAGCTCGTCATATGGCCGAACAGATGGTGCTGGCTGAGCAGCGCCACATCGCGCAGCGCATCGAAGACGAATGCGACTGCAAGGACGGCATGTTTCCACAACGAGGGCTACCGAGCCGGCGCGGCTTCTTGTTCGCGGCGGGTTCTGCCGCGGGTGCTCTCGGAGCCATGCGATTTGCCCACGCTGAGGCGGCCAAGGCGCCTGCCGGCGCGGTGCATTTCGATGTGCCCGACGATCCGACCAAGGAACAGGGGCGTCCGGTGGGCGCGGACGGCGGCTACGGCTCGCGGTCGCAGTTCGAGACCGAGGTGCGGGTGCGTTATCCCACGCCGAATGAAAACACGTCGTGGAGCCTGACGCCGCTCGACAAGGGTCTCGGCAACATCACGCCGTCAGGTCTTCATTTCGAACGCCATCACGGCGGTATTCCGACGATAGATCCGGCCAAACACAACATGCTGATCCACGGCATGGTGAACAAGCCGATGACGTTTTCGATGGCCGACATCAAGCGGATGCCGAGCGTCACGCGCAAACACTTTATTGAGTGTTCAGGCAACGGGCTGACGGAATGGAATAAGCCCACCATGAAGACGGTGCAGGGCACGCACGGTCTGCTCAGCACGTCGGAATGGACCGGCGTTCAGTTTGCGACCTTCGCTCGCGAGGTCGGACTGAAGGACGGCGCTGCGTGGGTGCTTGCCGAGGGCAGCGATGCCGCGGTGATGACGCGCTCGATCCCGCTGGAGAAGATGCTCAAGGATGCGCTCATCGTCTACGGACAGAATGGCGAAGCCATCCGTCCCGAACAGGGCTATCCGCTGCGGCTTCTGCTGCCGGGTTATGAGGGCAACACGCACATCAAGTGGCTGCGCCGGCTCGAGGTCAGCGACAAGCCGTTCATGACGCGCGAGGAGACCTCGAAATACACCGATCTCCTCGGCAACGGCAAAGCCCGCATCTTCAGTCTCGATATGGATGCGAAGTCGGTCATCACCTTCCCGTCAGGCGACATGAAGCTGCCTGGGCCGGGCTTCTACAACATCCAGGGTCTCGCCTGGACCGGCCGCGGCCGGATTCAGTCCGTCGACGTGTCGATGGATGGCGGCAAGACCTGGTATCCGGCCCGGATCGATTCGACGCCGGAGCAGATGTGCACGGTGCGCTTCAGCTTCCCATGGATATGGGATGGCAAGGCGGCCGTTCTGCAAAGCCGGTGTGTCGACGAAACCGGATACGTGCAGCCGACGTTGAAGCAACTGATCGACATTCGCGGGTCGAACGGCCCGTTCGGGTCGATCTATCATCTCAACGCCATTCAGAGCTGGGCTGTGAGCGAAACGGGGGATGTCACCAATGTCCATGCATAAGAAATCCCTGTTGCTGATCGCCGGCGTGATGCTGTTTTCAGGCAGTGTCCAGGCGCAATCGATCATCGATCACTACGGTTTCGGCAAGCCGGCAACCGATCAGGAGATCGCCAAGTATTTCTCGATTCCGCCATCGGGACGAGGACTTCCTCCCGGCAGCGGCACCGCGAAAGAAGGCGCAACCGTTTTTGCTGACAACTGCGCGGCCTGTCACGGCGACAAGCTGCAGGGCAATCCTGCGGCGGGCATCGGCGGCGACAAGCTTCTCGGTGGCCGTGGATCGCTGGCGACCAAGACGCCGGTAAAAACGGTCGAGAGCTACTGGCCATACGCCACAACGCTGTTCGATTACATCAAGCGGGCGATGCCGTTTAGCGCGCCTGGCTCGCTGACCGACGATCAGGTCTACAGCGTGGTCGCCTACATTCTCTCGGAAGGCAAAGTCATCAAGCCGACCGAGGTCATGAACGCGCAGACCTTGCCGAAGGTGGCGATGCCCAACCGGGACGGGTTCATTCCCGATAGCCGTCCCGAGCTGGAGCTGTATAAATAAGACGTACCCGTCGCAAACGGGCGTCTGACAGGAAAGAGCGCTTCGCAAGAGGCGCTCTTTTTTTGATGGGGTGGTGCGGCACGTTGTCCCGATCATCCGTCGTCCGCACGAGAACAATATCGCTCGCGCGAAGCGGCCAGGAGAACAAAGCCTCTGCAGCGTGCGCCGATCACCGTGCAATCCTTGTATCGCATGCTGGGAAAATTGACGCGTCACGGTTCCTGTATGAGGATCGATGCATGAAGACGCATGAAGATGCTGTCTTCATAAGAGTTTAAGCTGGTTGGTTGCCGCGGGACGTAATCCCGAAGGCAAATGACCGGCCTGTCTCGTGCGAAATATGTTTGCAGGGAGGACGACGTGACATCACGACAGAAGGATTCCGGCCGCGCGCAATCGACGACGCGGCGGCAATTCATCGGCGCGGGCTCGGCGGTGCTGGGCGGCGCAGCGATTGCCGCGGCAAGCGGAGGAAAAGCTGCCGCGCTCGACACCACAGCCGACCCGAATGGTCCGCCGAACATTCCGGAATGGATGAAGATGCCCGGTGCGGACACCGGCGGACAGATTTACGGAACGCCGTCGCCGTTCGAAAAGAAGGTCGTCCGCAACGTTCCGAAGAATCTCAAGCAATATACCTCGGCTTCGACCCGCACGCCCTTGCAGGAGCTCGACGGCATCATCACGCCGAACGGCGTGTTCTATGAGCGTCATCACGGCGGCATTCCCGAGATCGATCCGGCGCAGCACCGGCTGATGATCCACGGTCTTGTGGAGCGGCCGACAGTTTTCACCATGGATCAGATCCGGCGATACCCGTCCGTGTCCCGCATCCACTTCCTCGAATGCTCGGGCAATCCGGGGTTCGAGGCGATCTACGGCAAGACGGCGTCGGATCTGGTGGGGCTGACGAGTTGCGCCGAATGGACCGGCGTTCCGCTCAAGACAGTGCTGGAAGATGTCGGCCTGAAGCCGGAAGCAAAGTGGATCGTTGCCGAAGGTGCCGACGCGGCTGCGCTCACCCGCAGCATCCCGATCGAGAAATGCCTTGAGGACGCGATGCTGGTCTACAGCCAGAACGGCGAGCGGCTGCGTCCCGCGCAGGGCTATCCGCTGCGCGTTTTCCTGCCGGGTTTCGAAGGCAACATGAGCGTCAAGTGGGTGCGACGCCTGCATGTCACCAACGAGCCAGCCTATACGCGCGAGGAGACCGCGAAATATACCGACTCGATGCCGGACGGCACCGCGCGGCAGTTCACTTTCTATATGGAGGCGAAGTCGATCATCACGCGGCCCTCAGGCACGCAGAAGATCGAGCCGGGTTTCAACGAGATCACCGGTATCGCCTGGACTGGACACGGCAAGATCGCCAAGGTCGATATTTCCACCGATGGCGGCAAGACCTGGCAGGCCGCCGCGCTGCAGGAGCCGGTTCTCACTCGTGCTTTGACGCGCTTCCGCTTCCCGTGGACGTGGGACGGCAAGCCGACCGTCATCATGAGCCGTGCAACCGACGAGACCGGCTACGTGCAGCCGTCCTTCGAGGAATTGAAGGCGGTGCGCGGTCTGAAGTCGTTCTATCACAACAATGCAATGCAGCCGTGGAAGGTCGCGGAGAGCGGGGAGGTCAGCAATGCACACGTCAAGGCTTAAGCTGGCAGGTGCCGCCATCGTCGTTCTCGCCGCTGCAACGGCGGCGGATGCGCAGCCGAAATACGGCTTCGGCAAACCGGCGACGCCGGCCGAAATCGCGGCGTGGAATATCGACATCGGTCGCGACGGCAAGGAACTGCCGCCGGGGAAGGGCAGCGTCGCGCAGGGGCATGAACTGTTTGATGCCCAGTGCGCGTCGTGCCACGGCGCGAAGGGCGAGGGCGGCCTCGGCGACAAGCTCGTCGGCGGGCAGGGCACGCTCGCCACGCCGAAGCCGGTGAAGACCGTCGGCAGCTTCTGGCCTTATGCGCCGACGCTGTTTGACTACATCCGGCGCGCCATGCCGCTGAATGCGCCGCAGTCGCTGACTAACGATGAAGTCTACGCGGTCTCGGCTTATGTTCTCAATCTGAACGGTCTGGTGCCGGACAACGCGACGCTCGATGCGAAGTCGCTTGCGGCGGTCAAGATGCCGAACCGTGACGGCTTCGTTCAGGACCCGCGCCCGGACGTGCACAACAAGGCGTGCATGAGCAACTGCTAATCGATGCCATCCATCGCCGCCGCGCCTCAAAACGCGGCGGCGAGTTCTTTTGCGCCGGGCCGGCTGCTCTCACTGTCCATCCGCGCGTTGGTGGCAGCAAGCAGCTTCGCCACTGTGTTGTTGCGGATCGCGACCGGATTGCGCTCATAGCCGCCACGCTGGAAGAAGTTCGAGGTCGGCACCCGCGTGCGCAATGAATCCGGCATCGACACCATATCGAAGCCGTTGCCGTCGCCGGTCAGGTTCATCATCTCCAGTTCGGCGGCGCTCAATGGCCGTGTGTGACCCTTGCGCCGCGCGAAGTGCACCGACGTCAAAAGCTTGTGGGTCTGCAGCCACGGCCCGATGTCGACATCGAGATTGAGCGCGTGGATGGCGAGGCCCTTCGGGGTTTTGGCGAGCCGCGCATGTGCGCTCCAGTCATCGGGCACGGATTTGGCGAAGGCGATCATCCTGCGCAGTACCGCGATCTTGCCCGCCAATATCTTGCGGTGGGGCTCCGGTGCACGATGCATCGCGGCGGTGAGGCCAGCAAGGATGCCATCGCCCTGTTCGGCCAGAACCTCGACCGTGTTGGTCGTCAATAATTGATTGTAGCCAAGCGCGGTCGAAATCGCGCGGGCGTTCGCCCGGCCGGATTCGAGCCCGGCCTGCACGTCGTATTTGCCGTTGCCGCCAGCCTCGAAGCTGTAAACCCGCACGGCCTGCTCGCGGTTCACGCCGAGCGAAGCGGCGACGGTCGCGTAGGCCTTCTTGAACTCGTTCTCGCTGCGGGGCCGGGACGGCGTGAACTGGAATTGCTCGGCCGCGTGGCGGACGAAGTCCGCGACCACGGGCAGCGGAGGCTGCTTGGGCGGCGGCTTATACGGGGCGGTCGGGTCGACGGGCCTCGGCGGTCCGGTATAAATCGGGGGCTGTGTCAGGACGTAATCTTCCGCGCGGACGGCTTCACTGGCGCGGCGACGGGCATTGCGGATGCGCCGCTTCTCCGCGACCGCTGACCAGTAAGCCTCGGCCTCGGTTTCGAAACGCTCCCGCGCCCGCTGATAGACGGCAAGTTTCTGGTGATATTCGTTAATTTGAGAAGGGGTCGCAGGGACGGAAGTTGTCTGCTGCGCGGGCGCGGCAATTGCCGCTGAAAGCCCTGCAATTGTGAGGAATCCGAACACCGGCACCGCGTGCATGATCTTGCGATGCACATAAAAGCGGCGATCCGATCTGATACGAATGTCTAACGTCATGCGAATCCTCGCCGATAGAAGAAGTTGACCGAAGGCGTTCGTCCGTTCAACCTCCCGCCAACGACAAAAAGACCCAGGGAGGAATTATGAGGTTCAAGTTCGTATCCACGGTTGCTGCGCTCGTCACGGCGGTAACTCTGTCGGCCCCGGCAGCGCATGCCGAGCAGTTCATCAACATTCTGACCGGCGGTACGTCCGGCGTTTATTATCCGCTCGGCGTCGCGATCGGAAAAATCTATGGCGACAAGATTCCGGGTGTCCGCGCGCAGGTGCAGGCCACCAAGGCATCGGTCGAAAACCTCAACCTCCTCGAGCAGGGCCGCGGCGAACTCGGGTTCACCCTTGGCGATTCGCTCAAGGCTGCGGTCGATGGCGATGAAGAAGCGGGCTTCAAGAAGAAGCTGACCAAGCTGCGCACCATCGCGGCGATTTATCCGAACTACATCCAGATCGTCGCGACCGCCGAAAGCGGCATCAAGACGCTCGCCGATCTGAAGGGCAAGACCCTTTCCGTCGGCGCGCCGAAGTCCGGCACTGAGTTGAACTCGCGCGCGATTCTGAAAGCCGCGGGCATGAGCTACAAGGATCTCAAGCAGGTCCAGTATCTGCCGTTCGCGGAATCGGTCGACCTGATGAAGAACCGTCAGCTCGACGCGACCCTGCAGTCGGCAGGCCTCGGCGTGGCTTCGCTGAAGGACCTGTCCAGCTCGACCGAGATCAACGTGGTGGCCGTTCCGAAGGCGACGGTCGAGAAGATCGGCCCTCCGTTTGTGTCGGTCGTCATTCCGGCCAATACCTACACCGGCCAGAAGTCCGACGTGGAGACCGCTGCGGTCGTCAATTATCTGGTGACCAATTCAGATGTCTCCGACGACGTCGCCTACCAGATGACCAAGCAGATCTTCGAGAACCTGCCGGAACTCGCCAACGCCCACGTGGCGGGCAAGGACATCAAGCTCGAGAAGGCAGCAACCGGCAGCCCGGCGCCGCTGCACCCGGGTGCGATCCGCTACTACAAGGAAAAAGGCATTCTCAAATAGAATTCCGAAAAACGGTATTGAACTGAAACATGGCCGGGCTTAGTCCCGGCCATCCATATCTCGGCCCTACGAAGAACGCGGAACAAGCGTCCAGGTCGGAAGCAACAGCGCGAAAGCTCAAGCGGCGCTGCGTCGATAGGTGGGGAAAGACCGATGCTGCAGGATTCGGGGAAGCAGGAACACGTCAACGTCGAGCTCGACAATTTTGAACATGGCTTTCCTCCGGGATTCGGTCCCGGCTGGTGGGGCCATATGGCTTATGTCATCGGCATCGCGTTCGCGGCCTTCCAGATCATGGTGGCGGCGTGGAACTTTCTTCCGAGCCAGGCGGTGCGCGGCATCCATGTCGGCTTCCTGATCCTTTTATCCTACGGCCTTGTCGCTAACTTCACGGCCAAGACCAACTGGCAACGCCTGATCGGTTGGGCGACCGGCGGCATCGGGTTCTATTGCGGTCTGTATCAGTGGCTTTATTACGCTGACCTCATCCAGCGTGACGGCGATCCGAGCCATCTTGATCTCGTCGTCGGCACCGTGCTTGCGGTACTGATTTTCGACGCGACCCGCCGGCTGATGGGATGGGCGCTGCCGCTGATGTGCGGCGCGTGCATTATCTATTGGGCGTTCGGCCAGTATCTGCCGTCGCCACTCAATCACCGTGGTTATTATTTCGATCAGATCATCACCCATCTGTCTTACGGCACCGAAGGCTTCTACGGCGTGCCGATCTATGTGTCGGCGACTTACATCTTCCTGTTCATTCTGTTTGGCTCGTTCCTCGAACGGGCAGGCATGATCCAGCTTTTCACCGACGTGTCGCTCGGTCTGTTCGGAGGTACGCGTGGTGGGCCTGCGAAGGTTGCTGTTGTCGCCTCGGGCATGATGGGCACGATTTCTGGCTCGGGCGTCGCCAACGTCGTGACCGTGGGTCAGTTCACGATTCCGCTGATGATCCGGTTTGGCTATCGCCGCGCCTTCGCCGCGGGCGTCGAAGCGACCGCATCGATGGGCGGCCAGATCATGCCGCCGGTGATGGGTGCTGTTGCCTTCATCATGGCCGAGACTCTCGGCGTCCAATATTCGGTCATCGTGCAGGCCGCGGTGATCCCTGCGATCCTGTATTTCGCATCAGCATTCTGGATGGTGCATCTCGAAGCCGGCAAATACGGCCTCACCGGGATGAAGAAGGAAGAAATCCCGAACGCCGGGAAGGCGCTGGTCAAGAACTGGTATCTGGTGTTGCCGCTGGCGGCGCTTGTCTTCATGCTGTTCGAAGGCTTCACGCCGCTTTATGCGGGCAGCATGGGTCTCGCTTTGACCGTGACGCTGATCCTCGGTGCGAGCATCGTCGCCGGTTTCCCGACCCAGGCCACCCGCTACATCTTCTGGATCGGCCTCGCGCTGGTTGTCGGATCGCTGTTCCGTAACGGCACCAGTGTCGATATTCGCTATATCGCGGCGGTCGTGCTGACGCTGGTACTGCTCTCCGCATTGACCCGCGGCGGTCGCGCCACGCTGGTCGCCTGCCGTGACTCGCTCGCGGAAAGCTCGAAGTCCGCGCTGACGGTCGGCATAGCATGCGCCATCGTCGGCACCATCATCGGCATGATGACCCAGACCGGCGTCGGCACCATCTTCGGAAGCTGGGTTATCGGACTCGGCAAGCAGAGCCTGTTCCTCGCGCTAATCATGACGATGCTGCTGTCGATCCTGCTCGGCACCGGCATTCCGACGATCCCGACCTACATCATCGTCGCCGCGCTTGCCGCGCCAGCGCTGTCGCATCTCGGCGTACCGCTGATCGTCAGCCACATGTTCGCGTTCTACTACGGCATCATGGCGGACCTCTCGCCGCCTGTTGCGCTCGCGGCGCTTGCGGCTGCGCCGATAGCCAAGGAAAATCCCGACAAGATCGGATGGGAGGCGATGCGCATCGCGCTCGCCGGCTATGTCATTCCCTTCATCGCGGTCTATTCGCCGGCGCTGATGATGCAGCCGAACGATCCGATGGTGCCGGTACTCGGCTTCTACGGCGCGGTCGCCTACGCCTTCGTCAAGGCGCTGGTCGCGATCGCCTTGTTCGGTATGGTGGCAATCGGCTTCCTTTTCAACCGGCTGACTATTCTGGAGCGGATCGTTGCCTTTGCGGCCGCGCTCATGCTGCTCGGCGAATTCACCTACAGCGATGAACTCGGATATGTTTTGGCCGCTGCCCTCTGGCTCTGGCAGTGGCGGAAGCGACCGGCCGAGCCGTTGAAGGTGGCGCCGGAATCAACCGTCCCGTGAGGCTGTCTTTAAGCGAGGATGACTTTAAGCGAGGGTGGTCTTGGGTCTTTGTTTTGCCGCTGCCGGTGTCGTCAAGGTGCTGTCGGTAGCGGCGTTCACCTTGGCGTGGACCCATTCGATCGAGAAGATCGAATGGCAGGAAGAATGGCACGTCACCCCGCAAGGGCTACAACTGGTCGAGGCGCGGGTGAAAGGCTCGGGTGCCGGCATGGAGCCGCCGCCGGAAGCCCGTCTCGTCGACGGCTGGTTTCAATGGTCGCCGAAAATGGCGCCGCTCCCCCAGGTGGTGCTGGGCAATTCTGGCCTCGCTGGAGAATGGCGCATCTGCACGGATGGCGGCTGTCGCACGCTGTCTGACGTTCTCGGCCGACATCTCGGCGCTGAGCCGACGACCATGAAGATCTGCGACGGTGCGCCCGCGCCGAAGGCGGACAGCGGCACGATGGACAATGCCGCCATCGTCGCCGAGCATGCTGCGGTGCGGCTGGCGGAGGCCCGCGCGGATTACACCAGGGGCGATTTTGAAGGCGCGCGTGCGATCAGCAGTGAGATCATTCTCGCGAGGCCGGACGACGCCGAGGTTTACGAGCTACGCGGCAATGCCTGGGTCGGCCTGAAGAACTACGAGAAGGCGCTCGACGACTACGACGCCGCGATCCGCGTAGCCCCGAAAGTGGCGCGGCTTTATGCGAGCCGTGCGGCTGCGTTCGTCCGGCTGCGGAATTTCCGTATGGCGGTGCGCGACTCCACCGAAGCGGTGAAGCTGGATCACAGCGTCGCGCGGCTGCTCGACCGCGCTGATGCTTTCAAACGCGTGCGGCGCACGGATCTCGCCCTCGACGATCTCACCGATGCCATCGGCCTGGCGCCGGATTCGCCGATGCTCTACCGGGCGCGCGGCGAAATCTATGCCCGCAATAACGCCTATGATCGCGCGATTGCGGATTACAATTATGCGATCCGTCTCGATCCGGTCGCGCCGTCGTTTCTCGACCGCGGCATGGCCTATTATCTCAAGGGCGACAAAGCCGATCTCGACCGGGCGCTCGCCGATTACGACCGCGCTATCGCGCTCGATGACCGCATGGCGCTTGCCTACAACAATCGCGGCCTCGCGCTGCGCGACAAGGGCGAGTTGGGGCGGGCCTATGCCGATTTCTCAACCGCCCTTGAGCTTGATCCCGACCTTGCGATTGCGCGCGAGCACCGTCAGGCGCTTGCCGTGCAGATGGCGCGACTTGGCGAAAAGGGCCTAAAGTCGCATACGACGCTCGCCTGTGCGGCCGGTATAAAGGACTGTAACCGTCATTGAAAAAGACGGAATTTAGGGTCCGGAGACTGTCCGATGAGTGATGCAAAAGCCCGGTATGCGGAAATCCATGAACGTTCCCTGCGTGATCCGCAGGGGTTCTGGGGCGAAGCCGCGAAGGAAATCGACTGGTTCGAGCCTGCGAAAAAAGTCTTCGATCCGGCGATGGGCCTGTACGGCCGCTGGTTCGCAGGCGGTGTCGTCAACACCTGTTTCAACGCGGTCGACCGCCACGTCAAAGGCGGGCGGGCCGACCAGCTCGCTCTCATCCACGACTCTCCGCTAACGAACACGATCACGACCTTCACCTTCGCGCAGTTGCAGCAGGAGGTCGAAACGCTCGGCGCGGTGATGCAAGATTTCGGCGTCGCCAAGGGCGACCGTGTCGTCATCTACATGCCGATGGTGCCGGAAGCAGTGATCGCCATGCTCGCCTGCGCGCGCATCGGCGCGATCCACTCGGTGGTGTTCGGCGGTTTCGCTGCGAAGGAGCTTGCGACCCGCATCGACGACGCCAAGCCGAAGCTGATCTTCTCCGCAAGCTGCGGCATCGAGCCCGGCCGCACCGTGCAGTACAAGCCGCTGCTCGACGAAGCGATCAGGCTTGCATCCTTCAAGCCTGATGCCTGCATCATTCTCGAACGGTCGCAGCAGCAATGCGATCTGATTGCCGGGCGCGACCACGACTGGGCAAGCCTTCGCAAGAAGGCGCTCGATGCCGGCAAGCGGTCGGCGTGCGTGCCGGTGCTCGCGACCGATCCGCTCTACATTCTCTATACGTCTGGTACCACCGGCGTGCCGAAGGGCGTGGTGCGCGACAATGGCGGCCACATGGTCGCGCTGAAATGGTCGATGTCGAACCATTACGGCATCAAGTCGGGTGAGGTGTGGTGGAGCGCGTCCGACATCGGCTGGGTGGTCGGCCACAGCTACATCGTGTACGGGCCGCTGTTCCACGGCAACACGACGATCCTCTATGAGGGCAAGCCGGTCGGCACGCCGGACGCCGGTGCGTTCTGGCGCGTGATCGCGCAGCACAAGGCTGTCGCGCTGTTCACCGCGCCGACGGCGTTTCGTGCGATCAAGAAGGAAGACCCCGACGGCGTGCTGATGAAGAAGTACGACCTGTCGCACTTCCGCACGCTGTTTCTTGCCGGCGAACGCGCCGATCCGCCGACGGTGGAATGGGCACAGGCGCGGCTGCAGCGTCCGGTGATTGACCATTGGTGGCAGACTGAAACCGGATGGGCGATTGCGGGCAATCCCGTCGGCATCGGCGCACTGCCTGTGAAGCCGGGTTCGGCGACCGTGCCGATGCCGGGTTATCAGGTTGATATCGTCGATGAATCGTCGAAGCCGGTGCCTGCCAACACCACGGGATCGATCGTCGTGAAATTGCCGCTGCCGCCGTCCTGCCTGCCGACGCTGTGGCAACAGGACGAGCGCTGCAGGGAAGCCTACTTCAGCGAATTCCCCGGCTACTACAAAACCTCGGATGCCGGCTACAAGGACGAGGATGGTTATGTGTTCGTGATGGGCCGCACCGACGACATCATCAATGTCGCTGGGCACAGGCTCTCGACCGGCGGCATGGAGGAAATCCTCGCCTCGCATCCGGATGTCGCCGAATGCGCCGTGCTCGGCGTCAAGGATCAGCTCAAGGGCGAAGTGCCCTGCGGCTTCCTGGTACTGAAATCGGGTGTCACACGCGCAGCCATGGCGGTCGAGAACGAGGTGGTTGGCATGGTTCGCGACAGGATCGGTCCGGTTGCGGCCTTCAAGCGTGCGGTCATCGTGCCGCGCCTGCCAAAGACACGTTCTGGCAAGATTCTGCGCGGCACGATGAAAAAAATCGCGGACGGCGACCCCTGGACCATGCCTGCGACGATCGAGGACCCCAAGGCTCTGGACGATATCAGCGCCGCGCTGAAGGACTCGACGCCAGAAAAGGCTTGAGAAGCGGGGCTATCCGGCCTAGCGAGGGAAGGATGCTGCCGGAGGGTGGCGTCGTTGTCGGCAGGGAGGAGTCTTTGCGATGAATGAGGACACATTCAACATCAGCCTGCGGGGCTTTCTCAAGAAAGTCGGAATCACCAGCCAACGTGAGATCGAAGCCGCCATCCGCGGCGCTATCGCCGATGGAAGGCTGAAAGGCAATGAGAAACTTCCCGCCAAAGTTACCCTGCATCTCGGGGGTATCGATTTCACGCATGTCGTGGAAGCACGCATCGACCTCGAATAGAGTGCTGCGATCGTGAGACCTGCAATTGCAATCGCTGCGCTTGCCGCGAGCCTTCTGGTGTCGGCCTGTGCGCAGTTCGAACGCACGTCGCTGCCGCAAGCGGCAGCGACGGATGACGATGCGATCTGCCGCCAGCAGGGCGAGCCCGGGTCGCAGCCTTACGTCGCCTGCCGTCGCGATCGCGACGTTGCCGCCTCGCGTGCCTCGCGCTCGGAGGTTGGAGTCGAACGCGCGCACAAGAACCTCGCCGAGGATATGCTCAACGGCCGTTGAGCATATGTAACGCGGCACGATTTCAGCCGTAGAACGGATCATGATGACAACAATATTGAGACTTCGCGCCTCCGCTCTCGCCCTGGCGGTTCTGGTGCTTGCAGGCGGCGTAGCGTCGGACCTTCGTGCCGAGCCTGACAATGTCACGAGCCGCGAGCGCATCCTGCGCGATCCGGAAATTCCCGCGCTCGGCAATCCCAACGGCGATGTCACCATCGTCGAGTGGTATGACTACCAATGTCCGTACTGCAAGACACTGTCGCCTGAGCTTGAAAAGATCATCAAGGAAGATGGACACGTACGGCTCGTGCTGAAGGACTGGCCGATCCTCGGTCCGCCATCACCGGAAGCCTCGCGTCTCGTGTTGGCCACGAAATATCAGGGCAAGTTCGAAGCGGCACACAAGGCGCTGATGTCGCGGGTCGGACGACTCACCACGGGCACCATCGACGAGACGCTCGCGGCCGCCGGTGTCGATGTGGCGCGGGCGAAGGCCGATCTTGAAGCGCACAAGACCGAAATCGAGGCGCTACTCGCGCGCAACAACGAGCAGGCTGAAGGGCTCGGCTTCAATTCCACGCCGTCCTTTATCGTCGGCACGTTCCGCATTCCGGGCGTGATGAAGCCGGAGCTGTTCAAGCTCGCGATTGCCGATGCGCGTGCCAAGGCGAAAGCCGAGAACGGCAAGACCGCGCCGAAGACCAAGAGCAAGCCAAAAACGAAAGAAGCGCCGGCGAAATAGCGCGGCGCTTCTTTTTCATCTCACCGATGTCGTGACCGCATGAAGCGGCGGAGTGTGCTTACTCCTCGTCGGACTTCTTATCGTGGCCGAGCGTCTTCAACTTGGCGAATACCGCATCAACATTGATGTCTTCCTGCTCCTTGGCGGAGAGCGGAGCGTCGTGCTCGGCCTCGCGGCGCGTGGTCTCGGATGCCGGGAGCAGCGTGACGCCGCCATATTCCTGCGTGGCTGGCTTTTCCTTCGCCGCGCGCTGCACTTCGAAATCGAGTTCGATCTGGGTGCACAGGCCGAGCGTCACCGGGTCCATCGGCGTCAACGTCGAAGCGTTCCAGTGGGTGCGGTCGCGCACGCTCGCGATCGTGGTCTTGGTGGTGCCAACGAGGCGCATGATCTGCGCGTCCTTCAGTTCGGGATGGCTGCGCACCAGCCAGAGAATGGCGCTCGGGCGCTCATGGCGGCGCGAGACCGGCGTGTAGCGCGGGCCCTTCTTCTTCGCGGCGGTCGGCAGCACCACCTTGGATTCCTGCAGCCTCAGGCGGTAGTCCGGGTCTTTCTCGCCCTTTTCGATCTCCTCGCGGGTCAACTGGCCGGTGGAGATCGGATCCATGCCCTTGATGCCCTGCGCGGCGTCGCCGTCGGCGATGGCGCGGACCTCGAGCGGATGCATCTTGGTGAAATCGGCGACCTGATCGAACGACAGTGCCGTGTTGTCGACCAGCCATACGGCCGTCGCTTTCGGCATCAGCGGTGCATTGCTCATGGCAAATCTCCTTTGTGCTTCGCCCGCCTTTTTGAAGGGCGAAGCCGTCTGGTCATCGGGATGACGGGAATTCGCACCTATATAATCCGTCACCGCCTTGCCGCGCAACCTGCCAGAAATCCGCCCAATGGCGGGAAGGGCGGGCTTGACAGGGGAGGGGATGCGGCTCCTATTCCCCCGCTATCTCTTTTACATAAGCCTGATTGGCTTGGCCTGGCGCGACCGGACCCTTATATTCAGGGACACCGGTTCTTGACCCGCTCTAAACCCCTGTTTCGGCTGAAAAATGACCCTGCAAACCGAGAAACCGCCGCTTTCGATCGTGCTCTGTTCCCCCCGCGGCTTCTGCGCCGGGGTGGTGCGGGCCATCGATACCGTCGAACGCGCCCTGAAACTCTACGGCGCGCCGGTCTATGTGCGTCACGAGATCGTGCACAACCGCTACGTGGTGGAGAGCCTGCGTGACAAGGGCGCGATTTTCGTCGCCGAACTGGACGAAATTCCGCAGACCGACGCGCCGGTGGTGTTTTCGGCTCACGGGGTTCCAAAGGCGATCCCGGCCGAAGCCAACAAACGCCATTTCTTCACCCTGGACGCGACCTGCCCGCTGGTGACCAAGGTTCACCGTGAGGCGGCGATCCATTTCAAGCGCGGCCGCGAAATCCTGCTGATCGGCCATGCCGGCCATCCGGAAGTGGTCGGCACGCTCGGTCAGTTGCCGAAGGACGCGGTGGTGCTGATCGAGACCATGGACGCGGCGCGGTCGTTCCAGCCGAAGGACGCCTCCAAGCTCGCTTTCGTCACCCAGACTACGCTGTCGATCGACGACACCAAGGAGATCGTCGCGGTGTTGAAGGAGCGTTTCCCCGACATCGACGGTCCGCACAAGGAAGACATCTGCTACGCCACCACCAACCGCCAGCTCGCGGTGAAGAAGGTCGCGCCGAAGGTCGATGCGATGATCGTGGTCGGCTCGCCGAACTCCTCGAACTCCCAGCGCCTGCGCGAGGTCGCCGAGCGCGAGGGCTGCAAGGTCTCCGTGCTGGTGCAGCGCGCATCCGAGCTCGACTGGTCGAAGTTCGAGGGCATTTCGAGCCTCGGCATCACTGCGGGTGCGTCAGCGCCGGAAGTGATCGTCGAGGAGATCATGGACGCTTTCGCCACGCACTATAAGCTGCATGTCGAGACCGTCTCGGCGGCCGAGGAAGACGAATTCTTCCCGTTGCCGCGACCGCTGCGCAATGAAGTGGCGGCGGCTGCAGAGAAGGCCGTCGGCTGAGATTGTGCAAGCGGCGCGAATTCGCCGCGGCTCCATCTTCAACCCGGCCTCCCGCCGGTGATATGATCGCGCAACGCCCTTGATTCCGTCAGTCGCATCAAGGGTCGTGACGACAGCAATTTCGGAATCGGAACACTCAAGATGGCGGTTTATACCGACGTTGCCGCCGACGAGCTTGCGGGCTTCCTGTCCGGTTACGATCTCGGCGAGTTGCTCTCCTACAAGGGCATCGCCGAGGGCGTCGAGAATTCCAATTTCCTGCTGCACACCACGCGCGGTTATTTCTTCCTGACGCTGTATGAAAAGCGCGTCGCCAAGGGCGACCTGCCGTTCTTCCTGAACTTAATGGGACATCTCGCTGCGCGCGGCATCATCTGTCCGCAGCCTGTGGCGAGCAAAAGCGGCGAGACGCTCGGTGTGCTCGCGGGACGCCCGGCGGCGATCATCGATTTTCTGGAAGGCGTGTGGCCGCGCAAGCCGGGTGTCGTGCATTGCGCCGCGATCGGCGAGGCGCTCGCAAAGCTGCATCTCGCAGGTGCCGATTTTGCGATGTCGCGCGCCAATGCGCTGTCCGTTTCGGGCTGGCGGCCATTGTTCGAGGTGGCGGAGGCGCGCGCGGATACGGTGCAGCCGGGTCTGCGCGATTTTCTCGGCGTCGAACTCGCTCATCTGGAAAAAAACTGGCCGGCCGATCTGCCGCGCGGCATCATCCATGCCGACCTGTTTCCCGACAATGCGCTGTTTCTCGGCGACAGGCTGTCAGGCCTGATCGACTTCTATTTCGCCTGCAACGATCTGCTCGCCTATGACGTCGCGATCTGCCTGAACGCGTGGTGCTTCGAGGTCGATCATTCTTTCAACGTCACCAAGGCGCGAGCGTTTCTCAACGCTTACGGCAAGGTGCGGCCTCTCGGCGCGAAAGAGCAGGCGGCGTTTCCGCTGCTCGCGCGCGGCGCCGCGCTGCGCTTCCTGCTGACGCGGCTGGTGGACTGGCTCAACGTGCCGCCGGGCGCACTGGTGAAGCCGAAGGATCCGCTCGAATATGTCCGCAAGCTGCGCTTCCATCAGGGTGTGCGGACTATCGCCGATTACGGGCTTGCGACGTCGGAAAGTGTGACGTGAGCGAACCGCCCCGTCCCCATGTGACGATCTTCACTGACGGTGCCTGCTCGGGAAATCCGGGGCCAGGCGGCTGGGGCGCGATTCTGCGTTTCGGCGAGGTCGAGAAAGAATTGAAGGGTGGCGAGAACCCGAGCACCAACAACCGCATGGAATTAATGGCGGCGATCTCGGCGCTGGAGGCGCTGAAGAAGCCGGCGAGCGTCGATCTCACCACCGACAGTCAGTATGTGCGTCAGGGCATCACGAGCTGGATTCATAACTGGAAGAGGAACGGCTGGCGCACGGCCGACAAGAAGCCGGTGAAGAATGCCGAGCTCTGGCAGCGGCTGGATGCGGCCTTGAAGCCGCACGCGGTGCGCTGGCACTGGATCAAGGGCCACGCCGGGCACGTCGAGAACGAGCGGGCCGATCAATTGGCGCGCGACGGGTTGGCCGAACATCGCCTGAAATAAAAATGCCCGGCGCAAGGCCGGGCATTTTTGTCAATGATCGTTGGAATTCTTAAAGCTGTCCGAGCAGCGTGTCGCCACCGGACACTTCGACTTTGCCGGGGTTCGGCTCGAGGTTGAGTTTCTTCACCACGCCGTTCTCGACCAGCATCGAATAGCGGTTCGAGCGGATGCCGAGGCCGCGCGCGGACAGGTCGATGTCGAGGCCGATCGCCTTGGCGAAATCGGCGCTGCCGTCGGCGAGGTAGATCGCCTCGTCATTGAAGTCGGTGTCGCGCTTCCAGGCCTTCATCACGAAGGCGTCGTTGACGGAGACGACGGCGATGGTGTCGACGCCCTTGGCCTTGATCGCGGCGGCGTTCTGAAACACGCTTGGCATGTGCATCTTGTGGCAGGTGCCGGTGTAGGCGCCCGGAACGGCGAACAGCGCCACCTTCTTGCCCTTGAAAATCTCGTCCGTGGTCTTCGGCTTCGGGCCTTCTTCCGTCATCACGGTGAAGGTCGCCTGCGGCAGGTTGTCGCCGACTTTAATGGTCATGAGTTTCTCCCTAAAAATAATGGTGCAGGTTAGATGGAAGGCGTTACGCAGGCCAGTGTTGCGCTTCGCCGCTCAGTAAAGATTGACGTTGAATTCGTAAGCGCGCTCGCCGCCCGTCAGGGTGAATTTGAGCGCCGCGCCCTCCGGATTGACGCCGGATGGCACGCCGACGAGATCGAACACGAAACGTTTCACGCCAGGCGGATGATGCGGAGCAAGCTTCGGCACCGGCAGCGCCCAGTCGGGCGACGGACCCTCGACGAACAACGCAGGCTCGTCTTTCTTATCCGATTTCTGGTCGGATGTGACATCGACCTGCACGGTCTTGGGACCGACGCGTTTGACATCGCGAATGGTCAGCGGATTCGGATCGCCGACATTGGCTGGCTTCGGCACGCGGTCGAGCGCCGCGCTCAGCGTGCTGTCCTCGGTGCTGGCCACGCTGGTGAAGGCTTGCGTGAGATCGGCCTGCGCCGGAACGCACAGCTTCTCGCAGACAGCGTACTGAATGTTGGCATTCAGCGTCACCGGCTTGTTCGGATCGCGCACCGCGATGCGCAGCGGGATCACGATGTCGTTGTGGTAGCCGAGCGCAGTGCCGCCCGCGCCGTCGGGAAAGGCCTTCGGTGCCGGCCACAGCACCGTGACGGCCTCGACATTCTCGGATTTGGAGAAATCGAACCGCGGCGGCACGCCGGAATCGCCGGGCGTGCGCCAGTAGGTTTTCCAGCCCGGATCGAGCTTGAAGCTGATGCCGCCAAGCAGCACCGGGCCGTTGCGCGAGCCTGCGAGCAGCCGGAGCTGCGCATGGCTGTCGCGGGTCCAGGGCGACGCATCCTGCGCGCGTGACACGCATGGCAGGGCAAGGAGCGTTGCAGCCGCGAGCGCAAAGGCACGAAGCGTTACGGGAACAATGTCATTCATGCGACGTCTTTACAAACACGGTGCGAGAAGAGGGTTGGTTGATTGACAGGCAGGGCACCCAATATCAGGATCAGGCGAGAACAAAGAGACGGTTTGATGGACGAGAAACGGACATCCGGGACACAGCCAGTCGGCTCTGACGAGCTGTCGGGAAAGGCTGTTTCGACGGAAACGACTTATCTCGACGGACAGCTCCTTATTGCGATGCCGGTGATGGAAGATGAGCGGTTTGCACGTTCCGTTATCTATGTTTGTGCGCATTCCGCTGATGGCGCAATGGGAATTATCGTGAACCGTCCCGCCGGCAGCATCGATTTTCCGCAGTTGCTGCGGCAGCTCGATATCGTCGACGAGGCCGAGCCGATCGAACTGCCCGATGATGGCGAAACGGTGAAGATCCTGCGCGGCGGACCCGTCGAAACCAGCCGCGGTTTTGTTCTGCATTCGTCCGATTATTCGATCAAGGACGCGACGCTGCCGATCGATGGCGGCATTTGCCTGACCGCGACGCTCGATATCCTCAAGGCGATTGCGCAGGGTACGGGGCCGAGACAGGCGATTCTTGCGCTCGGCTATGCCGGCTGGGCGCCGGGGCAGCTGGAAGATGAAATCCAGCACAACGGCTGGCTGCATTGCCCCGCCGATCCCGACCTGATCTTCGGTCGTGACATGGACGACAAGTATCAGCGTGCACTGAAGAAGATCGGCATCGATCTCGGGATGCTCTCCAACAGCGCAGGCCACGCCTGAGGCGCGTTACCGGAAAGCCGTCAGCGGCTTTCCTGAGGCGCGGCGGCCGGAGTGGCAGTGGTCACTGTTGCCGCTGCAGGTTTCGCAGGGGCCGCAGTCGAAGCAGCGCTCGAAGCCGGCGTCGACGAGGCGCGCTGCAACAGGCGGCGCGGCCGCGGCGTCTCAGTCTTGTCGCCGGTCAGGAGGCGCGTCGCGCTTGCCGCGTCGATCGGCTCGCCGAAGGCGAAGCCCTGCGCGTATTCGCAGCCGAGCTGATAAAGCTCCACCGCGTCCGAATCCGTCTCAGCGCCTTCCGCAACCACTTCCATACCGAGATCGTGCGCCATCGCGATGATGGATTTCAGCAGCGTCGGTCGTGCGCCGTTGCGCGTCGTGCGTACGAAGGATTGATCGATCTTGATGGTGTCGAACGGGAAGCGCTGCAGATAGGACAGCGAGGAATGGCCGGTGCCGAAATCGTCGAGCGACAGGCCGATGCCGAGCTCCTTGATCCGTTGCAGCATCTGGGCGGCGTGCTCGGGATTCTCCATCACGAGCGACTCGGTCAGTTCCAGCTTGAGCGATCCGCGCGCGACGGCCGAGCGTGACAGCACGCCGCGTACGTCGTGAATCAGATCGTGGCGCAGCAACTGGCGCGAGGAAACGTTCACACTCGCGAACAGCGGCACACGGGTGCGCGTCGCGCGCTGCCAGGTGCTCAACTGCTTGGCGGTGGTGTCCATCACGAACAGGCCGAGATCGACGATCAGGCCGATCTCCTCGGCGATGGAGATGAATTCGGACGGCGACATGCGCCCGAGCTTGGGGTGGTCCCAGCGCGCGAGCGCCTCGAAGCCCGCCACCGCGCGATCCTCCAGCCGCATGATCGGCTGATAGAGGATCGTGATTTCCTGCCGCTCGATGGCGCGACGCAGGTCGGACTCCAGCGTCAGGCGGTCGGTCTTGCGCGCGCGCATCGGCGGTTTGTAGACGTCGATGCGGTCGCCGCCGATCCGCTTGGAGTGATACATCGCAAGCTCGGCATCCTTGACGATTTCGTCGGTCAGCGGTGCCTGCGGGTCGCTGAGCGCAAGGCCGATCGAGGCGGTGAGGAAAATCTCGCGCTCGTTGAAGGCGATCGGTGCGCGGATCGTCTTGCGGATGGTCTCGGCGAGCGCGGTGATCTTCGCGGGCTCGTGCTCGGAGGTCAGCAGCAGGCCGAACTGATCGCCTGCGAGACGCGCCAGCGTGTCCTGCGGCTTGAGGATGCGGGTGAGCCGCCGCGCCAGTGTCAGCAGAATGGAATCGCCGACCGCGATGCCGACGGAATCGTTGACCTGCTTGAAGCGGTCGAGATCGATCACCATCACGGTCGGACGCAGGTTCGGCGCGGTCTTGATAAAGCCCGCCATCGCGTTGAGACGGTCCATGAACAATTGCCGGTTCGGAAGGCCGGTGAGGTTGTCGTGCACCGAGTCGTGCAGCATGCGCTCTTCGGCGTTCTTGCTCTCGGTAACGTCGGACAGTGTGCCGACAACGCGCGCTACTTCGCCGTCGGAGCCGACCACCGGGCGCGCCTTCAGCGCGAACCACATGAAATGTCCGTCGGGCGTGCGCAGGCGGAAGTCCTGTACCAGGCGGCCGCGGCGCTGGTCGAGCACGCTGTCGAGCGCTGCGCGGAAGCGGTCCTGATCGAGCGGGTGCAGCACTTCGAGCCAGCGCGCGGCGGGGCCTTCGAGCGTGCCGCGCTTGAGACCGAGCAGGCCTTCCGTCTCGGGGCTGGTGAACACCTTGTCGGCGGAGACGTCCCAGTCCCAGATCAGATCACCTGAGCCGGTCAACGCCAGCGCACGGCGTTCGACATCGGAGACGATGCCGGTGGTCGCGCCGCCGGCAAAGGCGTGCTGCATCACCGTGAAGCCGATCAGCATCACGATCAGCACGAGGCCGCCGAGCAGCGCGGGGCCGACGATGTCATTGGTCACCGCGCCGGTGACGGTCATGCCCGCTGCGATCACCCAGACCAGGAACAGGAACCAGGTCGGAATCAGCAGCACGGCGCGGTCGAAGCCCTGCGTCGCGAGATACACGATCAGCACGAAGCCCGCGCCGGCGATCATGAACAGCGAGATGCGCGCGATGCCGGAGGCAACGGCGGGATCGAACAACGCAAGTGCCACGAGCGCGCCGAGGAAGGCGAGCCAGCCGATGGTGATGTGCGAATAGCGCACGTGCCATCGCGACAGATTGAGATAGGCGAATAAAAACACCAGAAGCGTCGCCGCCAGCATCGCCTCGCCGGATGCTCGCCAGACTCGCTCGGCGTCGATCGACATGTCGAACACCTTGCCCCAGAATCCGAAGTCGACGCCGATATAGACCAGCACCGCCCAGGCGAGCGCCGCGGCGGCGGGGAACATGATGCTGCCCTTCACCACGAACAGGATCGTCAGCACCAGCGCGAGCAGGCCCGCGATGCCGATCACGATGCCCTGATACAGCGTGAAGGAGTTGACCTTGTCTTTGTAGGCTTCCGGTTCCCACAGATAGAGCTGCGGAATGGCGTCGGTGCGCAGTTCCGCGACATAAGTCACGACAGCGCCGGGATCGAGCGTGATGCGGAAAATGTCGGCGGTTGAACTGTCCTGCCGGTCGGGCCGGTCGCCGGCGGATGGCGTGATGGTCGCGATGCGCGACAGGCCGAGGTCCGGCCACAGCAGGCCGGAGGACACGATGCGATAATGCGGCACCACGATCAGGCGGTCGATCTGCTCGTCGGTGGTGTTGGTCAGCGCGAACACCACCCAGTTCTTGCCGCCTTCACGCGCGCGCACCTCGATGCGGCGCACGATGCCGTCAGGACCGGGCGCGGTCGAAACCTGGATGCGGTCGGTGTCGCTGTGCTGGAACTCGAGAACGCCGGTAAGGTCGATGGCGGGCGCATCGGTCCGGACGCTGATGGCGTCGACCGCATGCGCCGGCTGCGAGAGTGCCAACATCAGGAAGCTGAGCGCGAGCAGCGCGTAGCATCTGATCGAACGCAAGGTGTCTGTCTCCGCGGTCGGGCGCCAGGCCCCTCAGGGGCCCGGCGGGAGCGCGATCAATGACACGAATGCGAGATGAATCAAAGGGTTTACAGCCTTTTGTCCCGTCAAACCGTGAGCACAATTTTGCCAATATGTTGGCCGCTTTCCATCCGGGCGTGGGCCTTGGCGGCATCCCGGAGGGAAAACTCGCTGTCGATCAGGGGCTTTAGCTGCCCCTTCAGGATCCAGGGCAGGACCGTCGCTTCGATGGCGCCCACCATCGCCGCTTTGTCCTCGTTGGAGCGCGGCCGGAGTGTTGATCCGGTGTGCCAGAGCCGCTTCATCATGAGCTTGCCGAAATTGGCGGTGGCCTTCGGGCCGCCGAGGAAGGCGATCTGCACGATGCGGCCTTCGGTTGCGGCGGCATCGTAGTTGCGGTCGACATAATCGCCGCCGACCATGTCGAGGATGACGTTGACGCCCTTGCCGTCGGTCGCGGTCTTGGCCTCGGCGACGAAATCCTGGGTCTTGTAGTTCACCGCGACATCGGCACCGAGCTTGAGGCAGGCATCGGCCTTGTCCTGGCCGCCGACGGTGACGATCACCTTCGCGCCATAGGCCTTCGCCATCTGGATCGCGGTGGTGCCGATGCCGGATGAGCCGCCATGCACAAGCAGCGTCTCGCCGGGCTTGAGCGCGCCGCGTTCGAACACGTTGTGCCACACGGTCATCACCGTCTCGGGTAGCGTTGCCGCCTGCTTCATCGAGAGCCCTTCGGGAATGGTGATGGCGTGCGCATCCGGGGCAACGCAGTATTCGGCGTAACCGCCCCCCGCAGTGAGCGACATCACCCGGTCGCCGATCTTGTGCTTCTGTGCGCCTTCGCCGAGCGCGACGACGGTGCCTGCGATCTCGAGGCCGGGCAGGTCGCTCGCGCCCGGAGGCACGGGATATTTGCCCATCCGCTGCAGTACGTCGGGGCGATTGACGCCGGCGGCTTCCACCTTAACCAGGATTTCGCCCGCGCGCGGTTTCGGCACGTCGCGTTGCTCGGGCACCAGCACCTCCGGGCCTCCCGGCGAGGAAATGGCGATCGCGGTCATGTGGGTGGGAAGCTTGTCCATGCGGGCGTCCTTGGAAAAGTCGAAGTTGGGATCAGCAGGGTATGCCATCGAACGGCGGGGGAGTCAGCCCCGACGGCTCGACCCGGAGCGCGGCACTGTGGCAGGCTGCGGAGCAACAGATGCCACTTGAGGGAGAACGACATGCCGATCGACGACGATGACAGGCCGCGGCCGAAGATCACGCATCAACTCGGACAGGATCTGTCGCTTCTATCGCTTGACGATCTGAACGAGCGTGTCGGGATGCTGGAGGCGGAGATCGAGCGGCTGAAAGCGGAGGCTGTAAAGAAGCGCGCTTCGCGCGATGCAGCGGCGGGTTTCTTCAAGTCGTGAGCGCCGTCACCTTTGCAAAGGAAGGGTAAACGGATTCGTTCATTTACGACACATTAAGCTTTCGCGTTTATGACCAGAGTGTCCTTGTTTGGACGCCGAGTGGCTCCTGTCCACTCTGTTTGACGCCTCCCTGTTATCAACTTTCAAAAGCCGCCGGTTTCCGGCGGCTCTTTTTTTGCTTCATGCAGATGTCATGGAAACCATATCCCGATTTGGTCGGTTAACCGGCTGGACTCCTGCGCCGCCGGGGGGCAATGATTTGTTCATCATAAGAAACGGCGCGTAACAGGCGTAACAGGTTCAAGGCGTTAACCATGTCGGATCAGGCGCGGGATGGGCTCATCCTGCTGAGCGAGCATTTCACCAATTCACCGGCGTTCCAGGATTTGTTCCGTGATGGAATGAATCTCGTCGAAGAGACGGCGGCGTATCTCGATGGCGAAGGCCGCGCGGAAGCGAAGACGCTCGAGCGCGCCGTCGGCCTGACCTACGCGACCGAGAGCATGCGTCTCACCACGCGGCTGATGCAGTTGGCGTCGTGGCTGTTGCTGCATCGCGCGGTGCGCGAAGGCGAGATGACGCTCAATCAGGCCAATCGCGAAAAGACCAAGGTCAAGCTGACCGCAGCCGAGCCGGGATCGAGCGACCTGATCGAAAAGCTGCCGGAACAATTGCAGGCTTTGATTACGCGCTCAACGGAACTGCAGGCGAAGGTACGCCGGCTCGACGCGACCATGCACGCTGAGAAGCAGGATGCGGGCGCGCCAGGCAATCCGCTGATGCCGCAACTCGACAGGCTGCGGGCTGCGTTCGAGAACTGAGCGTCCTTGAAACGCTCAACGAAAAAAACGCCCCGGCGTGAGCGCGGGGCGTTTTGCTTTTCGAACGGGCGCAAAAGAGAGGACTTTAGTCCTTCTTGAGGAAGCCCGAGAATTTCTTCTGGAACCGGGAGACGCGGCCGCCGCGATCGAGTATCTGCTGGGTGCCGCCGGTCCAGGCCGGATGCGACTTGGAATCGATGTCGAGGTTCAGCGTGTCGCCTTCCTTGCCGTAGGTCGAGCGCGTGAGGTACTCGGTTCCGTCGGTCATCACGACCTTAATCGTATGATAATCCGGATGAATTTCGGCTTTCATGGCAAATCCTTCGGCGGCTTGCGCCTTGCTGATCGGTAATTTGTGGGGCGAATTTGGCGGGTCTATACCCCACGGGACGGTTTCAGACAAGCAGCTTGACCCATCGCAGAGCGCCGCATTTGCCAGCGGGATATCTGCAGCCTATTGGGAAGCCTGAACAAAGACAGCGGTGTTGGCGCGATGAACGTGGTGGAACGCATTCCGGCGGAGGGGCAGGCCGTGTCGGCCTCGGCCGAGGTCAAGGCAGCAGAAACGACGTCCCCGCCTGAAATCAAGACGCGCGCCAAGCGCCCTGGCCTGCGCCCTTTGCTGGCGCTCGCGCCCTATATCGGCCGCTACCGCGGCCGCGCCTTTGGCGCGCTGGTTGCCCTGATCATCGCCTCGCTCGCGACGCTCGCCGTGCCACTCGCGGTTCGGCGCATGATCGATTTCGGATTCAGCGCCGAAAGCGTGGCGATGATCAACAGCTACTTCGGCGTCATGATCGGCGTCGTTGCCGTGCTCGCTGCCTCCAGCGCGATGCGCTATTACTTTGTCATCACGCTCGGCGAACGCATTGTTGCGGATCTGCGCGGCGACGTGTTCAAGCATCTCACACGGCTGTCGCCGTCCTTCTTCGACACCGCCCATAGCGGCGAGCTGGTCTCGCGGCTCACCGCCGACACCACGCAGATCAAGTCGGCGGTCGGAGCGTCGGTGTCGATCGCGTTGCGCAACCTCGTGCTATTCCTCGGCGCGGCGGCGATGATGGTGGTATCGAGCCCGAAGCTGTCGGGCTTCGTGCTCGCCGCGATCCCGCTGATCGTGCTGCCGCTCGTCGGCTTCGGCCGCCGCGTGCGCAAGCTCTCGCGCGGCGCGCAGGATACACTGGCCGACGCTTCTTCCTATGCGTCCGAACTAATCGGCGCGATCCGCACCCTTCAGGCCTTCACCAACGAACTGCTAGCGCAGGCGCGTTTCGGCAACGAAGTCGAGCGCGCCTATGAGGCGGCCCGTGCCTCGACCCGCGCGCGCGCGTGGCTCACCGCCGTCGTGATCTTCCTGATCTTCTCTTCCGTCGTGCTGATCCTGTGGGTCGGCTCCCACGACATCATCACCGGACAGATCACCGCCGGCCGGCTCGGTCAGTTCGTCCTGTATGCGGCATTTGCCGCAGGCGCGCTCGGCGAGTTGAGCCAGGTCTGGGGTGAAATCGCGCAAGCCTCCGGCGCGGCCGAACGTCTGTTCGAAATCCTCAACGTGAAGTCCGACATCACCGCGCCCGTTCATCCGAAACATCTGCCGGAGCCCGCGCGCGGCGACATCGTGTTCGACCGTGTGCGCTTCGCCTATCCGACGCGGCCGGAGGCCTTCGTGGTGGACGGCGTGTCGTTTGCAGTGAAGGCAGGCGAGAAGATCGCTGTGGTCGGCCCGTCGGGTGCGGGCAAGAGCACGCTGTTTCATCTGCTGTTGCGCTTCTACGATCCGCGAAACGGCTCGATCACCTTCGATGGTGTGCCGATCGACGAGGTGACGCCGGAAGACTTGCGCTCGCGCATCGCGCTGGTGCCGCAGGATTCGGCGATCTTTGCCACAACCGCGCGCGAGAATATCCGCTTCGGTCGCCCCGACGCCTCCGATGCCGATGTCGAGCGCGCCGCCGAGCAGGCGCACGCCACGGAATTTCTCAGCCGCCTGCCACATGGATTCGAAACGCAGCTCGGCGAACGCGGCGTCACTCTGTCGGGTGGCCAGCGCCAGCGCATCGCGATCGCGCGCGCAATTCTGCGCGATGCGCCGCTGCTGTTGCTCGATGAGGCGACGTCGGCGCTCGACGCCGAAAGCGAGACGCTGGTGCAGACCGCGCTGGAGGAACTGATGCAGCACCGCACCACGCTGGTGATCGCGCATCGCCTCGCCACCGTGTTGTCATGCGACCGCATTCTGGTGATGGAGCACGGCCGCATCGTCGAGCAGGGCACACATGCCTCGCTCGTTGCAGCGAACGGTCTCTATGCGCGACTGGCGCGGCTGCAGTTCGAGGGCGGTTAGCTGGCGGTCTTTGGCCGCTCCCACTTCATCCCATGCACCTTGCGCCCGGATGTCGGGTTCACGTCGTCGTGGGTGTGGCGGAAGCCGTGACGCTCATAGAAGCGGATGGCGCGGGCATTGTCGGCGTTCACCAATAGCGTGATCGTTCCTTGCGATTGCCGCTTCGCTTCATCGACCAGGGCATCCGCAGCGCCAGAACCCCACGCTTCCGGCGCGACGACAAGCTGGTCGAGATAGCCCGAGCCGTCGAGCGTGACGAAGCCGACCGCGTCCGCGTCATTTTCCGCAACCGTGATGCGCGCGCCCGGCACCAGCTCGGTGCGCCAGCGATGCCGCCACGCGGACAGCCGCTCGCCGAAATCGATCGAAGGGTAGGCATATTGCCAGGTGCGCTGCCACAGCGCGATCAGCGCGTCCTCGTCGGCTGCGCGGTAGGGGCGCAGCCTCATCGCTCGGTGAGCTTGAGTTCGATGCGGCGGTTGCGCTTGTAGGCATCCTCGGTCGTGCCGGTGTCGAGCGGCTGGAATTCGCCGAAGCCCGCCGCGACCAGCCGCTGCGGCGACACCCCGCGCGAGATCAGATATTGCACCACCGAGATCGCGCGGGCAGCCGACAGATCCCAATTCGACTTGAACTGCGGGCTGTTGATCGGGCGCACGTCGGTGTGGCCGTCGACGCGTAGCACCCACGGAATTTCCGCCGGGATTTTCTTTTCGAGATCACCCAGCGCATTTGCGAGCTGGTCGAGTTCGTTGCGCCCCTCGGGCAACAGCGCCGCGCTTCCGGAATCGAAGAACACCTCCGACTGGAATACGAAACGGTCGCCGACGATCCGGATGTCGGGCCGGTCGCCGAGGATGGTGCGCAGCCGCCCGAAGAATTCAGAGCGATAGCGTGACAATTCCTGCACCCGCTGCGCCAGCGCGACGTTCAGGCGCTGGCCGAGATCGGCGATCTTCTCCTGCGATTCCTTGCCCTTCTGTTCGGACGCGTTGAGCGCATCTTCCAGCGCCGCGAGCTGGCGGCGCAGCGCGCTGATCTGCTGGTTCAGGACCTCGACCTGCGCTAGCGCGCGTTCGGAAATCTGCTTCTCGGTGGCAAGCTGCTTGTTGAGATCGCCGCCGCCGTTCGCACCGCCGCCGAGGCTTTCGGCCATCCCCTTGGCCCGGTCGCGCTCGGCTTCAGCGGTCGCGAGGCTCGCGCGCAGTTGCGCGATCTGGTCGTTGAGGCCGCCGCTCGAGACTTTTTCAAGCGAGAGAAGATTGGTGAGTTGCGCGATCTGTGCGTTGAGTCGCTCCAGCGCCTTGTCCTTGCCGGAGACTTCCTGCGACAGATAGAACTGGACCACCAGGAACACCGACAGTAGGAACACGATGGAGAGCACCAGCGTGGACAACGCGTCAACGAATCCCGGCCAATAGTTGAGGCTGGACTCGCCGTTGCGGCGTGAGCGCGCCAACGCCATGATGTCAGGATTCCCGTTGCAGCGCGCCGTTCGGGCGCGCGATGCGTTCCAAGAGTTTCTTGATCTCGGCGTTTTGCTCGCCTTGCGAATCCGCCCATTCGCGGATCAGGCCCTGTTCCTCGCGCATATGATTGACGAGGCCTTGAATGGCCTCGGCGAGGTTCGCCATTGCCGTGGTGCCTGCGCGATTGGAGCCCATGCTTTCGACCGCCTCGCGCAGCCGCTCGATCGCGGGCGTCATGTCCGTATGTGTGCCGGTGAGCGCGGCATCGCCGGCATATTCGCGCACGGTGCTCGCGAGCCAGTCTTCGAGGTCGGTATAGAAGCGGTTCTGCGCCTGGCTCGATTGCAGATCGAGGAAGCCGAGGATCAGCGATCCGGCGAGACCGAACAGCGAGGACGAGAATGAAATGCCCATGCCGCCGAGCGGCGCGGCGAGGCCTTCCTTCAGCGTTTCGAACATCGCGCCTGCTTCGCCGCCGACTTTCAGCCCGTCGATCACCTTGCCGACGGAGCCCACGGTCTCGATCAGGCCCCAGAAGGTGCCGAGCAGGCCGAGGAAAACCAGCAGGCCGGTCATGTAGCGCGAGATGTCGCGCGACTCGTCGAGACGCGTGGCGATCGAATCCAGCATGTGCCGCATGGTCTGCTGGGTGATGCTCATCCGGCCCGAACGATTGGACAGGATCGCCGCCATCGGCGCGAGCAACACCGGCCGCCGGTCGAGCGCAAGGCCGGGATCGGAGACGCGGAAGTGATTGACCCACGCGACTTCAGGATAAAGCCGGAGCACCTGCCGGAACGACAGCAGCGTTCCGATCAGCAGTACAGCGCCGATCAAAGCGTTGAGGCCGGGATTGGCGAGGAAGGCGGTCCAGATCTGCTTGTAGAGGATGACGCAGACGAGGGCGCATAGCACCAGAAACACCAGCATGCGGACCAGGAAGATCCGCGGCGATGACAGTTTGGTGACGACGATGTCGTCAGCAGTCACAGGAGGGTGCTTCGCCATGCGGGACTGTTGCTCCTCGTTGAACGCCGTGCGTCAGCCTACTATGGCACGGTGCGTCGAGGAAACCAGTAGCGAAAGGCGCTATGTGGGGAACTAAAATCGGTGCGATTTTCGCCGCCGCATTGATGCGACGCTGTCAGCCCAGCGGCTTGAGAATCTTCACCAGTTCGCGCTGGATGATCTCGTTGCCGCACACGACGTGCCCCGTCTCGAGCGCGGTGTCGCCGCCCTCGATGCCGCTGACGGTGCCGCCCGCTTCGCGCACCATGATCAGGCCTGCGGCGATGTCCCATGATTTGAGATTGCGTTCCCAGTAGCCGTCGAGGCGGCCGGCGGCGACGAATGCCATGTCGAGCGAGGCTGCGCCGAAGCGGCGCAGGCCCGCAACGCGCGGCTGCAACTCCGCCATTTCGCGGCGCGACAATTCATGGTCGCCGCGCCCGATATGCGGCAGGCCACAGGCGATCACGCAATCCTCGAGCTTCTTGCGTGCGGCGACGCGCAACCGCGTGTCGTTAAGGAACGCGCCCTTGCCACGCTCGGCGATGTAGAGCTCCTCATTGCCCGGATTGTAGATCACGCCCGCGATGATCGTGCCTTCGCGCTGCAAGGCGATCGAGATCGCGAACTGCGGAATGCCATGCAGGAAGTTCGTGGTGCCGTCGAGCGGATCGACGATCCACGTATTGCTCTTGTCCGTGCCCTCGCGTGTGCCGCCTTCTTCGCCGAGGAAGCCGTAGCCGGGACGCGCCTTGATGAGATCGTCATAGAGCATCTGCTCGGCGCGGCGGTCGGCCGCCGAGACGAAATTGGCGGGGCCCTTCAGCGACACCTGAAGGTTTTCGATTTCGCCCAGGTCGCGCTTGAGGCTGCGGCCGGCGCGGCGCGCGGCCTTGACCATGACGTTGATGAGAGCGGAATGAAGCATGGTGCGCGATCTTGGGGTAAGGGAAAAGCCGGAATAATCCAGCACAGTCAGGCGAGGGTATTGGCGTCAAAGGCCCATCAGGTCAAGGGCAATGGGTGTCGCGCGCGGCAGGCGCGCGAGGGCCTAGTTGATGCCGAACCATTTTTTCGCAGCCGCTTCCGCCTTGGCGCGGTCTTCGGCGGGCAGTTGCGCCATCTGGGCGTCGAGGTCGGGGTCGCTGGCGCCGCTGGTCTTGGCGATCAGGTGCCATTTGAAGCCCTCGACCTTGTTCTGCGGCGCGGCTTTGCCTTCGATCAGGACATGCGCCAGCCGGTTCTGTGCGATCGGACTGCCCTGCCGCGCAGCGCGGTTGAGCAGCGCGACGGCAGTGCGCTCGTCACGGGCGATGCCGGTGCCGTTGAACAGCGCGATGGCATATTCGACCTCGGCATCGAGATTGTTGGCGAGTGCAGCCGCGCCGAGCAGTTTCGCCGCCTCGGCGGGATTCTTTTCGACGCCACGGCCCTCCTTGTAGAAGGTCGCGAGCGCGTATTGCGCCTCCGGGTTGCCTGCGTCGGCCGCCTGGCGGAACAGTTCGGCGGCGCGCTTGATGTCCTGCGGAAACACCTGGCCTTCGAGATAGAGCAGGCCGAGATTGTAGGCGGCCTCCGGCTTGCCGAGCTTGGCAGCAGCGACCAGCAGTTTCGCGCCTGCGCTGCGGTCGACGGGCATGCCGCGCCCGCCGATCTGCATCATGCCGAGCGCAAAGAGCGCTTCGCGGTCGCCGCGATCGGCGGCTTTCTTGTACCAGCTCGCGGCGAGCGGCTCGTCGCGTTTGACGCCGAAGCCGTTGGAATAGATTTCGCCGATCAGGGTCATCGATTTCGGATCACCCTTTTCGGTCGCGCGCCTTGTGGCGAGGGCCAGCGCGGTCTTGTAGCGACCTTCCTGGAACGCGCCGTAGGCGAGATCGACATTCGGATCGTCGGATTCTGGCGGGAGGGCATCTGTCTTGGCGGCCTTCGGCGCTTCCTTGGCCTGCGGGTCGGCCTTGGGCTTAGCGGATGCTTTCGGGACAGTCTTGGGCTTGGGTGCAGCCGGTTTCGGCGTGGCTTTCGGCGGCGGTGCGGTCGCAGGTTGCGCCGAGGGCAGCGCCATCTGCGCGAAGCCGTTGCTGCTCGCAAGGCACAGCATGGCCGTCAGCGCGGCGATGTGGCGGAACGCAACGCGGCTCATGTGTGCGACGCCTGTGCTGCATCGAGCATCTGCGCGAAGCGCTCGGCGATGGCGGCCTGCGCAGCCACGAGCGCGGCCTCCGGTCCACGCGCATCGTTCCAGACGAAATCCGCGACCATGATGAAGTCGGCGCCAGATCCCGCGAATAGTGCGGCTTCGTCCAGCGTCGCGGCATAGCCGACACAAGGCGGCTCGAACAATTCGGCCCACCATTGCAGGCGCTCGAAGATGGCTTCGGGCGAGGGGCGCTCGCCCGCGGATGATGGCTCGCCGAACAGCAGATAGTCCGCGCCGTTTTCGCCCGCGAGCATCGCATCGTGACGCGTGTGCAATTGCCCGACGCCGAGAATGCGCTGCGGCTTGAGCGAGGCCGCGTCCTCCATCTCCTGCAAACCGGCGACATGCGCACCGTCGGCGCCTGCCCGCGCGACAAGATTGTGATGGTGCTCGACCAAGAGCGCCGTACCAGCGGCCTGCACAGGACCTGCGAGCGCCTTGATGCGCGAGGTCAGCGTGCGCTCGTCGGCGTCCTTGAGGCGCAGCAGCAGGGCCGCGATGTCGAATTCGGCGAGCAACGACGGCAGGAGTGCCGCGAACGGGGTCGTGTCATCGAGCGCGGGCGTGGCCAGATAGAGGCGGGGCGCGGGCCGGGCGGGTGCGGGGGATTTGGAGGAGGCCATGGGGAAAATCGGTAACCGACGATCAGGGAGGCCACAAGCCTTGAAGCAAAAATGCGCCGCAGATGCGGCGCATTTTCACATTTCAGGCAGTTCGAATTTGAAAGGAAGGCTGCCTTACGCCGCCTTTTTGCCTTCAAGATCGGCCTTCCATTCGCCCTTGCTGGCGAGGCCGTTCATGCGGGCGCGGTGCTCGAACGCCTTCTGCGCGGCAGGCACGTTCTCGGACTTGCCGGACCATGCCTTCTGCGGCGCGGCCTGCAACGCGCGGCCGTAGGAGAAGGTGAGCTTCCAGGGCAGGCCGCCGATCTTGTTCATGGCGTCGAGATGCGCGGTCGCTTCCTCATCGGACTGGCCGCCCGACAGGAACGCGATGCCCGGCACCGCCGACGGCGTCGTGTTCTTCAGCATGCGGATGGTCTTTTCCGCAACTTCCTGTACCGAGGCGCGCTTCGCGGCCTTCTTGCCGGAGATCGCCATGTTCGGCTTCAGGATCATGCCTTCCAGCGCGACCTTCTGGTAGTAAAGCTCCTGGAAGGTCTCCTTGAGCACGAACTCGGTGACTTCGTAGCAGCGGTCGATGTCGTGATCGCCGTCCATCAGCACTTCCGGCTCGACGATCGGCACGATCTGCGCCGCCTGGCACAGCGCGGCATAACGCGCGAGCGCATGTGCGTTGGTGCGCACAGCGGTGTAGCTCGGGATACCCTTGCCGATATCAATCACGCCACGCCATTTCGCGAAGCGCGCGCCGTGCTCGTAATACTTCTTCAGGCGCTCGGCGAGTTTGTCGAGGCCGACGGTGATGAGTTCGCCGGGGCAGCCGGGCAGCGGCTGTGTGCCTTCGTCGACCTTGATACCGGGAATGGAGCCGGCCTGCTCGATCAGTTTGACGAGCGGCGTGCCGTCCTTGGCCTTCTGCCAGAAGGTTTCATCGTACAGGATGACGCCGGAGATGTTCTTCGTCATCGCTTCCTTCGAGCGGAACAGCAGTTCGCGATAGTCGCGGCGGCTGTCCTCGGTCGATTCCACGCCAATCGGGTCGAAGCGCTTCTTGATGGTGCCGGAGGATTCGTCGGCGGCCAGGATTCCGCGCCCGGGCGCGACCATGGCGTTGGCTACCTTGTTGAGGTCAGCGAGATTCATCGAGCTCTCCTGCAAGCAACTGATTTAAGGGATGGGGGTTCGGTTGTTGTAATTCGTGGACGGTCTGGCCGGTTCCACCCCGTCCGGGTCAATCTACCCAAACGGGGCGGTATTGTCATTTCGTCCGCAGCACCTCGACACCGGGCAGCGGCTTGCCTTCCATCCATTCGAGGAAGGCGCCGCCCGCAGTCGAGACATAGGTGAAGTCGGATGCGACGCCGGCATGGTTCAGGGCCGCGACGGTGTCGCCACCGCCCGCCACCGAGATCAGCTTGCCCTCGAGGGTGAGGCCAGCGGCGTGCCGCGCGGCCTGCACGGTGCCGCGATCGAACGGCGACAGTTCGAACGCGCCGAGCGGGCCGTTCCAGACCACGGTCTTGGCCGCGTCGAACGCGGCGCGGACACGGTCCACAGACTTCGGGCCGACATCGAGGATCATCGCGTCCGACGGGATGGCATCGAGGCCGCAGGCCTCGGACGGCGCGTGGGCGACGAACTCCCGGGCGATCACCGCGTCCACCGGCAGGATCACGGCGCATTTGGCCGCTTCCGCCTTTTCCAGAATCCGCAACGCGGTCGGCGCCAGTTCCTTCTCGCAGAGCGACTTGCCGACATCGATACCCTGCGCGTGCAGGAAGGTGTTCGCCATGCCTCCGCCGATCACCAGCGCATCGACCTTGGTGACGAGGTTTTCGAGAAGATCGAGCTTGGTCGAAACCTTCGCGCCGCCGATCACGGCCGCGACCGGATGGGTCGGCGCTTCCAGCGCCTTGGTCAGTGCATCGAGTTCGGCCTGCATCGAACGGCCGGCATAGGCGGGCAGCACATGGCCGAGACCTTCGGTCGAGGCGTGGGCGCGATGAGCGGTCGAGAACGCGTCGTTGACCCAGACGTCGCCGAGCTTGGCGAGTTCGGCAACGAAAGCGGGATCGTTCTTCTCTTCGCCCTTATGGAAGCGTGTATTTTCGAGGCAGACGATGTCGCCTGCCTTCATATGGGACACCGCGGCCTGCGCCTTCTCGCCGATGCAGTCGTCGACGAATTCGACATGACGACGCAGCATGTAGGCGAGCGTGATTGCGACCGGCTTCAGCGACTGCTTCGGATCGACGCCCTTGGGGCGTCCGAAATGCGAGAGCAGGATGACCTTGGCGCCTTTTTCCGCCAACTCGGTGATGGTCTTGGTGACGCGCTCGAGGCGCGTGGCGTCGGAGACGCGGCCATTGTCCATCGGGACGTTGAGATCGACGCGCAGCAGGACACGCTTGTTGTGCACGTCGACGTCGTCGAGGGTGCGGAAGAGGGTGGTGGTCATGGGTCTCCTTGTCCCCGAACCCGATGCATCGTCATCGGCGCATCAATATGCGTCATCGACGCCGGATGACGAAGTTTGAACCGTCATCCTGTGAAACAGTTTCGGGCGGCGGATCGCTCGTGGATCGCGCCGCCCGGAGCAGAAAGATCAGATCAACTTGCCCATCGCGACGGCGGTATCGGCCATGCGATTCGAGAAGCCCCACTCGTTGTCGTACCACGACATCACGCGCACCAGCTTGCCGCCCTGCACCTTGGTCTGGTCGGTGGCGAAGATCGAGGAGTGCTTGTCGCCGTTGAAGTCGATCGACACGTTCGGATGCTCGGTGACGCCGAGGATGTTCTTGAGCTGCTGCTGCGAGGCGCGGCGGACAGCGTCGTTGACTTCGTCCTTGGTCGTCTCGCGCTTGGCGACGATCTTGAGATCGATCACCGAGACGTTCGGCGTCGGCACACGGATCGAGACGCCGTCGAGCTTGCCCTTGAGCTCCGGCAGCACGAGGCCGATGGCCTTGGCGGCGCCGGTCGAGGTTGGGATCATCGAGAGCGCGGCTGCGCGGGCGCGATAGAGATCCTTGTGCACGGTGTCGAGCGTCGGCTGGTCGCCGGTGTAGGCGTGGACGGTGGTCATGAAGCCGGTCTCGATGCCGATTGCGTCGTTCAGCACCTTGGCGACCGGCGCGAGGCAGTTGGTCGTGCAGGAGCCGTTCGAGACGACGACATGATCCTTGGTCAGCGTGTCATGGTTGACGCCGTAGACGATGGTGGCGTCGGCGCCGTCAGCGGGAGCGGACACCAGTACGCGCTTGGCACCGGCTGTGAGGTGCAGCGCCGCCTTGTCGCGCGCGGTGAAGATGCCGGTGCATTCCATCGCGATGTCGATGCCGAGTTCTTTCCAGGGCAGCGTCGCCGGGTCCTTGATGGCGGTGACCTTGATCTTGCCGCTGCCGATATCGATGGTATCGCCGTCGACCTTCACTTCGCCGGGGAAACGGCCGTGCACCGAGTCGTAGCGCAGCAGGTGGGCGTTGGTTTCGACTGGAGCCAGATCGTTGATCGCAACCACCTGGATGTCGGTGCGCTTCGACTCGTGAATCGCACGCAGCACGTTGCGGCCGATGCGGCCAAATCCATTGATTGCGACACGGATGGTCATTCCATTCTCCTCAAAGCCTGAATTGACGTTTTCGAGGCGGTTTTGCCCCGAATGACGCCCTGATGCAATTATCCGAAGCGGCAATCCTGATGCAGGGTTACCGCTTGAGCCGGCCCTCGGCGGCTGCAGTGATCGCCTCCGCCGTGATGCCGAAATGGTTGTACAGTTCCTTATATGGGGCGCTGGCGCCGAATCCGCTCATGCCGACGAAGATTCCATCGGATCCGATGATGGCGTCCCAGCCTTGCCGGATCGCCGCTTCCACACCGATTTTCACCGGCGCATTGCCGATCAGCGCTGCACGCACAGCTTCCGGAGCCTCCAGAAACAGGTCCATGCACGGCACCGACACGACCCGCGTCGCGATGCCGCGCCCGGCGAGCAGCTTCTGCGCTTCCACCGCGAGCGAGACTTCTGAACCCGAGGCGAAAATCGAGACTTTAGCCTCGCCGTCGGCCTTTGAAATTTCGTAGGCGCCAGCAGCACAGCGGTTTTCCGTGTCGTTGGTGCGGCGAAGCTGCGGCAGGTTCTGGCGCGTCAGTGCGAGCACGCTCGGACGATCCTTCGCTTCCAGCGCAAGCTGCCAGCATTCCAGCGTTTCCACGGTGTCGCAGGGACGGAAGACGTTGAGGTTCGGGATCGCACGCAGCGCCGCGAGATGTTCGACGGGCTGGTGCGTTGGGCCGTCCTCGCCGAGGCCGATGGAGTCATGAGTGAGCACGTGGATGACGCGCTCGCCCATGAGTGCTGCGAGACGTAGCGACGGCCGCAGGTAGTCGGAGAACACCAAGAACGTACCGGAATACGGAATGATGCCGCCATGCAGCGCCATGCCGTTCATCGCCGCCGCCATGCCGTGCTCGCGGATGCCATAGTTCACGTAGCGCCCGCCGTAATTATTGGCGGAGATTGCGACCATGTCCTTGATGCGGGTGTTGTTGGAGCCGGTGAGATCGGCCGAACCGCCGATCATCTCCGGCACTGCCGGGATCAGGACTTCCAGCGCGCGCTCGGAGGCGGTGCGGGTGGCGATGTCCTTCGGAGTCTCGGCGAGCGACGCTTTCATCTTGGCGATGGCATCCGTGAGTGCCTTCACCGGCAGATCGCCCTGCATGCGGCGCTTGAATTCGGCGCGCAGCGTGGCGTCCTTTGCCGCGAATTTCTTGTCCCACTCCGCGCCGGCCACCGCGCCACGCGAACCGGCCGCGCGCCAGGCTTCAAGAATGTCCGCCGGAATTTCGAACGGCGGCGCGTCCCAGCCGAGCTGCTTGCGCGTGCCTGCGATTTCCTCGGCGCCAAGCGGCGAGCCGTGTGATTTCGAGGTGCCCGCCTTGATCGGTGCGCCGTAGGCGATGGTGGTCTTGCAGGCGATCAGAGTCGGACGATCCGAGGTCTGCGCGCGCGCGATGGCGTCAGCGATAGCGTCGTGATCGTGGCCGTCGATGCGGCAGGCGGCCCAGCCTGCGGCCTCGAAGCGCTTCACCTGATCGACAGAGTCTGAAAGCGAGATCGCGCCATCGATCGAAATGCCGTTGTCGTCGAACAGCACGATCATCTTGTTGAGCTTGAGGTGACCGGCGAGCGCGATGGCTTCCTGGCTGATGCCTTCCATCAGGTCGCCGTCGGAGGCGAGCACATAGGTGTAGTGATCGACGATGTCGCCGCCGAACTCAGCCGCGAGGTGACGCTCCGCGAGCGCCATGCCGACCGCGGTGGAAATGCCCTGGCCGAGCGGGCCGGTGGTCATCTCGATGCCGGGGGTGATGAAGTTTTCCGGGTGTCCTGGCGTCAGCGAACCGAGCTGGCGGAAGTTCTTGATCTCATCGATCGTCATCGACTCGTTGCCAGTGAGATACAGCAACGCATAGAGCAGCATCGAGCCGTGACCGGCCGAGAGCACGAAGCGATCGCGGTCGGCCCATTTCGGGTCGCGCGCATCGAACTTCAGGAATTGCGTGAACAGCACGGTGGCGATGTCGGCCGTGCCCATCGGCAGGCCGGGATGGCCCGAGTTGGCTTTCTCCACGGCGTCCATCGCGAGAGCGCGGATCGCGTTGGCCATACGGGATGGATCGACACGCGGGGTCTTCGCTTGAAACGTCATGAGTGAGAACCTGAAAAATTTTTCCAAAAAGGCGGGATATTGCAGTCAGATGACTGCGGCCGGTGGATAGCACCGACGCACTCGTGAGTCCAAGAATCAAACGGGAAATCAACGCGCGGAGGAGGTGTTCGCAAAGCGAATGCCACATAGTTGCCGCGCTTAACGGTGCATAGCGGCAACGCGACGTTGCAAGAGCGCGAATCGGACCGTAGATTCAGCAACTAAATGCTTGCTGGACCGGGATTTTCCGATGAGATCGGCCGCTCAACCTTCCATGGTTCACCATCCGAGACCGAATGGCTCGTACATGAACGACCGTATGCCCAACGCCTTCGCTGCCGGTGAGCACGCGGCGCCAGCCGCGCCTTCCGCCGCAAGCGAGATCGAGGCGGCAACACGGCGTCTTGCGGCAGCGCTCGATGCGATGGAGAGCGCGGTGGAGCGCCGGCGCGAATATGACCGCGGTAGCGATGAGCTTGCGGCGCGCATCCAGTCGCTCGGCGTGGATCGTTCGCGCCTCGCAAACGAACTCGACGGCACCCTGGTGCGTTCGCGCGAACTGGAGCGCGCCAACCGCGAAATCGCCGAACGTCTCGATGTCGCCATCGGCACCATCCGTTCGGTGATCGAGGAGGACGCTTCGTGAGCCACGTCAACGTCACCATCAACGGCCGGCAATATCGTATGGCCTGCGAGGAAGGGCAGGAGACGCGGCTGTTGCGGCTTGCCGAGATGCTGGAGAGCCGGGTCACGGATTTGCGCGGCAAGTTCGGCGAGATCGGTGACCAGCGCCTGACCGTGATGGCCTCCCTCACCATCGCTGATGAGCTGCAAGATGCCGAGCGGCGCATCCGTGGTTTCGAGGAGGAGATCGAGGTGCTCCGCGAGGGCCGTGTAGCGGCCAGTGACCGCGCCCGCGCCACTCAGTCCGCGATCGCCAACGCGCTCAACTCCGCATCCGAGCGCATCGAGCGGATGACGCAGGAATTGAACAAGCCGCTCGCCGGCAACGTCGCGCTCGGCTGAGACGCTTTCCGAAATTTTTCGCTGAGTGAAATTGTCCCGGTGCCGCTGGCGGCGCAGCCTGATCGTCGCTACATTGGGCGGGCGAGGCTGCAGCGCGCGTCAGGAGCCATATATCCCCGGGGCCTTATCGATCCTTTAGGGAACTGTCCCTGGCCGGGTCCGTGGACCCGGACATATGGTGCCCACCTACTTTCGTAGGGAACTCCGGGATCGAGTGCTTCAACGGCGACCGTGGCTTCGCACCTTCTCTTCCGCCTTTTAAGGTGTGACCTAATTTTCGCTGGGGTACGGTGGACGATCCCTCCTTGCAGCAATCCAAGAACGAACTTCGCGCCGCCGCTTTCGCCCGCCGCGATTCCCTCGCGGCTGAGGAGCGCGCCGCCGCGCGCGAAGCACTCGCACGGCATGCAACGCAATTCGAGATCGGGCCCGGCTGCATAGTTGCAGGCTTCTCCGCGATCCGCACCGAGATCGATCCGTCCGCCTTGATGAAAGCGTTGCGCGCGCGGGGCGCGGGACTGGCGCTGCCGGTCGCAATCGGTCGCGGCGAGCCCTTGATCTTTCGCGCCTGGACGGTGGACACCGTTCTGGTGCGTGGCCTCTATGGAATTCTCGAACCGTCGTCGGATGCGGAGGAGGTCGAGCCCGATATCGTGCTGGTGCCGCTCGCCGCGTTCGACCGGCGTGGCCATCGCCTCGGCTATGGTGGCGGCTATTACGACCGCACGCTGCAGGGCTTGCGCCGGAGCAAGCGCATCACGGCCGCGGGCCTTGCGTACTCTGTGCAGCAAATGGACCAAATTCCCGACGATACCCACGACGAACCGCTTGATCTCGTGCTAACGGAGCGAGACGTGATCGATTTCCGGGAGTAGGCGAGTTGCGGATTCTCTTTGTCGGCGATGTGGTGGGACGCAGCGGACGCAACGTGGTGACGGAAACGCTGCCCGGCCTGATCCACGACTGGGCGCTCGATCTGGTCGTCGTCAACGGCGAGAACGCAGCTGGCGGTTTCGGCATCACCGAAGCGATCTACGAAGAACTGGTCGATGCCGGAGCCGACGCCATCACGCTCGGCAATCACTCCTGGGATCAGCGCGAGGCGCTGGTGTTCATCGAACGCGCGCCGCGCCTGATCCGTCCGCTCAACTTCACCGCAGGCACGCCGGGGCGGGGTGCTGCGATGATCGAGACCAAGAAGGGTCAGCACGCGCTCGTCGTCAACGCCATCGGGCGCATCTTTATGTCGCCCTGCGATGATCCCTTCATCGCCATTGATCGCGAACTCACAGCCTGTCCGCTGGGTGAGGCGGTCGATGCCATCGTGGTCGATTTCCACGGCGAGGCGACCAGTGAGAAGCAGGCATTCGGCTATCATTGCGACGGACGCGCAAGCCTCGTTGTCGGCACCCATACGCATGCACCGACCGCCGATTATCGCATCCTGCCGCGCGGCACCGCCTATATGACCGATGCAGGCATGACCGGCGACTACGAGACCGTCATCGGCATGGACCGCGAGGAGCCGCTCGGCCGCTTCCTGCGCGGTTATCCGGCGGCCCGCTTCACGGCGGGGGATGGTCCAGGCACCCTGAGCGGCGTCGCGGTGGAAACGGACGATACAACCGGCCGTGCGCAAAAGGTCGCTCCGGTGCGGATCGGCCCGGTGCTGGAGGAGGTTGTGCCCGGATTCTGGCAGCAAGGTTAAGGCCCGGACGCCTCCCGAAAATCTTTGATTTTGGCGGGTGCGGGCCTATAACGCCCCACCCAACCCTGATCTTCAATGCAAGGCGCGCGATGCGCGCCCCTCACAGAGACCATTCGCATGGCCGGACATTCCCAATTCAAGAACATCATGCACCGCAAGGGCAAGCAGGATGCCATGCGATCCAAGATATTCGGCAAGCTCGCTCGCGAAATCACCGTGGCGGCCAAGCTTGGTACGCCCGATCCCGCGATGAACCCGCGCCTGCGCGCTGCCGTGATCGCCGCCCGCGCCGAGAACATGCCGAAGGATAATATCGAGCGCGCCATCAAGAAGGCCATCGGCGGCGAGGGCGAGAGCTACGATGAAATCCGCTACGAGGGCTACGGTCCCGGCGGCGTCGCGGTGATCGTCGAGGCGCTGACCGACAACCGCAACCGCGCCGCCTCCGACATCCGTTCTTACTTCACCAAGTCTGGCGGCAATCTCGGCGAAACCGGCTCGGTGTCGTTCATGTTCGACCATGTCGGCGTGATCGAGTACGACGCGGCCAAGGCCGATGCCGACACCATGCTGGAAGCCGCCATCGATGCCGGCGCCGACGACGTGGTGTCGTCCGACGACGGGCATGAAATCTATACCTCGCAGGCCTCACTGAGCGAGGCCGCCAAGGCGCTGGAAGCCAAGTTCGGCGAGCCGCGCAAGGCCGCGTTGATCTGGAAGCCCCAGAACAATATCGCCGTCAGCGACGAGGTCGGCGAGAAGCTGTTCAAGCTGCTCGACCAACTGAACGAGCATGACGACGTGCAGAACGTCTATGCCAATTTCGAAGTCTCGGATGCGCTCGCCGCCAAGATGGCGGGCTGAGGCCCGTTCTCGTTCTTTCGTAACGATACACGCGGTTTTTTCTTGACGCCGCGAAAGCGAAAGCTCATGTCAGCAACAGGCGGCGCGAGATCGTTCGATCCCGCGCCGCGTCACTGGAAACTCTCAACTATGCCAAGCGACAGTCAACGTATTTTGCCGGCAACGGCCCGCGCGGTCTGAGCGTTTCTTAAGGCTCACCCGCTGCCGGTGTCGGCAGATCCGAAGGTGAGTCATGACGGACATCCACACAATCTCCGAGGATGGCTTCAACGCCGCTGTGGTCGCGGCAAGCCTGATCAACGAGCACACTGCCGACACGGTCGACGTTCTCAACAGGCTTGAGCCTGACGAGGCGGCCGAGGTTTTGCGGCTGCTGCCACGCGAAAAGGCGATTGAAGTCCTCGACAAGCCCGAACTCGATTTCGGAGCCGAGATCGTCGAGGCACTGCCGCATGACATCGCGATCCCGCTGCTCGCGGGCATGTCGTCCGATATGGCGGCCGACCTTATCCAGCAATTGCGGGACCCGCCGCGCACCGAGCTGATGAACGGGCTCGATCTCGCCTCGCGCAACGCTATCACGAGCCTGCTTGCCTATCCGCCGAACACCGCCGGTGCGATGATGACGATCGAATTCGTCAGCGCGCCGAGCAACTGGACGGTCGAGCGCACGCTGCAGCACATCCGTCAGGTCGAGCGCACCCGCGAGACGGTCTACGCGATCTACGTTCTCGATCCCGTGACTCGCCGTCTCGTTGGTGCGCTGTCGCTGCGCCGTCTGATCGCGGGCGAGCCGAACGAGAAGATTGGCGATCTTGCGGTGACGCCGATCACCACGCTGCCACTCGTCGACCGGGAAGACGTCGCGCGGCTGATCTCGCGTCACGACCTTCTCGCGGTGCCGGTGGTCGACAAGGCCTCGCATCTGCTCGGCATCGTCACCTTCGACGATGTCATCGACGCCATCATCGAGGAAGGCACTGAGGACGCCCAGAAATTCGGCGGCATGGAAGCGATCGAGGAGCCTTATCTGCAGATCGGACTCGGCAACATGATCCGCAAGCGCGGTGTCTGGCTTGCCGTCCTGTTCATCAGCGAAATGCTCACCGCGAGCGTCATGCAACACTTCGAGGGCGAACTGGAAAAGGCTTTGGTACTGACGCTGTTCATTCCGCTCATCATGAGTTCGGGCGGCAATTCCGGTTCGCAGGCGACCTCGCTCCTGATCCGTGCGCTGGCGCTGCACGACGTGAAACTGTCCGACTGGTGGCATGTGATGCTGCGCGAACTCCCGACCGGGCTTCTGCTCGGCGCTGGACTCGGCGTCATCGGCTTGTTCCGGGTTGTGATGTGGCAGAAGCTCGGCATTTATGACTACGGCGAGCACTGGCTGCTGGTGGGCGTCACGGTCGCGGCCGCGCTGGTCGGCGTGGTGACGTTCGGCTCTGTCGCGGGCTCGATGCTGCCGTTCCTGTTGCAGCGGGTGGGATTCGACCCCGCGAGCGCGTCCGCGCCCTTCGTCGCCACGCTGGTCGATGTCACTGGGCTGATGATCTATTTCAGCGTTGCGCTGCTGATCCTGCGCGGGACGCTATTGTGATGCCGGACCTTTGCGGCGGTTTCGGCTATCATAAGGCATGACTTCGCGCGCGATTCGTATTCTGGGGATCGATCCGGGCCTGCGCCGCACCGGCTGGGGGGTGATCGATGTCGACGGCAACCGGCTGATCTATGTCGGATGCGGTTCCGTGGAATCGCGCGACAGCCTGCCGCTGTCAGAGCGGCTGCTCGCGATCCATGAGGGACTCGCCAGAGTGGTGAGCGAACATTCTCCGTTAGAAGCGGCCGTCGAGCAGACCTTCGTCAACAAGGACGGCGCGGGCACGCTCAAGCTCGGGCAGGCGCGCGGCGTCGCCATGCTGGTCCCGGCAATGGCGGGCATTTCGGTCGCCGAATATGCGCCCAATCAGGTGAAGAAGACCGTGGTCGGTGCGGGCCACGCCGACAAGAACCAGATCCGCGTCATGTTGGGCGTGCTACTGCCGAAGGCCGCACCGACGACACCAGACGCCGCCGACGCGCTCGCCATCGCGATTACGCACGCGCATCATCGGCAGAGTGTGCTGCTGATGCAGAAGGTGATGGGCGCATGATCGGCAAGCTCAAGGGTTTGATCGATTCCTACGGCGAGGACTACGTCATCCTCGACGTGCAAGGCGTCGGCTATCTCGTCCATTGCTCGGCGCGAACGCTGCAGGCGCTGCCGTCGCCGGGCGAGGCGGCCGCGCTGTCGATCGAGACCTATGTGCGGGAGGACCAGATCAGGCTGTTCGGTTTTCGCACCGATATCGAACGCGAATGGTTTCGCCTGCTGCAGACCGTACAGGGCGTCGGCGCCAAGGTCTCGCTCGCGGTGCTCTCGACCTTGCCGCCGTCGGACCTCGCCAATGCGATCGCGATGCGCGACAAGGCCGCGGTGGCGCGTACGCCGGGCGTCGGCCCGAAAGTTGCCGAGCGCATCGTCACCGAACTGAAGGATAAGGCCCCCGCCTTCGCCAATGTCGATCCGGCGGTGGTGCATCTGGCCGGCGCGGTGGATGAGGACCGCGCGCCGGGGCCGATCCGCGACGCGATTTCCGCGCTGGTCAATCTCGGCTATGGCCAGCCGCAGGCGGCGGCGGCGGTCGCAAGCGTTGCACGCGATGCAGGTGAGGGTGCGGAGACAACCAAGCTCATCCGGCTCGGGTTGAAGGAACTGGCAAAATGAGCGGCCCCCGTCTCGTCACGCCCGAACGCCGCGCCGACGATGTCGGCGATACGTCATTGCGCCCGCAGAACCTGTCGGAATTCGTCGGCCAGGCGCAAGCGCGCGCGAATTTGCAGGTGTTCATCGACGCCGCGCGCAAGCGCAAGGAAGCGCTCGACCACGTGTTGTTCGTCGGTCCGCCCGGTTTGGGCAAAACCACGCTGGCGCAGATCGTCGCGCGCGAGCTTGGCGTCGGTTTTCGCGCCACATCCGGGCCGGTGATCTCGAAGGCGGGCGATCTCGTCGCGCTGCTTACTAATCTCGAAGAACGCGACGTGCTGTTCATCGACGAAATCCATCGCCTTAGTCCGGCGGTGGAGGAGTTTCTCTATCCCGCGATGGAGGATTTCCAGGTCGATCTCATGATCGGCGAGGGACCTGCGGCGCGTTCGGTCAAGGTCGATCTGGCGAAGTTCACGCTGGTGGGCGCGACGACGCGCGCGGGGCTGCTTACTAATCCGCTACGCGACCGTTTCGGCATTCCGCTCCGGCTGAATTTCTACACCGAGGACGAGCTTGAAAAGATCGTCACTCGCGGCGCGCGTGTGCTCGGCATCGGCATGACGAAAGACGGTGCCAACGAGATCGCCCGTCGCGCGCGCGGCACGCCGCGCATCGCGGGACGGCTGTTGCGGCGCGTGCGCGATTTCGCCGAAGCCGCGGATGCCGACGCCATCGATCGGGCGATCGCCGATCACGCGCTCGGTGCTTTGGAAGTAGATAAAGCCGGTCTCGATGCGATGGACCGCCGCTATCTCTCCACCATCGCGCTCAATTACGGTGGCGGGCCCGTTGGCGTCGAGACCATGGCGGCGGCGCTGTCGGAGCCGCGCGACGCCATCGAAGACATCATCGAGCCGTATCTGATCCAGTGCGGCTATCTGCAGCGCACCCCGCGCGGACGGTTGCTCACCGATCACGCCTTCAGGCATCTGGGTCTGGCTGCGCCCTCGCGCGACCCGGCCCAGTTTGGCATGTTCAATGGCGATGACGACTGATTTTCAAGATTGATGCGATGACCGAAAAACCTGCCTCGTTCTCTCTCGACGGTGAAATTGTGAACGGCCGCCATGTGATGGCGATCCGCGTCTATTACGAGGACACCGATTTCTCCGGCATCGTCTATCACGCCAATTTCCTGCGCTTCATGGAGCGCGGGCGGACCAATTATCTGCGCCTGTTAGGTGCCGAGCAGAGCGCGCTGTTCGCGGAGGCGGGGGCAGAGGCGCCCGGCTTCGCCTTCGTGGTGCGCTCGATGCAACTCGAATTCCTGCGCCCCGCGCGGATGGACGACATTCTGACCGTCACGACGACTCCGCACGAGGTGAAGGGCGCCTCGATGATGCTCGCGCAGGAGGTGCGGCGCGGCGACGAACTTTTGATCGAGGCCAAGGTCAAGGTCGCCTTCGTTTCGGAAGGCCGCGCCCGGCCGATTCCGAAGGCGCTGCGGACCTTGATGAAGGCCGATCAGGATGCGGATGCGCGCAGTTAAGCCGTGCCCACGCTGGCGCTTCCGCAGCATGCCATGTTAAAGATATTCACATGAGCTGGCACCGCGGCCGCCGGGAAGGCGGCTATCACCACGGCAATCTGAAAGAGGCGCTGATCGAAGCGGCCCTCGACCTCATTGCGCAGAAGGGCCCTGCGGGCTTCACCTTTGCGGAGGCCGCGCGTTCGGCGGGTGTCAGTCCGGCAGCACCCTATCGCCATTTCCGTGACCGCGACGAATTGCTGGCGAGCATTGCGCAGCAGGGATTCGAGCTGTTCGAGAAGCAGCTTTCGGCGGCGTGGGACGACGGCCGCCCCGATACGTTCGCGGCGTTCTCGCGGGTCGGCAAGGCCTATCTCGCCTTCGCGCGCGAGCATCCGGCCTATTACTCGGCGATGTTCGAATCCGGCGTGCCTGTACAGGACAATCCCGCGCTGCTGATCGCAAGCGAGCGCGCCTTTGCGATCATCCGCGCCGCCGCCGAACGGCTGATTGCCCTCGCGCCGCCGAACGTGCCGCGCCCGCCCGCGATGATGATGGCGCTGCACATCTGGTCGCTGTCGCACGGCATCGCCTCACTGTTCGGGCGAGGGGACGCGGCTTCGCGCAAGCTGCCGATGTCGGCCGAGGATCTGCTGGAGGCGGGCGTCCTGGTCTACCTGAAGGGTCTCGGCTTTCCGGCGCGGCTGGAACCGCAGCCGTCGAAATAGCGCGCAAAATAACTCGCATGTGAATTTCGCCGCCGCTTGACAATCCGCATGGATGGTTTAGCTATGTAAATGTTATTTACATTCACGGTGAGGAGAGGCGCATGACGAATACCGCAGACTTCGACCGCTCAGGCCGGCCAGGTTGGGGCGGTCCTCCGCCCAACGACATGCGCTGGCACGATCACGAATGGCGCCGGTCATGCCACCCGGCCTCGATCCTGATCGTCATCGCCGGTTTCATCGTCTGGTGGCCGCTTGGTCTCGCGGCGCTCGCATACACGTTCTGGAGCAGAAAAATGGGTTGTGGACATCACCGTTACGGACGCTTCGCCGACAAGATGGAACGCATGCAGTGGAAGATGGAACGGATGCGCGACCGCATGGATGGCCGGGGCTTCGGCTTCTGGGGTCCGTCGAGCGGCAACCGCGCCTTCGACGAATACCGCATGGAGACGCTGCGCCGTCTCGAGGAGGAGCAGAAGGAATTCCGCGAATTCCTCGATCGCCTGCGTCAGGCCAAGGACAAGGAGGAGTTCGACGCCTTCATGGCCCAGCACCGCCAGCGTCCGGCCTCGCCCGAAGCACCTACGCCGCAGGGCTAGGACGGCCGTCCCACCCTGCACTCAGCTGATGCCTCTCCAAACCGCCCGCCTGGTCCTCCCAGGCGGGCGGTTTTGCTTATGGAGGCGGATTAGCCTTGATCAGGCAGACCTTTTGGCGGTTAAAAATGGCGGTCTTAACCCCCTTTTAACCACGCGGGGCGTCTGGTGAAGCGGCCGAAACAGCGCCGACAGCCCTTGTTTTGACATGTTGGCGGAGGATGGAGGAGCCGGCCTTGGGGAGGCCGTTCCGTGCGAACATGACAGCGGCTCTTGTTCCGATCCGACGTTCCGGCCGTGCCGGCGCTTTTTTGCGGCACCCCACGGGGTTGCGCAGCCGTTGTCGCGCTCCCGCAATCATTTTGGAGATTATTGCGTTGAGAGGATCCCGACCATGAACCCAGCCGACGTGGCACAGTCCGCCCTGCCGGTGGCCTCCTCCGACGTATCGCTGATCTCGCTGTTCTGGCAGGCGCATATCGTCGTCAAATTCGTGATGCTCGGCCTGCTGAGTTGTTCAGTCTGGGTCTGGGCGATCGCGATCGACAAGACATTCCTCTACGCGCGCACGCGGCGCGCGATGGATCGTTTCGAGCAGGCGTTCTGGTCGGGTCAGTCGATCGACGATCTCTACCGCGCGCTGTCGGCGAAGCCCACGCATTCGATGGCGGCGCTGTTCGTCGCGGCGATGCGTGAATGGAAGCGTTCGTTCGAAAGCCACTCCCGTTCCTTCGCGGGTCTGCAGACCCGCATCGACAAGGTGATGAGCGTGTCGATCGCGCGCGAGATCGAGCGGCTCGATCGCCGCTTGCTGGTGCTCGCGACTGTCGGCTCCGCGGGTCCCTTCGTCGGCCTGTTCGGCACCGTCTGGGGCATCATGTCGAGCTTCCAGTCGATTGCGGCTTCGAAGAACACCTCGCTCGCGGTGGTCGCGCCGGGCATCGCCGAGGCGCTGTTCGCGACAGCGGTCGGCCTGATCGCCGCCATTCCGGCGACAATTTTCTACAATAAGTTCACGTCCGAGGTGAACCGGCAGGCCCAGCGCCTGGAAGGTTTCGCCGACGAGTTCTCCGCGATCCTGTCTCGTCAGATCGACGAGCGGGCGTAAAGCACGACGGGTCAACGATCATGGGCATGAGCATGGGCGGGGGAGCAGGCGGTGGCGGTCGACGCCGTCATCAGCGCGCGCACGTCATGGCCGAGATCAACGTCACGCCGATGGTGGACGTGATGCTCGTGCTGCTCATCATCTTCATGGTGTCCGCGCCGCTGCTCACCGTCGGCGTGCCACTCGATCTGCCGCAGACGGCGGCCAAGAGCCTTGATCAGGACAAGGAGCCGCTGACGCTGTCAGTACAGGTGTCCGGCAAGATCTTTCTCAACAACACCGAAATCTCTGCCGACGAACTCGTGCCGAAGCTGAAGGCTGTTACCGACGCGCGCGGCGGCACCGAAGAACGCATTTTCGTGCGCGGCGATACCAAGGCCGACTACGGCACGATCATGAAGGTGATGGGCCGCTTGTCGGCTGCCGGATTCAAGCACGTTGCTCTGGTCACCGAGGTCGAGCAGGGGAGCTGAGGTGAAGATCGACCGGACACTTGCAGCGTCTGTCGCTTTGCACGCTCTGGTGATTGGCTGGGGTCTGGTTTCGTTCGCGACGAAGCCCTTCGAGACGACTCCTGAAGAGTCGCTGCCCGTCGATATCATTTCCGCCGATCAGTTCGCCAAGGTCACGCAGGGTATCAAGACCGGCAAGAAGGAAGTGACGAAGCCGCTCGTCGAGAAAGTCGCCGATGCAACGCCGCCGCAGGACGATCCGGTCGGCAAGATCGACGACAAGAAGCCTCCGGTCGTGACCGACACCGCGCCAGAGCCTCCGCCGAAGCCCGTTGAAAAGCCGGTTGAGAAAAAGCCGGAGCCGCCGAAGCCTGTCGCGCAGGAAAAGCCAAAGGAAGAAACCAAGCCGGCGGAAAAGAAGCCCGACCCGGCGAAGGTTGATCCCATTGCCGAAGCGCTGAAGAAGGAGCAGGCGAAAAAGCCTGAGCCGAAGAAGCAGCAGGCGCAGGCGAAGCCTCCGCCGCCGCCGAAGGAAAAGCACGAGCGCGTGTTCGATCAGACCAAGATCGCGGCACTGCTCGACAAGCGCGATCCGACGCGGCAGTCGATGACCGGCTCGGAATTGAATTCGCAGGCCGCGCTCGGTCTCTCGCACGGCCGCTCCGCCGACAACTCGGCGACCTGGGGCTCGATGTTCAAGCAGCAGGTCGAGCGTTGCTGGAAAAAGCCTTACGGCGGCATCGAGGCGCAGCAGATTCAGGCGAGCTTCGATGTCCGTCTGAAGCAGGACGGCACGCTCGAGGCGATGCCGGTGCCGCTGCCCGGCACCAACACGCCGTATTTCCGCGTCTATCAGGAGAGCGCGCGCCGCGCGATCATCGAGTGCCAGCCCTACAAGCTGCCGGCGGCGTTCTTCAACGAATGGAAATTCTTCGAGCCCGTTTTCACCGAACGTACTTCTTAAACAGTCGCGTAATATGCGCGCAGGAACATGATCCGATGAGCAAGGACGACGTAACGCCCATGACATTCAAGATGACGCGCCGGCAACTGGTCGGCGCAACGGCAGCGGGCCTTGTGGCCGCGCCGCTCAGCAAGGCGTTTGCGCAGGTCCGCGTTCAGGTTGACCAGGGCAACTTCCAGCCGATCCCGATCGCGATCCCGAATTTCGTCGCGGGTGGCCAAAGCGATGGCGAGGTCAGCGCGGGCATCGCCTCCGTCATCACCAACAATCTCAAGCGCAGCGGCCTGTTTGCGCCGATCGATCAGGCGGCTTATATCGAACGCATCTCCAACATCGACGTGCCGCCGCAGTTTCCGAGCTGGCGGCAGATCAACGCGCAGGCGCTCGTCACCGGCCGCGCCACGCGGCAGGGCGACGGCCGCCTCAAGGCGGAATTCCGGCTGTGGGACGTGCCGGCCGCGCAGCAACTCACCGGCCAGCAATATTTCACTTCGCCCGAGTCGTGGCGGCGCGTGGCCCACATCATTTCCGACCAGATCTACGAGCGTCTCACCGGCGAGAAGGGCTATTTCGACAGCCGCGTGGTGTTCGTCGACGAGTCCGGTCCGGCGCAGCGTCGCGTCAAGCGGCTCGCGATGATGGATCAGGACGGCGCCAACGTGCGCTATCTGACGCGTGGCGCTGATCTCGTGCTGACGCCGCGCTTCTCGCCGTCCACGCAGGAAATCACCTACATGGAATTCGGCGGCGGTGATCCGCGCGTCTATCTGTTCAACGTCGAAACCGGCCAGCGCGAGATTGTCGGCAACTTCCCCGGCATGTCGTTCGCGCCGCGTTTCTCGCCGGACGGCCAGCGCATCATCATGAGCCTGCAGCAGGGCGGCAATTCCAATCTCTATGTGATGGACCTGCGCTCGAAATCGACCACCCGTCTGACCGACACGCCGGCGATCGACACCTCGCCGTCCTACGCCCCGGATGGCTCGCGTATCTGCTTCGAGAGCGATCGTGGCGGCAAGCCGCAGATCTACGTGATGGGAGCAGGCGGCGGCGCAGCGCAGCGCATCTCGTTCGGTGACGGCAGCTACTCGACGCCGGTCTGGTCGCCGCGTGGCGACTACATCGCTTTCACCAAGCAGGGTGGCGGCCAGTTCGCCATCGGCATCATGAAGCCGGACGGATCAGGCGAACGCATTCTCACCTCGGGCTTCCACAATGAAGGTCCGACATTTGCGCCGAACGGCCGCGTGGTGATGTTCTTCCGCGACCTCGGTGCGGGCCCCAATCTGTTCACCGTGGATATCTCCGGCCGCAATGAACTCAAGGTTCCGACGCCGGGTTTCGCGTCCGACCCGGCATGGTCGCCGCTGCTGTCCTGAACGGAACAGGGACTCAGCTGATCCGATTTTTCAAAAGGCCCGCGCGGATGTTCCGCGCGGGCCTTTTTCTGGGCTTCAACGTCGCGCCACATTTACACCCTATTAACCATCGCCATTGCTTTAAGCGATTCAGGGGCATTTGAGGGGCTTTGGCAACGGCTCATCAAGGTTGACGGAACGTTCGCTTAACCAAGCGGGCGTAGACCGAAATCTGTTCAAAAAACCCGAGCGTGGAGGCTCCGGAATGTTCTCCCAAATGCGTATCCTCCAAGGATTCAAACTGGCGGCCGTCTTGGTCGTGGCCCTTTCGATGGGCGCCTGCGCCAACAAGAACGGCGACCTGAACGGCAACGGCATGGCCGGTGCTGCGACGCCAGGCAGCCAGCAGGACTTCGTGGTCAACGTCGGCGACCGCGTGTTCTTCGACAGCGACCAGACCGAACTGTCGCAGCAGGCGATCAACACCCTCGAGAAGCAGGCCCAGTGGCTACAACAGTACCCGCGCTACAGCTTCACCATCGAAGGCCATGCCGACGAACGCGGTACCCGCGAATACAACATCGCGCTCGGCGCCAAGCGTGCCCAATCGGTGCGAAACTTCCTGGTCTCGCGCGGCATCAATGCGAGCCGCATGCGCACGATCTCCTACGGCAAGGAACGCCCGGTGGCGGTGTGTAACGACATCTCCTGCTGGTCGCAGAACCGCCGCGCGGTCACGGTGCTCAACGCCAGTTCGTAAGTATTCAGTCTTACTGACGGTATGAAAACGGCGCCCTCGGGCGCCGTTTTTGTTAGTGCAGGTCAATAGGGCCCTGTCGGCAGTCACATTTTTGGCGTAGTAAAACTCTCATCCTGCACGGCCCAATTTCAGGGCGGGAATGAAGAACGAAATCGCCATGTCACCGAAATCGAAAACTGTCGCCGCCGCAGGATTGGCCTGCGCGCTTGCTATGCTGTCGTCCCTTGCGCTGCCGATGCAGGCGCACGCGCAATACGACAACGATTCTCAAGGCGATCCCCAGATGGAGATCGACCGGTTGTCCGACCAATTGCGCAAGCTGACGGGGCAGAACGAGGAATTGCAGCATCGCAATCAGGTTCTCGAAGAACAGCTTCGCCAGTTGCAGGGCGGAGCGGCGCCCGGCGCCGGCGCTCCTCCCGCGCGTGGGCCGGCGAATGCCGGACCGGCACCGTATCAAAACCAGCAATATCAAAATCCGCCGTATCAAAATCCGCAGTATCAGCAGCAGCCCGCTTATCAGGGCCAGCAGCCGGGCGCGCCGATCACCACGCCATACAATGACGGGCAGGCGCCGGTCGCGCCGCCGGCAGGCGGTCGCCGCGGTGATGCATTCGACCCCAACCAGAATCCGAGCGCGCCCGGTGCACCGCGGGCGCTCGGCAGCATGCGGGGTCAATCCAACTATGCGGAGCCGGGTTCTTCGCAGCCGGGCGCGCCGATGAACCTCGAGGGCAATAACGGCGTTGTCTCCCCGCCACCCGCTGCAGGTGGAAGCGCGGCACTGACCACGGCGCCGCCGACGCAGTCGCCGAAGGACGAATTCGATCTCGGTCTCGGTTACATGCAGCGCAAGGATTACGGACTCGCCGAGGAGACCATGCGCAATTTCACGGTGAAATACCCGAGCGACCGTCTGGTCGGTGACGCGCAATACTGGCTTGGCGAGAGCCTGTTCCAGCGCAAGAAATACCGCGAGGCGGCGGAAGCGTTTCTCGCTGTGACCTCGAAATACGATAAATCGGCCAAGGCGCCGGATGCGATGCTGCGGCTCGGCGAGTCGCTTGCCGCGTTGAAGGAAAAGGATGCCGCCTGTGCGGCGTTTGGGGAAGTCGCGCGGAAATATCCGCGCGCGTCAAGCAGCGTGAAGCAGGGTGTCGCGCGTGGACAGAAACGCTCCGGCTGCTGAACCCGTTTCGGCGCAGGAAGCCCGGCAACTCTTCGCCGGATGGAAGCGGATTCCCGCACTGGTGCTGGCCGTGTCCGGCGGCCCGGATAGCGTTGCACTGTTATGGCTCGCCGCGCGCTGGCGCAAATCGCTCAAGAAGGGACCGGACCTGCTCGCGGTGACGGTCGATCACGGTCTGCGGGCGGCGGCGTCGCACGAGGCGCGCGACGTGAAGCGGCTGGCATCCGCGCTCGGCATCGCCCATCGCACCCTGAAGTGGAGCGGAACGAAACCGAAAACCGGCGTGCCGCAGGCTGCGCGCGAAGCGCGCTACACGCTTCTGGCCCGTGCGGCACGTTCCGCTTCGGCGGTGGCGGTCGTCACCGCCCACACCCAGGACGATCAGGCGGAAACCATTCTGATGCGGCTGTCGCGCGGCAGCGGCATCACCGGCCTCGGCGGCATGGCGGCTCAAACGGAACGTCACGGCATCGGACTGTTGCGTCCGTTTCTCGATATCCCCAAGGCGCGGCTGGTGGCGACGCTCGACCGCGCCCGGATCGGCTATGCGAGCGATCCGACCAATCACGATCCCGCCTATACGCGCTCGCGGCTGCGCACGCTGATGCCGGTGCTCGCGTCCGAGGGGGCCGACGCCAGGACGTTTGCCCGGCTCGCGCTGCGGCTGTCGCGCGCCGACGCGGCGCTTGAGCGGATGACAGACGGCGCGGAGCGCTATCTTCGCCTTCGCGGCGGCGAAGACAGTGGTTTCGATGCCGCTCTTTTCTCCGCGCTGGCGGAGGAAATTCAGGTGCGGCTGCTGCGCCGCGCGCTGGCAGGCGGAATGGCGGCCCATCCGCCGGAACTGGGACAGATCGAGACGTTGCTGCGTGCCTTGGTTCAGGCGCAAAGCGAAGGGCGGCGCTTCAAGCGGAGTCTCGCCGGAATGACGGTGAGTGTCGAGAAAGGACGGCTGGTGGTTCGCCCCGCGCCGCCGCGCCGGAGCATCCACCCATCGGGTCGGAGCGGACGCTCTTAACCATGCGGCATTCCGGCTCTGCAAAGAGCGGCCGAACCTCCGCAAAAGCCCGCAATTGCGTTAAATAGTCTTGCGCGGTTCCCTTGGCATTGGGGACAGCGACACATAGATTGAGCCGGCCGGTTCATACCCGGCAATCGGACGAAATGGACCCTAGGGTTAGGCCTCCTGCGTTGCGGGGCCTGTGAAGGATAACGAATGAACGCGAATCTGCGCAATTTTGGCCTCTGGGTCATCATCGTCCTCCTGCTGCTGGCGCTGTTCACGCTGTTCCAGAACCCGGCGCAGCGCACATCGTCGCAGGACATCTCCTTTTCGCAGTTGCTGAACGAGGTTGATCAGAACCACGTGCGTGATGTCGTCATTCAGGGTCCTGAAATTCGCGGCACGCTGACCAACGGTTCGACCTTCCAGACTTATGCGCCGAGCGACCCGACGCTCATCAAGCGCCTGTACGATGCCAAGGTCTCGATCACCGCGAAGCCGCCGGGCGACAACGTGCCATGGTTCGTCTCGCTGCTGGTTTCGTGGCTGCCGTTCATCGCGCTGATCGGCGTGTGGATTTTCCTGTCGCGTCAGATGCAGGGCGGCGCTGGCAAGGCGATGGGCTTCGGCAAGTCGCGCGCCAAGATGCTGACCGAAGCGCATGGCCGCGTGACGTTTGAGGACGTCGCAGGCGTGGATGAAGCCAAACAGGATTTGCAGGAGATCGTCGAGTTCCTGCGCGATCCCGGCAAGTTCCAGCGGCTAGGTGGACGGATTCCGCGCGGCGTGCTGTTGGTCGGCCCGCCCGGTACGGGTAAGACGCTGATCGCGCGTGCGGTCGCGGGCGAAGCCAACGTGCCGTTCTTCACCATTTCGGGTTCGGACTTCGTCGAGATGTTCGTCGGCGTCGGCGCTTCGCGCGTCCGCGACATGTTCGAGCAGGCGAAGAAGAACGCGCCGTGCATCATCTTCATCGACGAAATCGATGCGGTCGGCCGTCATCGCGGCGCCGGTCTCGGCGGCGGCAATGACGAGCGCGAGCAGACGCTGAACCAGTTGCTGGTCGAGATGGACGGCTTCGAGGCGAACGAGGGCGTGATCCTCATTGCCGCGACCAACCGCCCCGACGTGCTCGATCCCGCGCTGCTGCGCCCGGGTCGCTTCGACCGTCAGGTCGTGGTGCCGAATCCGGACGTCGTCGGCCGCGAGCAGATTCTCAAGGTTCACGTCCGCAAGGTGCCGCTGGCCCCCGACATCAACCTCAAGACCATCGCACGCGGCACCCCGGGCTTCTCCGGCGCCGACCTGATGAACCTCGTCAACGAAGCCGCACTCACTGCTGCGCGCCGTAACAAGCGGATGGTGACGCAGGCCGAGTTCGAGGAGGCCAAGGACAAGGTGATGATGGGCGCCGAGCGCAAGTCGCTCGTCATGTCCGAGGAAGAGAAAATGCTGACGGCCTATCACGAGGGCGGCCACGCCATCGTCGGCCTCAACGTGCCTGCGACCGATCCAATCCACAAGGCGACGATCATCCCGCGTGGCCGTGCGCTCGGCATGGTCATGCAACTGCCGGAGCGCGACAAGATGTCGATGTCGCTCGAGCAGATGACCTCGCGCCTCGCCATCATGATGGGCGGGCGTGTCGCCGAGGAGCTTATCTTCGGCCGCAACAAGGTCACGTCCGGCGCTTCGTCGGACATCGAGCAGGCCACGCGCCTTGCCCGCATGATGGTGACTCGCTGGGGCCTGTCGGATGAACTCGGCACGGTGGCCTACGGCGAGAACAATGACGAAGTGTTCCTGGGCATGCAGGTGAATCGTCAGCAGAACGTCTCGGAGGCCACTGCGCAGAAGATCGACTCGGAAGTGAAGCGTCTCGTCGAGGAAGGCTACAACGAAGCGACGCGGATTTTGACCGAGAAGCGCGAGGATCTCGAGACGCTGGCCAAGGGCCTGCTTGAATTTGAAACGCTGTCTGGCGACGAGATCACGGACCTTCTCAACGGCAAGAAGCCGAATCGCGAGTCGGTGCTTGAACCGGCAACGCCTCGTACCTCGGCGGTGCCGCCGACCGGCAAGCCGCGTCCGCGTCCTGATGCCGGAATGGAGCCGCAGCCGCAGGCGTAAGCCGCTCGGCGTTGCTCTCTGCTAGGCTAATCGCGAAAGGCGCAGTATCGAAACTGCGCCTTTTTCTTTGACCCGAGTTTCCGCTTCACCTCCGCGCTGGCGGTGGGGGTGTCGAATGCATGGTCGAGGCGACGGCGTCGATTGTGAAAGTGTTCTCCGGCGCGCTCTCGGACTGGCCCGGCGACCGCCTGCCGTACCGCTGAGGCTTTGCCGATATATCGTTCAGGGCTTCCGGCAAGGGACGAACGCGGTGCCACAAATTTGCGCAGCGTCATGCGGAAATCCTTGCCATTACCTTTGAACTGGTGTTCACTCCTTAAAGGAGTGGGATTTCATTGGTTTATCGTCGTACCCATCAAGTCGTGAAGCGCCTGGAAGCGCGGCGTGCTGCTATTTTGGCAGCAGCGCGTGAAACGGCGTCGGAAGGTGGCATGGCGGCGGTGCAGATTGCTCCGGTGGCGGCGCGCGCGAATGTCGCAGCAGGCACGGTCTATCGCTACTTTCCCTCCAAGGCCGACCTGATTTCGGAATTGATCTCGGATGTCTCCGACAGGGAGTTGATCGCGATCCGCCGCGCGGCGGATGCCGCGCCGGGACCATCTTCGGCGCTCGCGGCGGCCATCACCACCATTGCCGTCCACGTCGTGTCTCACCGCAAACTCGCCTGGGGTATTCTGGCGGAGCCGGTGGATGTCGATGTCAGTGCTTCGCGCCTGACCAGCCGCCGTGCCATTGCAGCCGAACTCGAACTGCGTTTGGAAGCGGCGATCAAGGCCGGTCATCTGCCCGCGCAGGACACTGCGCTGACTGCGACTGCGCTGATCGGCGCGCTGCATGAAGCGCTCGTGGGTCCCTTGGCGCTGGATTCAACCGGCGACGCGGCTAAACTGCGGGAAGCCGTGCAGAACATCTCGTTGTTCGCGTTGCGCGCGGCTGGCGTTCTCGATGCACGTGCGCGCGGACTTGTCGTGCAGGCCGTGCTGCCGATCCGGATGGCGGTCGGCGGCTGATCCCGATCCTCTAGTCATTATGGGGATGGCTTCGCACCATCACCGCGACTAAATATGTCCCTAAATCCTAGGGATGACGAATTCTTCTGGCGCTAGATATGTCGGTGATATATTTGGCGCCGGTAGGCGGGAGACTTCCATGACGATTCAGATGCCTTTGCCCGATCAGGGCATTCTCGCTCGCCGCGATGAGATCATTGCCGCGCTGCGGGCCATCGTGCCCGGCGAGGGCGTGATCGAGACCGAACGGGAAATGAAGCCCTACGAGTCCGACGCGCTGACAGCCTATCGCCAGCCGCCGATGGTCGTGGTGTTGCCTGACACCACCGAGCAGGTCTCACAGGTTCTGAAATACTGCCACGATAACGGCATCAAGGTGGTGCCGCGCGGCAATGGCACGTCGCTGTCGGGCGGTTCGTTTCCACTCGCCGATGGCGTGCTGCTCGGCCTGTCCAAGTTCAAGCGCGTACGCGAAATCGATTTCGACAACCGCGTTGCGGTGGTCGAGCCCGGCATGACCAATCTCGCGGTGAGCCAGGCGGTAGCGCATGAGGGGTTCTACTACGCGCCCGATCCGTCTTCGCAGATCGCCTGTTCGATTGGCGGCAACATCGCGGAGAATTCCGGCGGCGTGCACAGCCTGAAGTACGGTCTCACCACCAACAATGTGCTGGGGTGCGAATTCGTTCTCATCACTGGCGAGATCCTGAAGATCGGCGGCCGCGCGCCGGAAAACGACGGCTACGACCTGATGGGCATCATCACAGGCTCGGAAGGATTGCTCGGCGTCGTCACCGAGATCACCGTGCGCATCCTGAAGAAGCCGGAAACCGCCCGTGCGCTGATGGTTGGCTTCTCGGAAGTTGAGGCGGCAGGCGAATGCGTCGCGCGAGTGATCGGCGCGGGCATCATCCCAGGCGGCATGGAGATGATGGACAAGGACGCTATCCATGCGGCCGAAGCCTTCGTTCATGCCGGTTATCCGCTCGATGTCGAGGCGCTGCTGATCATCGAACTCGACGGGCCGAGCGTCGAAGTGGACGAACTGATCCGGCGCGTCGAGGCGATCGCTCTGGGGTGCGGCTCGAAGACCTGCCAGATTTCCACCTCCGAGCAGGAACGACTGTTGTTCTGGGCCGGGCGTAAGGCCGCGTTCCCGGCGGTCGGACGGCTGTCGCCGGACTATCTGTGCATGGACGGCACCATTCCGCGCGGCAAGCTGCCGGAGGCGCTCGCCGGTATTCGCGAGCTTGGCAAGAAATACGGACTGCGCTGCGCCAACGTGTTCCACGCAGGCGATGGCAATCTGCATCCGCTCATTCTTTACGATGCCAACATCGCCGATGAGATGCAGCGCGCCGAGGATTTCGGCGCCGACATCCTGCGGCTCTGCGTCAAGCTCGGCGGCGTGTTGAGCGGCGAGCATGGCATTGGCGTCGAGAAGCGCGACCTGATGCCGGAAATGCTGAGCGACATCGATCTCGCCCATCATCAGCGCATCAAATGTGCGTTCGATGCCGACGGGCTGCTTAATCCCGGCAAGGTGTTCCCGACGCTGCATCGCTGCGCAGAACTCGGCCGGCTGCATGTGCACGGCGGCAAGCTGCCGTTCCCCGACATTCCGCGATTCTGAGGAAGGTTTGACGTGGTGGAAACGTTGAAGGTGCGCGACGCCAAGGACGTCGAGACGGCGGTGCGCGAGGCGATCGCAGCGGAACAGCCGCTGGAGATCGTGGGGCACGGCAGCAAGCGCGATATCGGCCAACCGGTGACGACCAACGCGGTGCTCGATCTGTCGGCGCTGAATGCGGTGACGTCCTACGAGCCGCACGAACTGATCGTCACGGTACAGGCCGGCGCACCGGTCGCCGACGTGATCGCGATGATGGACGCCAAGAACCAGGAATTCGCGTTCGAGCCGATGGATGCTTCGGTGTTGCTCGGCTCCGCGCTGGGGCAGGGCACGATCGGCGGCATGATCGCATCGGGTCTGTCGGGTCCGCGCCGCATCCGCTCGGGCGGCGTGCGCGATCACCTGCTTGGCGGCAACGCCGTATCGGGTTTCGGCGACTCGTTCGTGGCCGGAAGCCGCGTGGTCAAGAACGTCACTGGCTATGACATCTCCAAGTTGCTGGCCGGTTCCTGGGGCACGCTTGCGGTGCTGACGGAAGCCACCATCAAGCTGGTGCCGAAGGCCGAGGCGCAAGCCACACTGGTGCTGCGCGGTCTCGATGACGCCACTGCCAATCGGGCCATGACCAAGGCGCTGGGTTCGTCTTTCGACGTCTCCGGTGCGGCGCACCTGCCGGTCTCGAATCTGCAGGTGCTTGATGGCGCGCTGGCGAAAGCGGGCGCGCCGCAACAGGCGCTGACGCTGGTGCGGGTCGAAGGGATCGACGTTTCGGTTGCGGACCGGTCGCGCTCGCTGGCGACCTTGCTGACGTCTTTCGGCGCGGTCGAGATGATCAACGACGATGAATCGGCGGCGATCTGGGCCGCGCTGCGCGACGTGGCACCGTTTGCGGCGGCGTCGCCCCTTGGCGGTTACGCGGTCTGGCGCATCGTCTGCCCGCCGACGGCGGGAGCAGCCCTCGGCACGGCGCTCAGGCGCGAGACCGGCGGCGAGGTGACCTACGACTGGGGCGGTGGATTGATCTGGGCGGCTGTGCCGCCTGCCACTGATGCCCATGCAGCCACTGTGCGCGCCCACACCGAGGCAGCAGGGGGGCATGCCATGTTGCTCCGGGCACCGAAGGATGTCCGCGCGGCGACGGATGTGTTTCATCCGCAGGCGCCGGGCGTTGCGGCCTTGAGCCGTCGCCTCAAGCACAGCTTCGATCCCCGTCATATCCTCAATCGCGGCCGCATGCGCCGGGACGACAACCCATGAAGACCGAATTTACGCCCGCCCAGCTTGCCGATCCGGATATTGCGGAAGCCAACACGATCTTGCGCAAATGCGTGCATTGCGGCTTCTGCACCGCAACCTGCCCGACCTACGTGCTGCTCGGTGACGAACTCGATAGCCCGCGCGGGCGCATCTACCTCATCAAGGAGATGCTCGAGCAGGACCAGAAACCGTCGGCCGAAGTGGTGAAGCACGTCGACCGCTGCCTGTCCTGCCTTGCCTGCATGACGACGTGCCCCTCGGGCGTGAACTACATGCATCTCATCGATCAGGCCCGGGTGAAGGTCGAGGAGGAATATTCCCGGCCGCTTTCCGACCGTTTGATCCGTGCGCTGCTTGCCTATGTGCTGCCGCGCCCCGGGGTGTTCCGTGCCGGCATGATGGCGGCGCGGCTGGCGAAGCCGTTCGTCAGTCTGTTGCCCGGTTCGGCGCAGCCGAGCCATCCGCCGACGTTGTTTGACCGGTTGCGGGCGATGCTGGCGCTGGCGCCGGGCGCGCTGCCGTCGCCAGGACCTGCGGCTGGGACCGTGTTCCCCGCACAGGGAACGCGTCGCGGCCGCGTCGCGCTGCTGCAGGGCTGTGCCCAGCAGGTGCTGGGGCCGAACATCAATCAGGCGGCGATTCGTCTGCTCACCAGGTTCGGCGTCGAAGTCGTGCTGGTCGCGGACGAGCAGTGCTGCGGGTCGCTGACGCACCACATGGGCCGTGACGACGACGCGCTGCATCGGGCAAAGGCCAATATCGACGTCTGGGTTCGCGAGGCCGACGCCCATGGGCTCGATGCCATCCTGGTGACGACGTCGGGCTGCGGCACGACCATCAAGGATTACGGTTACCTGCTGCGCGAGGACAAAGCCTATGCGGACAAGGCCGCGCGGGTCTCGAAGCTCGCAAAGGACATTACCGAATATCTCGCGGTGTTAGATGTGCAATGGCCACGGCCTCAAAATGAAATCGTCGTCGCCTATCACTCAGCCTGTTCGCTGCAGCACGGACAGAAAATCACAGAGGCTCCGAAAGAATTGCTTTCCAAGAGCGGATTCGTGGTGAAAGATGTACCTGAGGGTCATCTGTGTTGCGGATCGGCTGGGACGTACAACATTCTCCAGCCCGAGATTGCAAGGAGATTGCGCGAGCGTAAGGTCGCCAATATCGCATCCGTCAAGCCGGACATCGTGTCGGCAGGCAATATTGGGTGCATGGTGCAGATCGGCAGCGAACTGAAGAATGCCGAAGGCGCACCGATCCCGGTGGTTCACACCATCGAATTGCTCGACTGGATGACCGGCGGCCCGTCCCCGCACAATAGCCTGCCTGCAAACAGGTGATCGGCTGCCGCGAGGCAGGAAGTCTTCCATTCCGGAAGCGCTTCGAAACGTCGATCGATAATCCCACCGAAGGGAAACAGGAGGACGGTTATGGCGAAGGGTAAAAAGAAGAAGAATAAAAACAAGAAACAGAAGAAATTGAACGTGGCCAAGGCGGCCAAGAAGTCGACGAAAAAGTCAGCAAAAAAATCGAAGAAATCGGCGAAGAAATCCTCGACGAGAAAGGCTGCCAAGCGCCCTGTGAAGAAGGCCGCGAAGAAAGCTGCAAAGAAGTCAGCCAAGAAGGCCGCCAAGCGTCCGGCAAAGAAGTCGGCCAAGAAGGCCGTGAAGAAAACCGCGAAGAAGGCCGCTCCGAAGAAGGCCGCAAAGAAACGCGCCGCGCCGCGTAAACCGGCCGCTCCGGCTCCAGCCCCGGCGGCGGTCCCGTCGTATGATGAGCCGATGGCGAATCTGTCGGAATCCTCCCACCTGTCGCCCGCGAACTGGTTCACCAGTGAGGACAAGGACAATCATCAGTCCTGACGGCAAGGCGATCTCTAAAAACAAAGCCGCGCCTCAAAGCGCGGCTTTTTCGTTTCAGGAAAGGGAGATTCGTTTCGGCAAGGACAGGCTTCGCCCGAGATGAGGACTGGAGAGAGCCGAGATTCGCGCCTCTCCCATCCGACATGATGTCTTCGGCTGCCAGATAAAATATATCGTGCCGAAGAAAAAACCTGCATTTAGGCGTTGTCGAAATGCAACATTTCAGCAGACAGCGTACGGCAAATGTCGGAATCGCCTAATAAGGCGGCAACTGCACGGCATTTTTGCTTTCCCCTTTTCATGCTGCTCCGCACATTGCGTTCATCGAAGGGTGCTCGTGAATCAGTGCCTGCCACCCCGATTGTCGGCGATGGCGGGCTCCAACGGTGGGGGTTGTTATGAAATTGGTTCTTCCGGCTGCGGCGGCCGTCGCGGTCAGTCTTTTTGGGGCGCAGATGGCGGCGGCGGCCGATCTTCCGGTCAAGGCGTACAAGGCGCCGGTGGTCGCGGCGTTCGATCCGTGGGACATCGCCTTCGGGGCGGGTGTCATGAACGATTACGTGTTTCGCGGCATTACACAGTCCAACCACAAGCCGTCGGTCACGGCCTATTTCGAGCCGCGCTACAATGTGACCAAGGACCTGCAGCTTTATGTCGGCACCTCGTTCGAAAGCATTTCATTTCCGAACCGCGCTGCCGCAGAGGTCGACATCTACGGCGGTATCCGCCCGACCTTCGGCGCTCTCGCGCTCGACTTCGGTGTCTGGGGTTACCTGTATCCGGGCGGCACCTGCGTCGGCAACGGCATCGCCGGTTCGTTCGGCGGGGCGGGGTCCTGTGGCTTCGACAGCCAGATCGTGCTGGCCAACGGCAACTTCCTGAAGAAGGACGTCTCCTTCTACGAGGTCTACGGTAAGGCCAATTACACCTTCAATGACTACTTCGCCGCGGGTGGCAACATCTACTACACCCCGAGCTTCCTGAACTCAGGTGCGGAAGGTACCTACGCCTCGGTGACAGCCAAGGTCACGGCGCCGAGCACATTCCTGCCGAACGGCATCGGCAGCTACGTCTCGGGTGAATTCGGCCGCCAGTGGCTCGGCACTTCCGACGCGTTCTACGGCAATATCAACTACAAGGACTACAACACCTGGAACGTCGGCATCGGTTTCACCTACAAGGTGTTCACGCTCGATCTGCGCTATTCCGACACCAACCTGAGCAAGGGTGATTGCAACGCCTTCACCAGCGATTACACCGCAAGCCAGACCGGATTTATCACGCCGATCAACGGAGCGCCGGGTTATGGCTCGAAATGGTGCGGCGCGAGCTTCATCGCCAAGCTCTCGGCTGACCTGACGCTGATGAGCAACATCAAGTAAGTTCTTCTCCAAGACCGACTGCAAAGGGCGGCGGAGCAATCCGCCGCCCATTTTTATGCGTCGTCAGCCTGCGGTCGCTGACGCGGAATGTTCCACAAGAGCATGATGCGACAGGACGACATGGCGCTGATGGAATGACTGAAGCGTGCTGCGATGGCCGATCGAGACGATCGTGCTTTCAGGCAGGCGTTGCGCGATAAGGCGATACAGCAAAGCCTCCGTCTCCTCGTCGAGCGAGGCGGTTGCCTCGTCCAGCATCAGGAATTGCGGTTTGTGCAGAAGCGCGCGGGCGATTCCGAGTCGCTGCTGTTCGCCAGGCGACAGCGATTGATTCCAATGGCCGGTCTTGTCGAGTTGATCCGCGAGCGCGGGTAGGCCGACATCAGCTAGGGCAGCTTCAAGCGTGGCACGCTCGAAATGGCCCGGCTGTGCCGGATAGGCGAGTGCGTCCGACAAAGGCCCGATCGGGAAATACGGCCGTTGCGGCAGCGACATCAGCGTCGCTCCCGCCGGGATCGATACCGTGCCTTTGCCGAACGGCCAGATTCCGGCAATGGCACGGAACAGGGTGGACTTGCCGGAGCCGGATGGACCGGTCAGCAGCAGCCGTTGGCGATGCGACAGGACGAAACGGTCAGCAGCAAGAAGCGGTGCGCCTGCCGGCGAGGTCAGCGTCAAATTGTCGAGGACGATATTGTCCGCGCTCCCGTCGGGCATTACACGGATGTTGCCGCGCCGCTTTTCCCGCGCGGTCGCCATGGAATGTTCGAAGCCTTCGAGACGCTCGATCACCGCCTGCCATTCGGCCAGTTGGCGATAGGCGCTGATGAAAAACGACAGCGCGCCCTGCACGCTGAGAAAGGCGGATGCCGCCTGCATCACGCCACCGAGCAGGGTTTTATGCGCGAAATACGCAGGTGCAACCATGATGTAAGGGAAGATCTGCACGGCTTGCGCGTAGCTCTGCGTTACCGCTGTGATCTTCGTGGTGCGGATCATGATGGCGTGCCAGTTGCGGATGATGGCGCCCAGCCGCTCCGACAGTCGCATATGCTCGGCATCGCCGCCTTTGAGCAGCGCGATCTGCTCGGAATTCTCCCGCGCGCGCACGAGGTTGAAGCGAAAATCGGCCTCATAGCGCTGCTGATGGAAATCGAGTGCGATCAGCGGCTTGCCGATCAGATGGGTGAAGATGGTGCCGCCGATCGCGTAGATCAACGCCGCCCACACCAGATAGCCGGGGATGCTGAGCGGCATGCCGAACAGATGAAGAGGAGCGGCTTCCGACAATCCCCACAGGATGACGACGAAAGACACCAGCGTCACCACGGAATTGAGGAGCCCGAGGCTGAGCGTGAGAAACTGCTCGATGAAGATACGCACGTCCTCGGCGATACGCTGGTCGGGATTGTCGGCTGGGTCGCCCGCGAGTTGCATCCGGTAATGAGTGGCGTCGTTTAGCCATTCGCCGAGATAGCGTTCGGTCATCCATTTCCGCCAGCGGATCTGCAGCCACTGGTTGAGGTAAAGCTGCAAGATCGCGATGACGATGAAAATCGCCGCCACCACGCTGAAGTAGATGATCTCGTGAACGAAGGTGTCCCACTTGTATTCTTGCAGCGCGGTATAGAAGCGATTGCGCCACTGATTGATGAGGACGTCGATCGCCACGGTGCCGAGTTCGATGGTGACGACGGCTCCGAGCAGGATGCCGCCTGCCCACTTGTCCTCAGAACGGAAATAAGGGGTCGCGAGCCGCCAGATCGTGGCGAGCGCCGATACGATACGTTTCACGGAAGATCTCCTGAGAGTAGGCCGGGTGACGTCACGGGAACGTGGCGCAGACGGAAGCAGGCCCCACAGCAAATAAATCACTGAATAAGACTAAAGTTAGGGCCGGGTTCGACTGCGTTGTCTTGTCTGGAATCCCTTACCGCTTTTAGCATGCAACTTAACGGCGAGGCCGGGGGGCAGTTCACGAGTCGGCGATACAGTTCATTACGTCAGGCGCCGACTGTCCATGTTTCCCTCCCTCAGAAGCCAAGCCTCAGGCTCCGGGCAGTTCGCTTCTCCCGGAGCGACATAACCGCGTGGGGGAGACCGAATTCATGTGGAATCAAGTCTATAATCCATTCAACAATCAGGTCTTATCGACCTTGGCGGCGGCCATTCCCGTCGTTACGCTGTTGGTGCTGATCGCATCCAACAAGGTCAAGGTTCACATCGCCGCGATCATCGCGCTGATCGTTGCCAATCTCGTCGCGATCTTCTTCTTCACCATGCCGGCCGGCATGTCGATCCGGGCCTCGCTGCTCGGCGTTGTCACCGGGTTCTTCCCGATCGGCTGGATCGTGCTCAACGTCATTTTCCTCTACCGCTTGACGGTGGAGAAGGGTGTGTTCGAGACGCTGCAGAACACCATCGGCGGCGTGACCCGCGACCGCCGCCTGCAGATTCTGTTGATCGCCTTCTCATTCGGCGCGTTCTTCGAAGGCGCTTCGGGCTTCGGCACTCCGGTTGCCGTGACCGGCGCGATCCTCATCGGCCTCGGCTTCTCGCCGCTCGCCGCTTCGGGTCTGTCGTTGATCGCCAACACCGCTCCGGTCGCCTACGGCGCACTCGGTACGCCGATCGCCGGCCTGTCCAGCGTCACCGGGCTTGATCCGTTTCTGCTCGGTGCGATGGTCGGACGCCAGTTGCCGGTCTTCTCGCTGATCGTGCCGTTCTGGGTGGTCTGGGCGTTCGCGGGCTGGAAAGGCATGAAGGAAGTCTGGCCGGCGATCCTCGTCACCGGCATCTCCTTCGCCGTTCCGCAGTTCGTGATCTCGAACTTCATCAACCCCTGGATCGTCGACATCGGCGCCTCGCTGATCTCGATGGGCGCGCTGATCCTGTTCCTGAAGGTATGGCATCCGAAGAACATCTGGACTTCCGCCACGCTGGGTGCGCATGACGAGTCTGCCGCCACCATGGCGCCGGTGAAGCAGAACACCGTGAAACCGACCCGCGCGGAAGTGTGGAAGTCGCTGCTGCCGTGGATCATCGTTTGCATCGTGCTGCTGATCTGGGGCACCGACCACTTCAAGAACGCCGTCAACTCCTGGGCGACGTGGAAGTACGCGGTTCCTGATCTCGACAAGATGATCATGAAGGTCGCGCCGATCGTGGCGAAGCCGACGCCGGAAGGGGCCGTGTTCGCCTTCACCTGGCTGTCCTACACCGGCTCCGGCATGCTGATCGCGGCCATCATCTCGGGCTTCCTGATGGGGTATTCCCCGTTCGGGTTGATCCGGGTTTATGCCCAGACCATCAAGCTGTGCTCCTATTCGCTGATCACGATCTCGGCGATGCTGGCGATCGGCACGCTCACCCGTCTCTCCGGCATCGATGCCACGCTCGGCCTCGCCTTTGCCGCGACAGGTGTGCTGTATCCGTTCTTCGGCACCTTGCTCGGTTGGTTGGGCGTGGCGTTGACGGGTTCGGACACCGCATCGAACGTGCTGTTCGGCAACCTGCAGAAGATCACCTCCGAACAGCTCGGCCTGTCGCCGATCCTGATGAGCGCCGCGAACTCGTCGGGCGGCGTCATGGGCAAGATGATCGACGCCCAGTCGATCGTGGTGGCCTCCACCGCGACCAACTGGTACGGCCACGAAGGCTCGATCCTGCGCTTCGTGTTCAAGCATTCGATCACGCTGGCCTGCCTTGTCGGCGTACTGGTCATGCTGCAGGCTTACGTCCATCCGTTCACAGCGATGGTCATCAAGTAATCGCCTGAATCCAGAAACGAGAAATCCCCGCGGCGCGCCGCGGGGATTTTTTGTTGACGGTACGGCGTGTGCGCTGGTGCGACCTTCAAGCCCTCGCCAATGTCACAATTCGCGTCTAGAAAACCCGCACATTATCGACGGAAATTGAAATGCCGCTCTACAAATCCATAATTCTGGCTGCGTTTGCGGCACTGATGCTCACGGTCCCTGCGCGGGCGCAGGAGTTTCCATTCGGCCTTGAGTTGACTCTCGATACGTCACAGCTCGCGGGCGCACGGCGTCTGCCGACGCTCGAGATCGGCGAGAACGGCGAAGCCAAGCTCGATCTGTGGTGTAAAACCGGCCGCGGCCAATTCTCGGTAGCCGGCGATACGGTGATCTTCATGCCGGGTGCGATTGCCGACAATGGTTGTGTGCCAGCGCTGGCGCAGGCCGACGACGCCCTGATCGCGAATCTCGGCACGGCTGTGAACTGGAAGCGGCAGGGCGACGCAGTCTCCTTCATCGGCACGACGACGCTGCGCTTTCGCGTCAATTCGAACTGATGCAGTTCTTAGCCGCGAAGCTTACGACTCTCGCAGGATCATGTCGGCGCATTCCCCCGCCGCTTGAATGACGCCGCTGTAGCCGCCGAAGCCTGCATAGGCGGAAGCAAGATAAAGTCCCTGAAGAGGCGTTGCAGACGTGCGCTTTGCCCCGCTGAACAGTGAGCGCGGTGGCGTTGGCGCGAAGCCGTATACCGCGCCGCCCGGCGAGCCGAGATATTGCCGGACAGAATGCGCAGTGTTGAAGGACGATGCCACCACGGATTCAGCAAGGCCCGGAAAATGCCGGTCGAGATGGGCGACGATGGCGCTCTGCCAGCGTGCGCGCTTGGCGCGGTAGCCCTCGTGATCGAGGCCTTCCCAGTTCGAGAGCGTGTCTGGTGCGATCAGCGACAAGACATAAGGCGGCGCGGGCACGCCCGAATCGATTGCGGCATAATCGGCGATGGCGAGCGGCGGCATCTTCTCACCGGGCTCGTCCCGCATCAGCGTCGTGGCCTGCGCGTAGTCGGCGAGTGTCGTCATCCAGTCCGGCAGCAGTTGCGTGGAGTAGGCGGAAAAGCCGAATTCGCGCGGCGGCTTCGAGAGGCCGAGCGTCAGCGCGAACAGCGAGATCGAGGAGGGCCGCGATTCATACGGGCTGAGAAACGGCTTCGCCTGTTTCGGCGGCAACAGCGCGGCAATCGAGGCGGGTGCGCCGTTGCAGACGACGCGCACGCTCTCGGCCGTCTTCGGGTCGCTACCGTCCTTCGCAGTATGATGGACACGAAATGTCTCGCCGTCCTTGTCGATGGCGGTGACGACGCGGCGCAGGATGGTTTCGCCGCCGGCCTTCTTGATCTCGCGGGCCAGCGCGCTTGAGAGCCGCTGCGATCCGCCGTGGACGTAGCGGCCTCCGCTGAGCAGCAGGCCACCTTGCGCCATGGCGAAATAGACCCACCACAATGTCGCGGGATCGTCGTGGTAGTAGCAGAGGTTGGCTGCGAACGCGCATTTCAGCGCTTCATTGTCGCCGAAGGCCTGCTGCAGCTTTTTCGCAAGCGGCATTTTCCAGTCGCGGATCGCGGGTGCGATCGACATCAACGCGCCATAGATGTCGCCGGAGCGCCGCGTCGCGGCATCGCCCTGCGTCAGCGCGCCGGCGGCGGATGCAATCTGCTTCATCTCGCAGAGCAGCCGCGCGATGGCCTCGCGCGCTTCCGGGAAACGGGCGCTCAATGCCTCGCGTGCGCCGTCGAAATCATCAGGCACCAGAAGCGGAGACGACAGTGGGCCGCCGCGCACCTCATAGAGCGCGCCACCCGGCGACCATTTCAATGTCTCGAGGATGCCTGCGCGTGACAGCGGGAGATGTTTGGGATCGCGCGGATCGTGCGGATCGCCGGTTTCGTGCAACGAGCCTTCGACGAACAGGTCGCCGACCTTGTAGCTCGACGCTGCGCCGCCAACCGAATTGCTTTTCTCGATGACGAGCACCTTGCGGCCCGCCCGTGCCAGCAACGCGCCGCTGGTCAGGCCGCCGAGGCCGGCGCCGACGATGATGACATCGTATGGCATCAGAACTGAACCCGGTTGTGGCGGAAGGCGGCGACCATCACTTCCATGCGGCCTGCTCGGCGTCCCAGCGCTGGCCCTTGAGATCGGTGGCCATGCCCCGCACGAGCCCGTCGTCGTCGGTGTATGTGCCTTCGGTCTCGTCGCCGACCGAGGAGTCCGCGAAGTTCAGATGCGGGTCTGCGGCTTCATCGCGGGTCGTCGCTGCTGGTACGCCAAGCCAGATCACCAGCCGGTCGGCGTTGCCCGGCTTTTCGGGACCGACGAGTGCCAATACTTCCAGCGTGTCGGTCAGGTTCAGCGAGGGCACGAGCGTGTTGGGGCGTTTCATCGTGATGGTCAGTTCGCCCGTGGTATCACTCCATTTGGTGCTGGCGGCCTGCGCTGCAAGGGTTTTCGAGGCGCTCGCCGCGAGTGCGGCAGCGAGACGGTCGCGGTCCAGCTTGCCGTCCTTGCGCCAGTCCGCGGCCGGAATGCGGATGGCGCGCTCGGTATCGTAGCTGCCGGTGGTCCAGCCCGCCGTGACGACACCGGATGCGGTTTTCAATCGCGCGATGAGGGCGCCCGCGCGCTGCGGATCGACATCGAACCGCACGAGCTGCGTGCCGGTGCGAAGCGCCGTGCAATCGGTGGCGAGGCTGTCGAGCGATAGTTCAACATCGTCGTTACGCAGGCTTTTGAGGAGATCGGCGAAATTCTCGCGCTTGACCTTGAGCGCGAGCGATTGCGGCGACAGTTCGGTAAAGTCCGCCGGGCTCTCGGTGATGCTGTCATCCGCGCTTTGCGCCGCCTCGAACTCCCGCTGGTCGGAATCGGTGTTGTCGGTCGACAGGACTTCGGAGGTTTTGTCGCCAACCGTGATCCTGCCCTCGAAGGTGATGGCCTTGTTCTCGGGCTTGCGCGTGAGGTTGACGGTAACCGGCAGTTTTTCTTCGGTGGTCTGGCCGGTGCCACTCAGCTTCTGACCGTCGGCCTTCAATTCGACGGCGAAGCGATCCTTGCGCTCGGAGCCGATCGAAGGTGAATAGCAAACGTCCAGCACAGTCGAGGTGATCTTGCCGCCATCATGGGTTTCCCGAATGAAGGCATCCACGGGAAGATCGCCGAGGATGTCACCAAGTCCCGTGAAGTAGCGGACCTCTCCACCGATGAGCGGACTTTTCGCGGGTGCCTTGGCCGCTTGCGCCATGACGAGGGAGCTGGCGAACGGACTCGCGGTGACGCCGAGGATCAGGGCGGAGCAAACAACGGTCGAAAGTCGCATCAGGGGTATCCTGCGTGAAGCGGGGAACGTCCATCGAAACAGCGGGGCGACCATAGACGCTTATCGGCGTGATTTGAACGCCATCTCCTTGCTAGAGCGGCATTTTCCTCGTTCCAGGCTCCGCGGGCGGGTATTATTTGCCGCGAATTGCGACGGCTCTGCGTCATGGCGAACCGCGCAACAAAAAAGCCGCCCGAAGGCGGCTTTTCGTTTTCTCTGAAGGGAGAGCGGACGGGCTTAGAAGCCCATGCCGCCCATTCCTCCCATGCCACCCATTCCGCCGCCGCCCGGCATCGCGGGTGCGGCTTCCTTCGGCAGCTCGGCGACCATGGCTTCGGTCGTCACCAGCAGGCCTGCCACCGAAGCGGCGTCCTGCAGCGCGGTGCGCACGACCTTCGCCGGGTCGATGATGCCCTTGGCGACCATGTCGACATACTCTTCGTTCTGGGCGTCGAAACCGAAGGTCTCGGTCTTGTTCTCCAGAATCTTGCCGACCACGATCGAACCCTCGACACCGGCGTTCTCCGCGATCTGACGGATCGGAGCTTCCAGCGCCTTGAGCACGATGTTGATGCCAGCCTGGACATCGGCGTTGTCGTTGTTGATGCGGCCGACCGCCTTCTTGGCACGCAGCAGCGCGGTGCCGCCGCCGGGAACGATGCCTTCCTGAACGGCCGCGCGGGTCGCGTTGAGCGCGTCTTCGACGCGGTCCTTCTTTTCCTTCACCTCGATCTCGGTCGCACCGCCGACGCGGATCACCGCGACGCCGCCCGCGAGCTTGGCAAGACGCTCTTGCAGCTTCTCACGGTCGTAGTCCGAAGTGGTTTCTTCGATCTGCGCCTTGATCTGGTTGACGCGAGCTTCGATCTCCGCCTTTTTGCCGGCGCCGCCGACGATGGTGGTGTTCTCCTTGTCGATCACCGCCTTCTTGGCGCGGCCGAGCTGCTTGAGCGTGACGTTCTCAAGCTTCATGCCGAGATCTTCGGAGATGAGCTGGCCGCCGGTGAGGATCGCGATGTCCTCGAGCATCGCCTTGCGGCGATCGCCGAAGCCCGGAGCCTTCACAGCCGCAACCTTGAGGCCACCGCGCAGACGGTTGACGACGAGGGTCGCGAGCGCCTCGCCTTCGATGTCTTCCGCGATGATCAGGAGCGGCTTCCCAGACTGCACCACAGCTTCCAGCACAGGCAGCATCGCCTGCAGGCCGGTGAGCTTCTTCTCGTGGAGGAGGATGTAGGTATCCTCGAGTTCGGCGGTCATCTTCTCGGCATTGGTGACGAAGTAGGGCGAGAGATAGCCACGGTCGAACTTCATGCCTTCAACGATATCGACTTCGGTGTCGAGCGACTTGGCTTCTTCAACCGTGATGACGCCTTCGTTGCCGACTTTCTGCATCGCCTGCGCGATCATCTTGCCGATGGTGGAATCGCCGTTGGCCGAAATGGTACCGACCTGTGCGACTTCCGACGACGACGCGACGGGCTTTGCGCGCTTCTCGATGTCCTTGATGACGGCGGCAACTGCGATGTCGATGCCGCGCTTCAGGTCCATCGGGTTCATACCGGCGGCAACCGACTTCGCGCCTTCGCGCACGATCGCCTGCGCGAGAACGGTCGCGGTGGTGGTGCCGTCGCCAGCCAGATCGTTGGTCTTGGAAGCCACTTCGCGCACCATCTGCGCGCCCATGTTCTCGAACTTGTCTTCGAGCTCGATCTCCTTGGCGACGGTGACGCCGTCCTTGGTGATGCGTGGCGCGCCGAACGACTTGTCGATCACGACGTTGCGGCCCTTCGGGCCCAGCGTCACCTTGACGGCGTTGGCGAGGGTGTCGACGCCGCGCAGCATGCGTTCGCGCGCGTCGCCCGAAAATTTAACGTCCTTGGCAGCCATGAAAAATTACTCCGAATTGAGATGTCTTGGATGAGGTCGGGAGAGGCTGCTTAGGCCAGCACGCCCATGACGTCGGACTCCTTCATGATGAGGAGGTCTTCGCCATCGAGCTTCACTTCGGTGCCCGACCACTTGCCGAACAGAACAACGTCGCCGACCTTGAGGTCGATCGGGATCAGCTTGCCGGCTTCGTCGCGGCCACCCGGGCCGACGGCGACGATCTTGCCCTGCGAAGGCTTTTCCTTGGCGTTGTCCGGAATGATGATGCCGCCCTTGGTCTTTTCTTCAGCGTCGATGCGCTTGACGACAACACGGTCGTGCAGCGGACGGAACGTGGTTTTGGCCATGATGGTGTCCTTCAGCGTTGGTTTCAGTGTTCTTGGAATCGGGCGAAGCGAGCGATTGCCCTTCGAACGAGATTGGCAGTCCCATTTTGGGAGTGCTAATGTTGTTGCCGAGGGGAAATATGGGTTGGCGCTTTTCCTGTCAAGCAACGCCGCTCGCTTAAGACCTTGGTGAGGTCATTATAAGATGCTCGAACGCCATCACCCGCGTTCGAACAATGGACTCTGAGGGAGTGACGCCGCTTGCCAGGCTGGCAAACGTGGTTCATGAAGTCCGTGTAGGAGAATTTATGATCAGTCTGCGCACCACTTCGAAATTGGCGATAGTTTCGGTTCTTGCCGCCTTGATCGGTGGTTGCAGCAGTTTCAGTCTCAATGGCAACACGCCCGTGTCGCAGGAACCGGCGGCGCCGCCGGAAATTCCCGCAACGATCCGCGCCGATGAACTGGTTGGCCGCTGGGGTCTCGCCGCCTATCACAAGCCGGAAGACCGCGTGCGCACCGAGAACGCCGCGCGGGGCCAGTGCAGGCAGCCTTACGTGATCGGCAAGGGGCCGACGGGCGGCGTCATCATGCATCTCGCCGATGAGGCGACCCCGCAAGAATTGCGCCTCAAAGGCAGCCAGAGCGGCAAGAACTACATCGGCCCCGCGGGTCCGGCCGGCGGTCCGCAGGATCGCGAGATCGTTTCGTTCGATGGCCGCGTGCTGACCACCCGCTTCATCGATCCGGATGCTGCGACGCGATACGGCACCATGGTCTATGTGCGCTGCGCGCCGCGTGCATAGAAAAACGGAACCGGCTGCGCGGGCTGCTCTTCTTTAATCCGCGAATCCTGACATTAATGCCGGTGATATGAACCCTTTTGCCGGACCGGCCGCGCTGATTGCAGGGCCTCATCGCGCGGTTGCGGTGTTGTGCGTCACCCAGATTCTGGGGTGGGGCGCGTTATTTTATCCTCCCGCCCTCACCATGACCTATATCGCGGATGTGCACGGCTGGTCGCTGCCGTTGGCGTTGTCCGGATTTTCCATTGCGCTTGGCATTTCGGGGCTATGTGCGCCCTATACTTGTGGGTTGATCGACAAGCGCGGCGGTAATCTGGTGATGTCTGTCGGCGCATTGGTCGGTGCAGCTGGACTGGTGTTGCTTCCACTGGCGCCCAATTACATCGTCTACGTGCTGGCATGGATTCTGATCGGGCTTGCCATTTCCAGCTGCCTTTACGATCCCGCCTTCACCACGCTCACGCGCATTTATGGGATGGCCTCTCGCGGGCCGATCACTGTTGTCACGTTCTCTGGCGGCCTTGCCTCCACGGTGGGGTGGCCGTTCATGCATTTCCTGATCGAGCATTTCGGTTGGAAAAGTGTGTTCTTTACCTGGGCGGCGGTGCTCGCTTTGCTGATCGCGCCGTTGCACTGGTTTGCGTTGCCAAGGCGCAAGGCGCAGATGAAGACCGCGGTTGCGGCGGCCGACGAGCCGGCTGCGAAGAAGCGCTTCGTCAAGCCGCATGGCTGGTCTTTTTTCCTGATGGCGGCAGGTTTCGCAGGTCATGCTTTCGCGCTGTCGGGCACCACGACGCATCTTTTGCCGATCCTGCAGCGTGGTGGACTCGATCCGGGTCTCGCCGTGACGATCGGTGCGATGTTTGGTCCTGCCCAGCTTGTGACGCGCTTTGCGGATTTCGCCAGCAAAGGGCGGCTGCACCCCGTCTGGGTGGCGCGGTTCTCGATGTGCACCATGGCGGCCGCCTTTTCGGTTCTGGCGTTTGCGGGCATCGAGACGCTGCATGCCATCATCTTCGCGATTCTGTTCGGTGCGGCCAATGGCGTGATGACGATCGCGCGTGGCGCGCTGCCGCTCGCGACCTTTGGTCCGACAGGCTATGGCCGCGTGGTCGGGCGAATTTCGCGGCCGGGCCAGATCACGCAGGCGCTCTCGCCGTTCATTCTCGCCTTTGTCATCGATCGCTGGTCCGATCAGGCCGCTCTCGAAATTATCATCATGGCGATTGCTCTGGCGCTGCTTTCCTTCTCGCTGCTGCGGCGGGTGTGAAGCGGAAACAAAAACGCCCCCGACGAGGCGGGGGCGTTTTGAATGTGGCGGACGCGGCTTTTAGTTGAACAGCGCGTCGATATCGTTCTGCGAAGCGTGCCCTTCGTCACCGTCGAGCTTCGGTCCGTTGAGCAGCTTGGCGTCGCCCTCGCGGGTATCGAGGATCGCCGGCGCATGCGCCTTGATGGCGTCGACGCCGCCCCAGATGTCCATCATGACGTTGATGTGATGCTCGATGAACTTCATCGTGTTCATCACCTTGCTGATGCGCTGGCCGGTGAGGTCCTGGAAGTTGCAGGCTTCGAAGATGCTGATGACGCGCTCGGAGATGTCGGCGACCATACGTTCCTGCTGATCGGCCGAGGTACCTTTGGCGAGCGCGCTGGCAGCCTGATCGATGGCTTCCGCGGCGGCAAGAATCTGGTCGGTGGCTTCTTCGGTGCCCCCGACGATGGCTCCGAGCTCGCCGGTGACCTTCGACATTTCCGCGCCGCTGAAGCTCGTGCCGTGCAGCACGGCGATTTCTTCCTTGGTGCGGTTGATTGCTTCGTGGATCAGGTCGAGCTCGACCTTGAGCTTCTCGCACTGGGCGATCTGCGCACGGTAGGATTCGAGCGCGGCCTTGGCGTTAGCTTCTTCCTGCGTGATCGTGTTGTCTTCAGTCCGGACGCGGGAGCCCAGCGTGATCCGGCCCATCTGTTCGCGAATGACGCGTAGCTCGGTCATGATGCGCTCATGCATCTGATCGGATCCTGCGTCGTTCAATTCCGGCATGGCGCCGAATTGCAATTCTTCAATGCGAAAACGCTTGCGCTGAGCTGTCATTGGAATTCTTCCCCAACCTCAATGCGCAAACGTGTAGCGGTCGGCTATTTAACGCCCGGTTCATGGGCAGCTTTGCGTCTGGGAAAATATTCTGAACATGCTCAACGGCAATTAACCATGGCGTGTCGCCTTTCATTAAAAATAAACGCTGTTGGCAGGAACGCAGGCTGCTGCGCGACGTGGTGAATCGAAACGCGGCTGCCGTTTACCAAAACTTCCGCGGTTGCACCGTTACATCGGGGCGCGAGGCGTCGTTACGCCCGCAATGGTCCCGTGACGAACAGTACAGAGTACGTCCATGTCCGCAAAAATCCGTCTCGCGCTCGTCGCCGGCGCATGTCTGATCGGCACGAGTTATCCCGCGTTCGCCCAGAGCGCCGGTTCTCAAGTCTATTATGCCGCGCAGTCTGACTACGCTCCGCCACCACAGCGCGCGGCCTATCAGCAGCCCGCCAGCAATATGGGGGGCGGCTTCATCCAGTTTCTGTTCGGCGGTGGCGAGCAGATGGCGCCTGCGTATCAGCAAATGCCCGAGGATCAGTACGATCCGCGGCAGCGCGGCTATCAGCAGGACCGTTCGGTCGAAGCAGCGCAACCCGGCTTCGATCCTCGCTATGAAAAGCAGGTCGTCGATTACAACGGCAAGGAAGCGGCCGGTACGCTCGTGATCGATACGCCGAACAAGTTTCTCTATCTGGTGCAGGGCAACGGCCAGGCGCTGCGCTACGGCGTCGGTGTCGGCAAGCCCGGCTTCATGTGGTCCGGTGTGAAGACGATTTCAGCGAAGCGCGAGTGGCCGGACTGGACGCCGCCTGCGGAAATGCTCAAGCGCCGCCCCGATCTGCCGCGCCATATGGAAGGCGGCCCGGAAAACCCGCTTGGCGCGCGTGCGATGTATCTTGGCTCGTCGCTGTATCGCATCCACGGCTCCAACGAACCGTGGACGATCGGCACCAATGTTTCCTCGGGGTGCATCCGCATGCGCAATGAGGATGTCATCGATCTCTATGGTCGCGTCAAGGTTGGCACCCGCGTCGTTGTGCTCTGACGAAAAGTCGGTTTGAATAAGAAAACGGCCGCTATTGCAGCGGCCGTTTTTTATTTGGCTCGTCCGATTTTCGATTCAGGCAAAATCGCTGTCGTCGGAGTCGAAGCTTCCATCGTCGAAATCGCCGTCGTCATCGTCCTGATCCTGATCTTGGTCCTGATCTTGATCGTCATAGCGGTCCTGCTCGGCGTCCTGCGCCCGGTCGGCGAAGCTCTGGCGGCGATCCTCGATGCTGCCGCCGGTCTTGTCGATGTCGTTGATGCCGGCGTCGCGTGCGAGCGAGTCATTGCTGTTGCTGCCGCCCCACGGATTAGAACTATTGCCGAAACTCTGTTGCTGGCCGCCGCCAAGTCCACCTCCAAGGCCGCGCAGGCTGTTCATCAGCAAGGAGCCGCCGATCATGCCGGCTGCGGCCGCAGCCGCGGTGCCGAGAAACGACGATCCGCCGCCTTGCGGCTGCGGCGCGCCATAGCCCGGCTGGGCATAGCCACCCGGTGCGCTACGCGGATCGGCATAGCTATCGGGCTGGCCGAGTACCTGACCGCTGTTCCAGACCGGCCGTGCGTTTGGATTGGAGGGCGGCACGTTCGGCACCGAGCCGCGCGAAGGCGCGGCGTTCTCGCCGAACAGCGTGCCGCGCAGTGAATCCAGGAAGCTGCCTTGGTTTTGCGGAGCCTCGCCCGCCTCAAGCTGTTCGATCCGCGCGGTCGCGTGCTTGAGCGCTTCGTCCTGCAGCAGCACCGTCTGCACCAGAGCGTAGACGGCATTCGGCGCGCGCCGCAAACCGGCCATGATTGCGGATTCCGCCTCGGCGTCACGCGGGGTGGTTTCGAGCCTTTCGAGCCGGCCAAACAGATCGTCGATCAACTGGCGCTCTTGCGGGGTCATCTTCGTCCTCTCCTGATTGGGCGAATGATTGTTCCCACGATCTAGGCGGGTTTTGGGTCGGCGTAAGCGGGAACGCAGATTAAATTTCGCCAAGGTGCGGCGTTGCCCTGCGGCAAACTGCCCTTATGCCTTTGCGAGCGAGATGCCGAGTTCATCGAGCAGACGTGGGAAATCGTCGCCGGCGAGGTAAGCATGCTCGCGTTCGCGCTGGTCGGTCAGCGGATCGAGCTCCCGTAGGGTGTCGTCAACGAACCCAGGATGGCACATCACAAGCCCGCCGTCCGGAAGGGGTGCGAGGAAGCCGCGCATCAGGCTGCCGAAGTCGGGGAGCTTCCGGAAATCATACGCGCCCGCGAAAGCGGGATTGGTGTGCAGGCCATTCTCGGCGCAGCGCTTGCGGAAGGTCGCGCTCAAAGCATCCAACAGCATGGCCTTGGGATTGCCGAGGCGCAAAGATGCATGCGTCCGTCCGCATTGCCGCGCCCATGCGTCAGGTGCGGCGTCGCGCGCGGCGCGGATGAAACCGTCGCGGTTTCCCGGAAACAACTGGACGTGCTGGTGGCCGTCGAGATAGGCGGGCGGTGCGCCGAACAATTCGCGGAACAGCACGATCTGCGCCATCACCTCGGCATAGACGAATTCAGCATCGAGGCGCCGTAACAGCGCCATGCGCAAGAGCTTTCCAACCGGCCAGAACATGCCGCCGTCGAGCGGACGGAAATGCATTGTCAGCGGGGAGAAGGGCGCGGTCAGCGTGACATGCAGACCGATCTCGCAGGTGCCATTCGCAGCGACACGCGACAGCGCCTCGGCTTCCTCGCGCGTGGCGGCGGGGCCAACCACCATCACCGAAGTCGCGTTAAGGCGTCGGCGTTCGATCAGGTCGCGGATGCCGCGGTTGACGCCTTCGCTGATGCCGTAATCGTCGGCACAAAGGGTGATGCGGCGCGGTCCGCTCACACCGGGTCCGCCGTATGCGAGGAAGAGTGGGTGGCGTTCGTCTGATCAGGCGAGGTGCGCAGCGACTGTTCGGCGACGAAATAGATCGGCCGCGCTTTCAGTTCAGAGAGGATCTTGCCGATATATTCGCCAAGCACGCCGATGACGATCAACTGCACGCCACCGAGGGTCATCATGCCTATCACGAGCGACGGATAACCCGGCACCGATTTGCCGGTCGTCAGGGTCTCCCACATGATCGACAGGCCGAACAGCAGCGCAAACAGCGCGATCAGCATGCCGAGCAGGCTCGCGATTCGCAGCGGCGCGACCGAGAAGGAGGTAATGCCCTCGATCGATAGACCCAGCAGACGGCGGGCGTTGAAGGTCGTGGTGCCGTGGGCGCGCGGCTCCGGCTCGTAATCGACCCGCATCTGGCGGAAGCCGATCCAGCTCGTCAGGCCTTTGAAGAAGCGGTTGCGCTCCGGCATCATCCGTAATGCACGCGCGGCGCGCGGCGACAGCAGGCGGAAATCGCCGGCATCCTCCGGGATTTTCTGGCGCGCGCCCCAATTCACCAGCCAATAGAAATTATGAACCGCCAAACGGCGCAGCGCCGACTCGTTCTGGCGATGGGCCTTGGCGGTGTAGACGACGTCGTACCCACCCTCGATCCAGTGGCGCACCAGTTGCTCGGCAAGATCCGGCGAATGCTGGCCGTCGCCGTCCATGAACAGCACCGCGCCGAGCCGGGCATGGTCGAGGCCTGCCATCAGCGCAGCTTCCTTGCCGAAATTGCGCGACAGTGACACCGTCTGCACGTCGAGTTTGTCGGCCGGCAGGTCGCGCGCAATCGTCAGCGTGGCGTCGGTCGAACCGTCGTCGACGTAAATCACCTCGCAGGGTAGGCCATAGCGCTGCTTCAGCTTGATAGCGAGCGTGGAGATGCGGTCGTGCAGCGCCACCAGGCCCGGGGCCTCGTTGAGCAATGGCACCACGATGGACAACCCGTGCGTGGCAGCGGGAAGTTTCTCGCGAATGGGGGCTGGAACCTCAGACCCGGACATAACCATTAAATCCTCGAAGAAACCGACCTTGATATGGCGATGGCAAGCGGCATTCGCCAAGAGGTTGCCGAAGGGAGGCCATGTCGCGGCTCATGTTGCGAGAAAAGCTTCCAGCCGCGAGAACAGCGGATTGTCGCGGGCCATCACATAGTCGAGCGAGCCGATGCTCACCGTTTCGGCGCCACGCGCGCGCAGCAGGCTGCCGAGCGCGTAAAGCTGCGCGGGCGGACAGTGCAGCGTGAGGAGGCCCGATGGCACCGGACCACCGAACGGCGCGACCGCTCCGAAGCGGTCGTGAATCTCCGTGAGCAGCACATCGTCGCAATTCGCGAGCCGGGTGCGAACTTCCTTGTACTTTGCCGCGCGAGCGCGGGCGGCAATGTGGTCGAGGATGATGCGCGCTGTCTCGCGTGCATCTGCATTCCAGTCGGCGGCGCGGGAGGCAACGAGATTGGCCTGGCTGCGCAGCATCGTGCCGTCGTCGAGCACCTTCAGGCCGTTGGCGGCCAGCGTCGCGCCGGTCGTGGTGATGTCAACGATCAGTTCGGCCGCGCCGCTCGCGGGAGCGCCTTCAGTCGCGCCGGCACTTTCGACGATGCGATAATCGACGATGCCGTGCAGCGCGAAAAAGTGGCGCGTCAGGTTAATGTATTTGGTGGCGACCCGCATACGGCGGTTGTGCTTGACGCGGAACGAGGTCGCGACGTCGTCGAGGTCTGCCATGGTGCGCACATCGATCCACGCCTGCGGCACGGCGACCACCACATTAGCGCTGCCAAACCCGAGCGATTCGATCAGCATCACGCGCCTGTCGGCGTCCGCGATACTTTCGCGGATCAAATCCTCGCCGGTGATGCCGAGGTGAATCTGGCCGCGCGCGAGCTGCGCCGCGATCTCGCTCGCGGAGAGATAAGCGATCTCAACCTGATCGAGGCCCGAGATGGTGCCGCGATAGTCGCGTGCGCCGCGCGGTTTGGCGAGCGCGAGGCCTGCGCGGGCAAAGAAGGCGTCGGCATTTTCCTGAAGCCGGCCCTTGGAGGGAACGGCAAGAACGAACGGATTGGTCATGCGGCGCCTCCCGCCTTGGTCAGCGCGTCGATCCAGACCGAGAATCCGACGGCGGGAGTGGGAGAGGCTGCGCCGAGCCGCGTCAGCAGGTCGTCGTAGCGGCCACCGCCGACCAGCGGTTCGCCGCCATTGTTGTTGCGGCGGATTTCGAATTCGAAGCCGGTGTAATAGTCGAGTCCGCGGCCGAACGAGGTCGAGAACGCGATCTTGCCGGTGTCGATGCCGCGTGCCGCCATGAAGCCGATGCGGTTCTCGAACGCGTCGAGAGCAGCGTTGATATCGAGCCGGGCATCGGCGGTGAGATTGCGCAATTGCGCGAGCGCCTCGTCGGGTTCGCCTGAAATGGCGAGGAAACGCTCGATCAGCGTCAGCGTCTCGCGCGACAGCGTGCCGCCTTTCAGCGTCGACTGTTCGAGGAAACGGTCTGCGATTTCCGCTGTTGTGCGGCCGCCGACATTCTCTGTGCCCGCGATCGACATCAGGTCGGTAACGAGCGCGAGCGCGGCCTTGCGGTCGGAACCTGCGAGCGCGGCCAGCACGCCCTCATAGTCGCTCTGGCCCGCGCCCTGCCTCAGGTTTTCGACCTCGGCGGTGATGCTGGTCTTGCGGTTGAAACATTTCACCAGTCGCCGCCGCCACACCGGCGCGAGCTTGAGTGCATCGATCAGCGCCATGAACAGCGCGGCATCGCCAGAGCGGATATCGAGGTCGCGCACGCCGAAAGCGGTGGTTGCTTCAAGTGCCAGCGCCATCATCTCGGCGTCGGCTGCGGCACGGTCGTTGCGTCCGAAGGATTCAACGCCAGCCTGCAGGAATTCGCTGGGTTTGCCGCCACGAAAGCGGAACACCGGGCCGAGATAGTAGAAGTTCCCGGGCTTGCCGGCGCGGGGAGAGGCCAGATAATCGCGCGCGACCGGGATGGTGAGGTCGGGGCGCAGGCACAGATCCTCACCGTTCGGATCGGTGGTGAGGTAGAGGCTCTTGCGAATGTCCTCGCCGGAAAGGTCGAGAAAGGGCTCAGCCGGCTGCAGGATCGCGGGCGCGGCCTGCTCGTAGCCGGCGCCTGCGAACGCCGACAGCAAGGCATCCGCCCGGGCGGCGGACCCGGTCACGGGCGAGGTGGAAGCGGTATTCATCGAAAAGTCCGTAAACGATCAATTTTGCAGCCGTTTAACACGGCAAAGCCCGGGTTTCGATGGGGAAACTCAAAGTGTCTTAATGAGAATCGAAGGCTGGAGCCCCGCTCAGGGGGCCTCATTGGCCTTTCCCGGGAGAAAGCCCTGTCCGGATCAGAACTTCATGGATGCGAACAGACGCACATTTCGCCCTGGTTGCAGCACCTCGTCCTTCTTGTAGGACTGGTGCAGCCGGATGTCGGCGTCGAGCAGATTTTCTCCCTTGAGGCCGACGGTCAGGGTGATCGGCAGCCCCGCTCTGGAAAATTTATGGGTGTGGCTCAGCTCGGCATTCAACAGGTTGAAACCGGGTGTCGGCGTCTCGAAGGCGCCGAGATGCGTCTGTGCAAAGGCATGCAGCAGGCTCACATGCGCGTTCCAGCCCTCGTCGCGATAGAAGAGACTGCCCCCGAGGCGCTGCGGCGGAATTTTCGGGACGTAGCCGCCGTCGGCAAACGTCGCATGGACGATGTCGTATTGTGCCCCGAGGCCCCACACGCCGTTCCAGAGCGGCGCGACGTCGTGCTCGATCTCGATCTCGCCGCCGACGAAGCGCGCGTCGCGCTGTGAATAGACGATCTGGTCATAGCTCGCACCGGGCGTGCCACACGAGGCGAAGGTTTCGTTGCAGCGGATGCCGGTGAAATTCTTGAAGATGAAATTCCGATAGCGCGAGGCGTAAACCGAGGCTTCAAATCGGGTGGCGCCACGCTTGCGGGAGAGGCCAATCTCGGCTGTGTCCGCCTTTTCCAGCGTCATGTTCGGATCGCCGATCTCGAACGTGCGGGGGGTGTCGTGCGGGCCTTTGTAGAACATTTCGATCGGATCGGGCGAACGCTCGACGTGCTGCAACGTCATGCGCGCCACGATGCCAGCCGGCAATTCATAAAGCAGTCCGGTGCTGAGGCTGACAGGCATGAAGCTGCGATCGACTGGAAATAGGATCGGCTGATCGGGTGGCGGCAGAAATGATGAGGGGAATTGCGCGCCGGTCCCATCGATCTGCGTCCGCTCGACGCGAATGGCCGCCTGCGCGCGCAGCGAACGGGTGAGATTGAGCTCCTCGAACGCGAAAGCGGCGATGTTACGGGCCTTGGCGGGCGCCAGCAGCGGCTCGGTTGCGCCGGCGACGGACAGATTGCGTTGTCCCCATTGCACGCCGGCGGTGCCGCGCCAATCGCCGAGCGCTGTCGCGAACGGCAGATGGCTCACCTCGACGCGGGATTCCAATTCCTCGTTCTTGAATCGCGAGCCAATCTCGGCGGCTGCGCCGATGCCGTTGATCTCATTGTGCTTGTAATCCGTAGCGCCGAACCAGTATCGGATAGCGTCGAGACCGTGCTCGCCGACGCGCCACTCGCCGCGGCTTGTCCATTTCGACTGGTGCAGATCGATGTGGTTTTTCACCCGCGCGGAATCGATCCCCGGGATGAAGTAGGTCATCGCCATCTCCTGATAGGCGACGCCGGCGAAGCCGCTGTCGAAGATGTAAGAGCCGCCAACCGCGTGCCCGTCCGAGCGATAGCTCGAATTCGTCTGCACGCCCCCGGGAATACGGTAATCGCCGGCCTGTCGCCTGAAGGCATCGGCGTGGATCGCAAAGTTGCCGCCGCCGGCATCGAGCAGCGCTGCGCCATCTGTGCCGCGGCTCACGCTATTGAGGCCGCCGCGCGCTTCAAAGGCGACGCCGTTTGCAGGGGTCGTCGTCGGGATGCGGCCGGTGCTGGCGCTGACGACTCCGCCGATAGCCTGCGAGCCGTAACGCAATGTGCCCGGACCGCGAATGACGTCGACTTCCCTCGCGATCAGAGGATCGATGGTTACGGCGTGGTCCTCGCCGAGATTGGCCATGTCGGCGGAGCCGATTCCGTTTTCTTGGGTGCGGACGCGAAAGCCGCCAAGGCCGCGAATGACCGGCCGACTTGCGACTGGGGAGAACGAAGTGGCCGACACACCGGCCGTGGTCCCGAGCGTGTCGCCGAGCGATGCGCCGCCGCGCCCGACGATCTGTGAGGCCGTCATCTGCGATTGGGAGGCGAACGCTGGCTGTGTCGACGAGCTCGACGGTGGCAGGGCATTTTCGGCGGGGGGAGCTGTTGCCGTGATTGCTGCGGCTTGCGGTTGGATGGCCAACCGCCGGACCTGTCGGGTCCGTTTCTTCCGGGTGGGTTTGGGCTCGGCCACCGTGATGGCCGGAAGCTCTGTCTGTGCGGCGGAATCGCACGTTGGGAGGGCAATCAGGGCCGCGCATCCCAGCAGGCTGGTGGTTCGGATCATGCTACATTCTGCGATTAATTCCTAATTGCATATATGATGCAGTTGAAAATCATTTGCAATAATGGTGAGGGCCGCATTTGGCGCGGCTGTTTGGCGCACGGCTGCTGGATTGGGGGTGGAGCGGACGAACCCGGGCGACGAGAATGGTCGGCCCGCCCTACGGGGATGTCACGGCGGCCTGAAATCTGCCGCCACGGCTATTCGCCGAGACGTGTGTTCCAATCGCCGAGCGCTGCCTGGGTCAGTGCCATCGCGGCTACGGCGGCGGTATCGGCCCGCAGGATGCGCGGTCCAAGCGAGAGTCGGACGAGGCGCGGCTGGTGCAGCAGCAGGGCGCGCTCCTCTTCGGAAAAGCCGCCCTCCGGTCCGATCAGGACATCGACGCCGCCCGCCTTTTCAGACTCCGAGGCGAGAGCTTTGAGCGGATCGGCCTGCGGCGCGGCCTCGTCGCAGAAAATCAGAAGGCGCTGGCCATCGCGTTCGGTGAGGCGGCGCGCCAGCGGCTGCGGCTCATGGATCTCGGGCAGATTAAGGATGCCACATTGTTCGGCGGCCTCGATGGCATTGGCGCGCATGCGCTCCGTGTTGACGCGCGAGACCTGCGTGAACTGCGTCAGCGTTGGTGCGAGCAGGCTCGCTCCCATCTCGACCGCTTTCTGCACCATGTAATCGAGCCGGGCGTGCTTGAGCGGTGCAAACAGCAGATGCAGGTCGCAGGACATCTCTTGCGGCCGGGTCTGCTCGATGAGGGTAAGATGTTCGAGGCGCTTGCGGCCTTCGATCCCGGCGCGCCATTCGCCATCGCGGCCGTTGAACACCAGAATGCTGTCACCGGCTCCGAGCCGCAGCACGTTGCCAAGATAATGGCCCTGCTCGCGCGCGAGCGGCACGCGACCGCCCGAATCGAGCGGCGCATCGACGAACAGACGGGGGCTTTTGAAATCGCGCTGCGTCATTGGAGTGTCGGTGTTTTAGATCATGGAACTGCGTGAGAAAACCCGTTGAATCGGCCCAAATAGCCGCCGAATGCGCCCAAGCGCCGCGCTATTGCCTGATTCGGCGGGTTGTTAAGGTCGACCCGGAATCGTAAAAGCAGGCGCAGGCGAAAGCCGCAGCCGGAGGAATGCCGTGATCTCATCTTGCTTGCCGCGTTGGACACTTGCCGTCGTATCGGCCTGCGCGCTTGCCTCGGTCGGATCGGCATCCGTGTCTGCGCAGATGGCATTTCCCGCGCCGCTGCCCGGTCAGACGGCTGCGCCGGCGCCGCAGCAGGCGAACACCGCAGGATTTCCGCCGATTAGCGGCAGTGCGCCGATGAAGCCGCTGAACACGCCGCTCGCGTTTCCTTCTCAAGGCGTGGCCCCGATGGGGCAGGGCTTCTCCGCTGCTCCAGCTGGTCCCCCGCCAGGGCCGGCCCCGGGGGCGGGCGGTGGCAATCAGGCGGATTGCATGAAGGGTTTCACGCCGCTGAAGCAGGAAGCCGAAAAGCGCGCCGAGGTCATCAAGGCGCTCGGCAAGCGTAAGGCGCCCGCGAGTGAGGCCTGCAAGGCGCTCGGCGCCTTCGTGCAGTCCGAACTCAAGATGATCAAATATATCGAGACCAACTCGCAGCGTTGCGGCATTCCCCCTCAGGTCGGGCAGCAGATGATGCAGGGCCACAAGGGCACCGAACAGATGCGCGCGAAGGTCTGTAATGCGGCTGAGCAGCAGGCTCGTGGGCCGCGCGGAGGAGGGGCGATGAGCCTCAGCGAGGCGCTCGGCTCTTCCGTGGAATTGCCCGAGGCGAAGCCAACCAAGCGCAATGGCGGCTCGACCTTCGACACCTTGAGCGGCAATGTGCTTGCGCGCTGAGGCATCGCTGGCCTGCAGGGCCGGATGGTTTTCTCTCCCATGATAGATTTCAGCGCGCCCGTGGCCGATGCGACGGCGAACTGGGTCGATACCCACGCGCCGCTGTGGGCGCGGCCTTATCTGCGGCTGGCGCGGATGGACCGGCCGATCGGGACATGGCTGTTGCTGATGCCGTGCCTGTGGTCGGCGGCGCTCGCGGCCGGCGTCGCGGGCGATCTATCTCATCTTCCGTCCACGCTTGTGCTGTTTGCGATCGGCGCCTTGGCGATGCGCGGCGCTGGCTGCACCTGGAACGACATCACCGACCGCGATCTCGATGGCCGTGTCGAGCGCACGCGTTCGCGCCCTATTCCGGCGGGTCAGGTAACGGTGAAGCAGGCCGCGGGCTTCCTTGCGCTGCAATTGCTCGTCGGGCTTGCGGTGCTGTTACAGTTCAACTGGTTCGCGGTCGCGACCGGCGTTGCCTCGCTGATCGTGATCGTGGTCTATCCTTTCATGAAGCGCATTACCTACTGGCCGCAGGCAGTGCTCGGCCTTGCGTTTTCATGGGGCGCGCTGATGGGCTTCGCGGTCATTCTCGCGCGGATCGATGCGGCGGCGTTATGGCTCTATACGGGCTCAATCGCCTGGGTGATCGGTTACGACACGATCTATGCTCATCAGGACACTGACGATGATGCATTGATCGGCGTGAAATCGACCGCGCTTCTGTTCGGCAAGAATACGCGAAACTGGCTTACGCTGTTCTATGGACTTGCCGTGACGCTGATCGGCATCGCGCTGTGGTCCGCGGAAGCAGGCTTGATTGCCTGGCTCGGACTTGCGGCGTTCGCTACACATCTGGTGTCGCAAATCGTCCGCCTGAGGATCGCGGATTCCCGGCTGTGCCTGCGTTTGTTTCTCGGCAACCGCGATGCGGGATTGCTTCTGTTCGCGGGCCTTGTGATCGACGCGCTGATGCGGGCCTGGGGTTAAGCCCGCACTGTCTGTTTCAATCAGTTCCGGGCGATGATCTCGCGCTCGCCGTGATGCACAGTCGGCTCGGATGCCGCGCGGCCTGCCTTGCGCCGCGTCAGGAAACGCGGCCTGCGGATGCGGATGACGTTGTGGCGGCGGCGTCGCGGCGCAGGTTCGCCCGTGGCTTCGCCTTCTTCTTCGACCTGTGGCAATGCCAGCGCCTCGCTCCAGGCCGACCACTGACGCTCGATCTCGTCTGTATCGGTGCTGAGAAACAACGGCACGGACAACGACGGATCGCGATGGATCAGCACCAGCGCTTCGGCGTCCTCCGTCTGCCGCCGCACGATGCCGAGGAATTCCGGCATGCGCAGTTGCAGCGTCATGCGCATGCCGCGCACCATGCGGCGCACGACAACGCGCTCGCGATTGATTTCGATCTGCCGCGCACCGCCATCGGCGCGACCGTCGCGCGCTTCAAACCGGGCTGGCAAGGAAAGAGGGTCGAGCCGCAGATCGCGGCTCGACCCGGCGGGTTGAACCCCGCTTAGTCCGTATTGACGCCTCACGTTTTTAGTCTCCCCGCCGGGATTATTTTCCCGGTCGATGCGAGGAGGATGTCAGGCGCGGCTCCGAATTCGCTTAAGATTGCTGGTTAATCGGATGTTGCAGGCGTCGCTTCGATTCGCATGCTTGATAAGAGGTTGGCCGACATGATTGACGAGACCTTGCCCATTCAAGAAATATTGTAAGTTCTGGCGATGGAATGCTTGCAGTCCGCATAAAACAGGCACATCTCATCCTTAACGCATATCAACCCAAGCGGCAGGATTCCGTTCGTGAACTCTTCACCAAACGCAGCATCTTCGGTTTCTCCTTCCAACAAAGCCGCCTCGCCCTCTCCATCCGTCACCAATCTGCTCGACCAGAGCGCGCTCACCGATATTGCGCAGCGTCTTGTCGAGGCCGCGAAGAAAGCAGGCGCGGATGCTGCCGATGCGGTGGCGGTACGCGGTGTCTCGCAAGGCGTGGAAATCCGCGATGGCCGTGTCGAGGAATCGGAGCGTTCTGAGGGCGACGATGTCGGCCTGCGGGTTCTGGTCGGCAAACGGCAGGCGGTCGTCTCCACCAACGACATCAGCGGAGACAATGTCGCCACGCTCGCCGTGCGCGCGGTGGCGATGGCGAAAGTCGCGCCGGAGGATGCATTTGTGGGGCTTGCCGATCCGGCGCTGCTCGCGAAAGACTTTCCCGATCTCGATCTGCTCGATCGCAATGTACCTTCGCTCGATGAACTTGAGCGTCGCGCCCATGAGGCGGAAGCTGCCGCGCTCGCGGTGAAGGGCGTCACCAAATCCAGCGGCGCGTCGGCCTCGTCCGGCATTGGCGGCATGGTGCTTGTGACCAGCACCGGATTTCATGGCGCTTACTTGCGTTCCAGCCAGGGCGTCTCAATGACCGCGATTGCGGGTGAGGGCACCGGCATGGAGCGCGATTACGATTTCACCTCGGCCATTCACGGCTCCGACCTTGCCTCGCCGCGCGACATCGGCCGCAGTGCCGGCGAGCGCGCCGTCGCCCGCATCAATCCGCGCAAGGTCGCCACCTGCAAGGCGCCGGTGGTGTTCGATCCGCGGGTGGCGGGTTCGCTGATCGGGCATCTCGTCGGTGCTGCGAATGGTGCATCCGTCGCGCGCAAGACGAGTTTCCTCAAGGACAGACTTGGGCAGCAATTGTTCGACAAGCGCATCCGCATCATCGACGATCCGCTGCGGGTGCGCGGCCTGCGCTCGCAGACCTTCGACGCGGAGGGCGTGGCGGTTAAACGGCACGCGATCGTGGATGAGGGCGTGCTGACCACGTGGCTTCTCGATTGTGCGACCGCACGCGAACTCGGCATGACCACGACCGGTCACGCTCATCGCGGCGTGTCATCGTCGCCATCGCCCGGGGCGTACAATCTGCATCTCGAGCCTGGTGAGATGACGCCGGAAGAATTGATGTCCGATATCAAGGAGGGCTTCTACATCACCGACCTGATCGGTTCCGGCGTCAACGGCGTCACCGGTGATTACAGTCGCGGCGCTTCGGGTTTCTGGATCGAGAACGGCAAACTCACTTATGCCGTGAGCGAGGTCACGATCGCGGGTCATCTGTTCGACATCTTCAAATCGATGCGGCCGGCGAACGATCTCGTTTTCAAATATGGCGTGAACTCTCCGACCGTGCGGATCGAGGGGTTGACGATTGCCGGGCGCTGACGACTTCGCAGCCGAGGCGGCGCTTCTCGCAAACACCTTGCGCGAAGCCGGCGAGCTCGCGACCGGCATGTTCGGCGCCGGCGTGAAGAGCTGGATCAAGGGCGCTTCGTCGCCGGTTTCCGACGCTGACATTGCGGTCAACGATTTTCTCGAAGAACGGCTGCGCTCGTTCAATCCGGACTATGGCTGGCTGTCGGAAGAAAGCGCGGACGATTCCGCGCGTCTCGACAAATCCCGTGTCTGGGTGGTCGACCCGATTGACGGCACTCGCGCGTTTCTGAACAAGCGCAAGGACTGGTCGATCAGTGTAGCCTTGGTCCAGCATGGAATTCCGGTGCTGGGTTGCGTCTACGCGCCGATGAGCGATGAATTCTATCTCGCTGAACGCGACAAGGGTGCGACCCTCAACGCAAGCGCGATCAATGCGACCTCCGGCACCGACCTCGACCTGACTCGGATTGCGGCGCCCCAGTCGATCCTCGACCGCGTGGCGAAAATCGCGAGCGGCACCGCCGGCTATCCGCGCATCGGCTCGCTCGCATTGCGGATGTGCCGTGTCGCAAATGGCGCCCTCGATGTGGCCTTCGCGGGTGGCCACAGCCGCGACTGGGATGTCGCGGCTGCCGATCTCATCATCAGTGAAGCGGGTGGCGCCATGACCGAACTGGATGGGGGAAGCCTCCGGTATAATTGCCCCGAAGTGGCTCACGGCACGCTGGTGGCGGCGGGCCTGCCCCGGCATCGGCTTCTTCTGGAAACTCTCGCCCGCAAGCCGGTTTTTAATGCCAATGCGTCTATTTGAGGCTTGAATTACCGCTCCGGTCCGTGTTTCTAAGGGCCATCATGTCGGATCCCGCACCGCAATTGCTGCACCTTGTCATCGGCGGAGAGGTTTCCGAACTCGATGGCACGACCTTCAAGGACTTATCGAAGGTCGAGACTGTGGGCTTGTTCCCGAATTATGCCGCTGCTTACCAGGCGTGGAAGGCGAAGGCGCAGCAAACCGTCGATAATGCTCATATGCGGTATTTCATCGTGCATATTCACCGTCTGCTCGATCCCGGACACGATTCGAAAACCGGACATTGAAATTGTCGCTTCGTAAATTGGGCCGAGCCGGCTGGGTGCAGCAGACCGTGGGTTTTCTCGCGGCCGAGTTCCTGCGGTTAGTGTGGTGGACCAACAGGTTCGAATACGAGCCGCCGGATGTCTATGAGCAAGCCGAGCATTATATGCCGGTGATTGTTGCGTTCTGGCACGGACAGCATTTCATGATGCCGTTCTTGAAGAAGAAGAAATATCCCGCCAAGGTCTTGATCTCGCGTCACCGCGACGGCGAGATCAACGCGATTGCCGCCGAACGGCTCGATGTCGGCACCGTGCGCGGGTCCGGCGATCATGGCTCCGAGTTTCACCGCAAGGGTGGCGTTGCTGCCTTCAAGATGATGCTGCGCACGCTGGACGACAACATCAACATGGCGCTGACCGCCGACGTGCCGAAGGTCGCGCGCAAGGCTGGTCTCGGCGTCATCATGCTGGCGCGCGAATCCGGGCGGCCGATCCTGCCGGTCGCGATTGCGACCAGCCGCTTCAAACGCCTGAAGAACTGGGACCGCTCAGTGATCAACCTGCCGTTCGGACGCGGGATCATGGCAGCTGGCGACCTCATTCATGTGCCGGCCGATGCCGATGACGCCGCAATGGAAATCCTGCGCCAACAGCTCGAAGACGCGCTCAATGGCGTGAACCGTCTTGCCTATACGCGGGTCGGCCATCCCGATGAGGGACTCAATGGCTGAAGCCTTGCCGGTGACGCTTGGTGTTTACCGGCGAGCCTCGGCTCTGGCCGCGCCTCTCGCGAGCCTACTCATCGGACGCAGGCTGAAGCAGGGCAAGGAAGATCCCGCACGTGTCGGTGAACGCCGGGGATTTGCCGGCGTGGAACGCCCGCCCGGGCCGCTCGTCTGGATTCACGGTGCGAGCGTCGGTGAGGTGCTGGCGGCGGCCGAGCTTATCGACCGGCTGCGTGCGCTCAATCTGCGCATTCTGCTCACCTCGGGCACCAGGACGTCTGCCGACATTGTCGCGCGGCGTTTTCCGCCGGATGTTATCCATCAGTTCATTCCCTACGATGTACCGGCGTACGTTGCGCGCTTCCTCGATCACTGGAAGCCAGGGCTCGGGCTTTTCATCGAGTCCGATCTTTGGCCCAACCTCTTGCTGTCGGCGTCGCAGCGGCGGATTCCGTTGGCACTCATCAACGGGCGGATGTCGCCGCGCTCGTTCCCGCGCTGGCGCAAGGCGCGCGTTACCATCGGTACGCTGCTGTCGTGCTTTGATCTGTGCCTGACGCAATCGGATGTCGACCACGAGCGGTTCGCAGCGCTGGGTAGTCCGAATGTCGTCACCTCAGGAAATCTCAAGCTCGACATCAAAGCGCTGCCCGCGGATCCTGAAAGGTTCGATCGACTGAAGGCAGCGACAGGGCGTCGGACCGTGTTCGTCGCGGCCTCGACTCATCCTGGCGAAGAAGAAATCATCATCGAGGCGCATCGCCATCTGGCGGCAGAAATTCCCTCGTTGTTGACGGTGATCGTGCCACGTCATCCGCAACGTGGGTCTGCAATTGCACAGATGGTGGCAAAAGCACGGCTGCAGACGGCGCTGCGCTCGCGCGGCGATCTGCCCTCGGCCGATACCGACATCTATGTTGCCGACACGATGGGTGAACTCGGGTTGTTCTATCGTCTCGCGCCGGTTGTGTTCATGGGCGGTTCGCTCGTTCCGCATGGCGGACAGAACCCGATCGAGCCGGTGAAGCTCGATGCCGCGATCCTGCACGGACCGCACGTTTTCAATTTCGCAAATCTTTACGCTGAACTCGACCGCACTGAAGGCGCACTGCTCGCCCGCGATCCCGACGAGTTCGTCACGCTGTTGCGTCATCTGCTCGGCAATCCGATCGCGCGCAATCGTCTCTCTGCGGCGGCGCAGCGCGTGGTGACGCGATTGGGCGGTGCGGTTAACAAGACAATGGCGGCGCTGGAGCCCTATTTGCTCCAACTGCGGATCGAGCAGGGGGCGGTCGATGCGTGAGCCAGGCTTCTGGTACGCATCGTCTTCGCTTCGCTCGCTGCTGCTCGCGCCCATTGCCGCAATTTATGGCGCCGTGGCGGGCGCGCGCATGGCGCGTCAAGGTGAGCGCGTTGCGCTCCCGGTGATCTGCGTCGGCAACTACCATCTCGGTGGCGCGGGCAAGACGCCAACCACGTTGCGGCTCGCGCAGATGCTGCGCGAACTCGGCGAGACGCCGGTCGTAGTCAGCCGTGGTTATGGTGGCAGTCTCGCAGGACCGGTGCGTGTCGCGGATCATCCTGCGTCAGAGGTTGGCGATGAGCCACGAATGATGGCGCGTCATGTGCCGGTGATCGTCTCGCACGATCGCGTCGCGGGCGCAGCGCTTGCGCAGAGCGAGGGCGCGAGCGTGATCCTGCTCGACGACGGATTCCAGAATCCGGCGCTCGACAAGGATGCCTCCATGATCGTGATCGACGCTACGCGCGGGCTCGGCAATGGTCATGTATTTCCGGCGGGGCCTCTGCGCGCGCCACTTGCCGGGCAGATCGCGCGCACCAATGCGCTGATGGTGATCGGTGAGGGCAATGCCGCGAACGATGTCGCCCACGGTGTCGTGCAGCGCGGGGGGCTGGTTTTGCGCGCATCGTTCGTTCCGGATGAATCGATCGTCACAAAGCTGCGGGGCAAGCGCGTGCTGGCCTTCGCGGGGATCGGCGATCCGGCCCGGTTTTTCGCTACGCTGCGTGCTCACGGCATTGAGGTGGCGTCGCAGCGGGCGTTCGCCGATCATCATCCGTTCACGGCGGAGGAAATTGAAGTCATGATGCGCGAGGCGCAGGCGGATGCGCTGACGCTTGTGACGACCGAAAAAGATTTGGCGCGGCTTGAAGGTGAGCTGGCGCTTGCAAGCTATGTTGGACAGATCGTTCCGTTTCCGGTGACCTTGCAGGTCGAGGATGAGGGCGCGCTCGTTGATTTTCTTAAAGAGCGACTACGCCGAGCACAGCAGGCGCGCCAGTAGGCCTCAAGCCTTCTTCTTCACGGAACCCGGAAAGGTCCGTTCCATCGCGGCCTGCGGCGTCGCATAGGCTTCCTGCCGGTCCACGCTCCACAGCGAGAGTTCCTCAAGCGGAATGTGTTCGCCGGTCACGGCGCACACCACATAGGAGCCTGGAGACAGGATACGGAAATCGCCGTCCAGGTATTCGACCTTGGCTTCGCCACGGCCGGACGGCCCGAATTTATTCAACAAGATAAAAGTCTCCCGAAAGTCCGCCCTGGCAATCCGATCAGGCGCTGTGACAATACTACAGATAGGCCATGGAGAGGCCGGGTCAACCGCCAATCAATGGCCTTGGGTCTGTCGACGTCAGTGCCCCATGCCGGGCTCGACCACGCCGCTGTAGATGTCGCGGTTGGGTTCGCGCTATCGAATTTGCATGATATTTTCATGGTCGCGGCAACGTTTTGAGCACGATCAAAAGAGATCGCCCTGAACCTTTTTCGTCTCCGGCGCTGCGGTCGGTTTGGAAGGTTTTGCTGCCTTCTTGGCGGATGGTGGCGTGCCGTGAGCGGTGGCAGCAACCCGGCCATCGGCGAATTCGATGCTGATGCGTTCGCCTGTGCCAACCTGCGCGGCGTGATGCAGCGGCTGGCCTGCTTCGTCGCGCACCAGTGCGAACCCGCGTGACAGGACACCTTTGTAAGACAAGGCCGCCAGCATCTGCGCGCTATGCTGGATGCGGGTGCGTCGCAAGGCGATGAAATGCTCCGAGCAGCGCCGGGCACTCTCCGACAGGCGGCTAACCTGATCCTTCGCGCGCGCGATCTGGGTCCGCAGCGTGGTGACGGTGAGGCGGCCCGCGATCATCGACAGCCGCCGATCATAGATGTGGGTGTTGGCGCGCAACGCACGTGGCAGGTGCGCGGAGGCGCGATCGAAGCGCTGGCGCGGGATCGCCAGCAGTTCGCTGAGTTTCGGCAAACCGCGCGCCGCGCCGCGCAGTTCGGCGCGCCTGTTTTCCTGACCGCGCTGCCAGCAAGCGAAGGAGCGGCGCGCCAGCGATGAAATCTCGATCGCGAGATCGGCGCGTACCGGTACCGCCATCTCAGCGGCGGCGGTGGGTGTCGGCGCGCGCTTGTCGGCGGCGAAATCGATCAGTGTGACGTCGGTCTCGTGGCCGACGGCGGAAATCAGCGGGATCATGCTCGCGGCCGCCGCGCGCACTACGATCTCCTCATTGAACGACCACAAATCTTCCAGCGACCCGCCGCCACGCGCGACGATGAGCAAATCGGGGCGCGGAATCTCGCCGCCTTCCTCGAGCGCATTGAATCCATTGATCGCCGCCGCAATCTGCTCGGCCGAGCCTTCGCCTTGCACCCGCACCGGCCACACCAGCACGCGGCGCGGAAACCTGTCTTCGAGGCGATGCAGGATGTCGCGGATCACCGCGCCGGTCGGCGAGGTGATGACGCCGATCACTTCCGGCAGCCACGGCAGCAATTGCTTGCGCGACTCGTCGAACAGCCCCTCGGCGGCGAGCTTCCTCTTGCGTTCTTCCATCAGCGCCATCAGCGCGCCGACGCCGGCAGGCTCGATGGCCTCGATGACGATCTGATATTTTGAGGAGCCCGGGTAGGTGGTGAGCTTGCCGGTGGCGATGACCTCGAGCCCCTCCTGCGGCTTGAACCGCATCCGCCCGTGTACGCCCTTCCAGATCACGGCCTCGATCTTGGCGCTCTCGTCCTTGAGGGCGAAATAGCAGTGGCCGGAGGCATGGGGCCCGCGAAAGCCGGAAATCTCCCCGCGCACGCGGACATGCCCATAGGTGTCCTCGACGGTGCGTTTCAGCGCCGAAGACAGCTCGGAAACGGTGAATTCCGCGGCATTGGATAACGTCTCGGCAGCTTTGTTCATCGGCAATCGAATCTGGTCTTGTGAGGAAGTCCCATGATAGTCTGTTTTTTCACTCGATAAACTGCGGTTCGACCTTCTCCCATGAATATCCTTTTGATCGGCTCCGGCGGGCGCGAACATGCGCTGGCCTGGAAAATAGCGGCCTCGACGGAGCTGACGAAATTGTGGTGCGCGCCGGGCAATGCCGGGATCGCCCGCGAGGCTGAATGCATCGCGCTGGATGTTGGCGATCATGCGGCGGTTGTGGCCTTCTGCAGGGCCAACAAGGTCGATCTGGTCGTCGTTGGTCCCGAGGCGCCCCTTGCGGCCGGCATCGTCGACGATCTGGCCGCCGCAGGCATCAAGGCGTTCGGCCCGAGCAAAGCGGCCTCGCAGCTCGAGAGTTCCAAGGGGTTCACCAAGGATCTGTGCAAGGCGAACAACATCCCGACCGCCGCTTATGAGCGATTCAAGGATGCCACCGCCGCGAAAGCCTATGTTCGTGACAACGGCGCGCCCATCGTCGTGAAGGCGGACGGGCTTGCGGCAGGCAAGGGCGTCGTCGTCGCAATGACGCTGGCTGAAGCGGAAGCGGCGATCGATGCGCTGTTTCGCACGCAGGGTGCGGAATGCGTGGTCGAGGAATTCATGGAAGGCGAGGAAGCCTCGTTCTTCGTGCTATGCGACGGCGAGAATGCGCTGCCGCTTGCGACCGCGCAGGACCACAAGCGCGCCTTTGATGGCGACCAGGGGCCAAACACCGGAGGCATGGGTGCCTATTCGCCCGCCCCGGTGATGACGGATGCGATGGTCGCGCGCACGATGGACGAGATTATCCGCCCGACATTGCGTGCAATGAAGGACAAGGGCATGCCCTACAAGGGTGTGCTGTTCGCGGGCCTGATGATCACGGCCGAGGGGCCGAAGCTGATCGAATACAACGTCCGCTTCGGCGACCCCGAAACGCAGGTTCTGATGATGCGGATGATGTCGGACCTCGTGCCGGCGCTGATGGCTGCGGTCGATGGCGAATTGAAGCATTTCGATTTGCGCTGGTATCCGCAATCCGCCCTCACCGTGGTGATGGCTGCGAAGGGTTATCCGGGCGATTACGCGAAAGGTTCGATCATCGAAGGCCTCGATGAGGCCGGAGATATCGAGGGCGTGGAGATATTCCACGCCGGAACCAAATCTGACGGCACGCGGATACTTGCCAATGGCGGGCGCGTGCTGAACGTCACGGCCATCGGCGATAGTGTCGGGGACGCGCAGCGGCGCGCCTATCAGGCGGTCGACAGGATTCGATGGCCGGAAGGATTTTGCCGTCGCGATATCGGCTGGCAGGCAATCAAGCGGGAGCAGGGGTAATGCCGTTACGTAAAGCGAGACGCGATGAGCTCCCGCGGATTCTTCAGCTCCTTCTGGACGACGATCTGGCGCACGAACGCGAGGACATGTCGAAGGGGCTTGCGCCTTACGAGGCGGCGTTTGACGCGATCGTCGCCGACGCCAACAACGTGCTCTATGTCTGGGATGAAAACGGCTTCGCGGTTGGCTGTGTGCAGCTCACTTTTGTGCCCTGCTTGTCGTACCAAGGCGCGTGGATCGCACAGGCGGAAGGCGTGCGTGTCGATCGTGCGCTACGCGGCCAGCGCATCGGCGAGAAGATGATGCAGGCGATCATGGGCATTGCGCGCGAACGTGGTTGTCGCTCCCTGCAGCTCAAGAGCGACAAGCGCCGTACTGCCGCGCATCGTTTCTACGAGCGTATCGGCATGCGGATGTCGCACGAGGCGATGACGGTCGATCTGTAACGGAAAGCGGGTACTAGCGCCGCGCCTTGAAGAAATCCCGCAGCAGCGTCCCCGCCTTGTCCTCTCCGACCGCCGGATAGACATCCGGGGTGTGATGACAGGTGGGCGAGTTGAAAAACCGCACCCCGCTGTCGACTGCGCCGCCCTTCGGGTCTAGCGCGCCGTAATAGAGCCTGCGGATGCGGGCATATGAGATCGCGCCCGCGCACATCGTGCAGGGTTCCAGCGTCACGTAGAGATCGCAATCGGTCAGCCGTTCGCGGCCGAGCTTTTGCGCCGCCTCGCGGAGTGCGACCATTTCGGCATGCGCGGTCGGATCGCGGTCGATGAGGGTGCGGTTGGCCGCCTGCGCAATCACGGCTCCGTCATGGACCACGACGCAGCCGATCGGCACCTCGCCGCTCAAAGCCGCGATTTCGGCCTGTTTCAGGGCCAAATCCATGAAACTTTGTGCCGTCATCCCTCGTTTCCCGTGCCGAAGTCTGTTATGAGAGCGCCCTTAATCCACCGGCTTTGGCGACAGGCGGCCCTGATCAGGGGAGCGCGACCGTTCGGACCGGCTTTTGCGCCCCGGGCGCCCCTCAAGCGAGACCTTACATGCCCCGCGACAACGATAAAAACAACAGAAGCGGCTCCGGCTCGCGCAGCCGCCCGCCTGGACGCGGCCGAGACGGGGATGGCGGCAAGGGCCGGTTTTCCGGCGAGCGTCCCGCGCGATCCTCCGCGCCTCGCGGCGACCGCAAGTTCGGTGACAAGAAATTCGGCGACAAAAAGCCCGGCGGGCGCAGCTTCGGTGAGAAGCGGCCGTACACGCCCCGTGGCGAAGGTTACCGCAAGGACGGAGACGGCGACCGTCCGCGTCCACGCTTCAACCGGGACGACCGGCCTTCGCGCGATGACCGTGGTGAAGGTCGCTCGTTCAAACCGCGCGAAGATCGGGGTGATCGTCCGGCGCGTGGTCCGCGCAAGGAATTCGGCGCGAGCGGTCGTGGCGAGGGGCGTCCCTTCAAGCCGCGTGAAGATCGTGCGCCGCGTGGCGATGCGCGCCCCAGTCGTTCGGGTGGCTTTGGCGACAAAAAATTCGGCGACAAGAAGTTTGGCGAAAAGCGGCCTTATACGCCGCGCGGCGAGGGCTTCCGCAAGGATGGCCCGCGCGGTGAGTCGCGCCCGGCGCGATTTAGCCGCGACGATCGTCCACAGCGTGATGACCGCCCGCGTTTCAACCGCGACGAGCGAGGTCCCTCGCGCGGCCCGCGTCGGGACTTCACGGATCGCAACGATCGCAGCAATGAGAAGCCGTGGGAAAAGCGCGCGCCGCGCCGCGACGATCGTGGTGCAAGCGACCGGCCGCGTTTTTCGCGCCCGCGTGAAGATCGCCCCGAGGGTGGCGAGCGGTTTGAGCGCAAGCGTGAAGGCTTCGGCCGTCCGCGTTTCGAGCGGGATGGTGACGACCGCGCGCCGCGCCGCAATGCCTGGCAGGAGCATTCGCGCAGCGAGGGGCATGGCCGCGCCGACCGCAACGAGCGCCCGCGCCGTGACAATGAGGACGACAGCAAGATTTTCGCCAAGCGTCCGGCCTTTGGTGGCCGTGGAGCTTACCGCGAGCGGCCTGCGGATTCCGACAAGCGCGCACCGCGCGCCGCGCCGAAGAAGGACAAGACCGGCGAGCGGATTGCCAAGGCCGTGGCGCGGGCAGGGTTGTGCTCGCGGCGCGATGCGGAGGAATGGATCACGCAGGGGCGCGTTGCCGTCAACGGCCGCGTGATCAATTCGCCCGCGCTCGATGTCACCGTGCGCGACGTCATTACAATCGACGGCAAGCCGTTGCCGGAGCGCGAGCGCACGCGGCTGTTCCTCTATCACAAGCCGCGTGGGTTGATGACGACGCACGACGACCCCGAAGGCCGCCCGACGGTGTTCGATCATCTGCCGGAAGGCTTGCCACGCCTGATCTCGATCGGCCGGCTCGACTTCAACACCGAAGGCCTGCTGCTGCTCACCAATGATGGCGGGTTGTCACGCGCGCTCGAACATCCTGACACCGGCTGGCTGCGGCGCTATCGCGTCCGTGCACACGGTGAGGTGACCCAAGCGCAACTCGATGAGCTGAAGAACGGCGTCGAGGTTGATGGCGTCAAATATGGTTCGATCGATGCGACGCTTGAGCGCGATCAGGGTGCCAACGTCTGGGTGACTTTCGCGATCCGCGAGGGCAAGAACCGTGAGGTGCGTAACGTGATGGCTCATCTCGGACTTGAGGTGAACCGGCTCATTCGCATCTCTTATGGTCCGTTCCAGCTCGGCGAAATCCCGGAAGGGCAGGTCGAGGAGATCAAGAGCCGGGTGCTGCGCGAGCAGCTCGGTGAGAAGATCGCCACGATGTCCGGCGCGCAGTTCGACAAGCCAGTGCGCGATGACGAAGGCCCGAAGGTGGGCCGGGACGGCACGCCGCTTCGCACCAAGGCCGACAACAAGAAGATCAAGCGCTCGAAGATCGAGGATCGCAAGGGCCGTACCGTCGTGGTGCAGCGCAGCGGCAGCGACGAGAAGCGCGCGCGCAACGAAGCCGAGGCCAACGGTTATGGTCCGCCGCGCAAGCCGAAGCGCGGCTATCACGGCAAGCGCGATCTGACGCCGAAGGACTAAGGATGCGCGTCGTCGGCGGAAGGATGCGAGGGCGCAACATCGCCTCGCCTGCGTCGAAGGATATCAGGCCGACGCAGGATCGCCTGCGCGAGTCGGTGTTCAATATCCTGATGCACGCCTACGAGAATCCCGCGGTCGATGCCCGGGTGCTCGACCTGTTTGCAGGCACCGGCGCGCTCGGCATCGAGGCGGTGTCGCGCGGTGCGTCGTTCGCGCTGTTCATCGACAATGGCGCGGAGGCGCGCGCGCTGTTGCGCAATAATGTCGAGGCGCTGGGTCTCGGTGGCGTCACCAAGGTCTATCGCCGCGACGCCACGCAACTCGGGCCCGCACATCCGATGGAGCCATTCACGCTAGCCTTCCTCGATCCACCTTACGGCAAGGGTCTTGCGGAAAAGGCGCTCGCCTCGCTGCGCGAAGGCAAATGGCTCGTGCCGGGTGCGCTCGTGGTGGTTGAAGAGACGACGGCGGCGGCATTTGCTGCGCCTGAGGGTTACGAAGAACTTGAGCGCCGCGCTTATGACGATACCGAGTTCGTATTTCTGCGCGCTGGTGATTGATCTAGCGTCGTCCGAACAGCTTCTCGATATCGGCTAGTTTCAATTCCACATAGGTCGGGCGGCCATGGTTGCACTGGCCGGAATTCGGCGTCGCTTCCATCTCGCGCAGCAATGCGTTCATTTCCTCGACCTTGAGAATGCGGCCCGCGCGCACCGAACCGTGGCAGGCCATGGTGGCGGCGACATGCATCAGCCGCCGTTCCAGCGGCAACGCCTCGTCCCATTCCGCCATGTGCTCGGCTAAATCGCGCAATAGCGACGCTGCGTTGGTCTTGCCGAGCAGCGACGGCGTCTCGCGTACCGCAACTGCACCCGGGCCGAAAGATTCGATGGCGAGGCCGTATTTCTCAAGTTCATCCGTGCGCGCGAGCAGCTTCTCGACCACGGCCTCGTCCATCTCGACGATTTCGGGGATTAGCAGCATCTGGCGCTGCACGCCGTTTCTTTCGAGGGAAGCCTTGAGCCGTTCGTAGACGATGCGCTCGTGCGCCGCGTGCTGGTCGACCAGCACGAGACCGTCGTTGGTCTGCGCCACGATGTAGTTCGCGTGAAGTTGCGTGCGCGCGGCGCCAAGCGGTTGGTTGACGGCGTCGGTAAGCGGTGTGTCATGGCCTCGTGCGTCCGCGCTCGGTGCATAAGCGTCGAAAGTCGCCTGCGGCGCTTCGTCGAACGCCATTGCAGTAGAAGACGGGTGAGAAGCAAAAGGCGCAGCAGGCGATGATCGCCAGTCGTAACCGCCGCGCGGCAAATCTTCCCGGCGGAAGGCCGTCGTGATTGCGGCGCCGTTGGTGTTGGCAGCCGTGCGCCGCCCTTCGCGGGCGAGGCCGTCCTTCAGCGCATGAATGATCAGCGCGCGGACGAGGCCTGCATTGCGGAAACGCACTTCGGTCTTGGCCGGGTGAACGTTGGCGTCGACCTCCTGCGGATCGAGCGTGACAAACAGCGCCACGATCGGATGGCGGTCGCGTGGCAGATAATCGGAATAGGCGGCACGCACCGCCCCGAGAATGAGCTTGTCGCGTACCGGGCGGCCGTTGACGAACAGATATTGCCCGAGCGCGTTAGCGCGGGTCAGCGACGGTGCCGCGGCAAAACCCTCGACAGAAACATCTTCGCGCTCGGCGCGCACCTCGATGGCATGGGTGCGGAAATCGCTGCCGAGAATGTCGCCGAGCCGCGTCAGCCGCCCCGGCGCGCCGGGTAGTGCGGCCGCCCATGTGATGGGCGCGCGTTCCTCGCCCGCGAGCGTGAAGGCGATGTCAGGCCGCGCCATCGCCAGCCGCCGCACGACTTCGCGGATCGCTTCGGCTTCGGTGCGGTCGGTTTTCAGAAACTTCAGCCGTGCAGGCGTTGCATAGAACAGGTCGCTCACCTCGACGCGGGTGCCGTGGGCGAGCGCTGCGGGTGTGATGCCGGATTTCGTTCCTGCGTCGACTTCGAGCGCCCAGGCGTGCGGCTCGCTGGCGTGGCGTGTGGTGATCGCGAGTTTCGCCACGGAGCCGATCGAGGGCAGGGCTTCGCCACGGAAGCCGAGCGTGCGAATGCGTAAGAGATCCTCGTCGTCGAGTTTCGAGGTGGCGTGGCGCTCGACCGCAAGCGCGAGGTCGCCGCGCGTCATGCCGCTGCCGTCGTCGGTGATGGCGATGCGCCGCCGGCCGCCACCCTCGGTGAAGATGTCGATGCGCGAGCCGCCCGCATCGATGGCGTTCTCGACGAGTTCTTTCACGGCGCTCGCAGGCCGCTCCACTACCTCACCGGCGGCAATACGGTTGACGATCTGTTCGGGCAGTTGACGGACGGGCATGGTGCGGATTTTATGGAGGTTTGGTCCAAATAGGGAGGCCGCCTTTGCGCTTGCGCACAAGGTAGCGCCGTTGATTCGCTTAGTCGTCGAACCGCGTGCTTCGACCCGCCTTGATATCGGAGCGGCGTTTCTTGCCATCAAGGCGGCGCTTTTTCGAGCCGAGCGTCGGCCGGGTAGGACGGCGCGTCTTCGGACGCACAGCCGCTTCGCGCAGCAGGACGAGGAGGCGCTCGATAGCGTCGGCACGGTTGCGTTCCTGGGTACGGAAGCGCTGGGCATGCAGTACCAGCACGCCGTCCTTCGTCATGCGCTGGCCCGCGAGCGTCTGCAGGCGCGTCAGCGTATCGGTGGCAAGCTGCAGGCGGCCCACATCGAGGCGCAGTTGCGCCGCGGTGGAGAGCTTGTTGACATTCTGCCCGCCCGGCCCGGAGGCGCGGACGAAGGAGATGTCGATGTCGCTCTCGTCGATGACGATATCGCGTGTGACCCGGATCATGGATCACAGATAGCACAGCCGAGACGGAAACGACCTAGTTCTTGATCGGCTTGGGCGTGGCGGCTTCTGCGGGCGGGCGACCGACGCTGACCGTCAGAAGCTGATGGCTCCAGATTTTCTTGGCGACGCGTTTGGCGTCGTCCAGTGTCACGGCATCGATGATCGCCGGCCGGCGGTCGAGATAGTCAATGCCGAGTTTGTCGAGCTGGTATTGCAGCAGCGCCCCGGCGAATTTGGTGGACGAATCCAGCGCCACCATTTGCGAGCCCTTGAGATAGGACTTGGCCTCGTCCAGCTCCTGCTGGGTTGGGCCGTCGTCGGCGATGCGCTTCAGCTCGGCGGCGATCCGGTCTGCCGTCTCATTGGCTCGGTCGGCGCGGGTCGCGGTGTTGCCGAGGAAGATCGAGGTTTTGTCCATCCACCACAACGACGTGGAGACGGAATAGACGAGGCCGCGCTTTTCCCGCACTTCGTGATAGAGCCGCGACGACAGCGAGCCGCCGCCGATAATGTGGTTGACGATATAGGCCGCCATGAAGTCGGGATCGTCGCGCTTGATTGATGGTCCGCCGAATAGAATGTTGGTCTGCGGCACATCGAGCGGCACGAAAATTCTGTTGTCGCCTGTGGCAATCGTTACATCAGGCACGGGAGCTAGAGTGCCTTTCGCGGGCAAGGTGCCGAATGTCTTGTCGAGCAGCTGGCCCAGCGCCTCGGCATCAATGTCGCCGACCACGGCAACGGTCAGCCCGTCCCGTGCGAACACCTTTTCGCGGTAGGTGCGCAGATCGTCAGCGGTAATCGTGGGAACGCTCTCCAGTGTACCGCGCGGCGAATGCGCGTAAGGATGGTTCGGGAATCCGGCGGCAAAGAACTTGTTGCCGGCGATCGAGCCGGGCGTGACCGATTCACGGCGCAGGATCGATATCGTCTGCGCACGGACGCGCTCCAGCGGCTCGGCATCGAAACGCGGCGCGGTCAGCGCGAGGCGCAGCAGGTCGAACGCCTCATCGCGGTTGTCCTTCAGCATCCGCAGCGAGCCGCGGATCTGATCGCGCGTCACGGTGAAGTTCATCTGGATCGCGCGGCGCTCCAGCCGCTCATGATAGGCGTTGGAATCGAGGTCGCCCGCGCCTTCGTCGAGATTGTCGGCCATCAATTGGGCTACACCGGGCTTGTCGGCGGGGTCCTGCGCGCTGCCGCCGGTGAAGGCGAACTGCATTGCGACCAGCGGTACGGTCGCGTCCTGCACAAGCCAGGCCTCAATGCCGCCCGGTGAAACCACGCGCTGGATTTTCGCTGCCGCCTGCGCGGGCACATGGCCGAAAGCGAGCAGCGCCGCGCCGAAAGCGAGGGGCCGGACGAGATTTTTCAAAGCGTTTCTCACGAGCGTTTCTCCTCGCGCGAATGCGCTTCCTTGATGAGATAGCCCGTCGCGGAGCGCTTCTTGTCGAGCCATTTGCGCGCTGCATCGCTCACTTGCTGCGCAGTGACCGTGCGGATGCGGTCCGGCCAGCTCTGAATACTGGCAACCGTGAGGCCGACAGTGATTGCTGCGCCGTACCATCGTGCCATCGTGCTCTGGCTGTCGCGCGCATACACCGATTCCGCGATCAACTGCGTCTTGGCGCGCTCGAGGTCTTCGGCCGGTACCGGCGTTTGCGCAACGGTCGCGATCACTTTGTCGATCGCCTCTTCGATCTTTTCGAAGCTGGCACCGGGCTTCGGCGAGGCGGCGATGCCGAACTGCGAGGGATCGAGCGCCGTGCCTTGATACCAGGCATTGGCGCTCACCGCGATTTTCTGATCCACCGCGAGCGCGCGGAATAGATAGGCGTTGATGCCGCCGCCCATCAGCTGCGCGAGCACTTCCAGCGCCTCGCTCTCGCCGGCAGCAGCCGTGACCGCCGAAGGCACCAGATAAAGCCTGCGCAGGTTCGGTTGCTCGACGCGTGGGTCGGCGAGTGTCACGGTGCGTGGACCCGCAGGTGGCGGCTCCTGCGGGCGGATGCGCTTGGCGGGGATCGAAGGCTGCGGCGCAACCTTGCCGTAGGTAGCCTCGACCATCGGCCGCAGATCCTCGGCCGTGATGTCCCCCGCGACCACGAGTGTCGCATTGTTGGGGGCGTAGTGGAGGCGATAGAAGTCGAGCGCTTCCTCGCGGTTGAGTTTCTCGATCTCGGCGCGCCAGCCGATGACGGGACGGCCGTAGGGATGATTGAGATAGAGCGCTGCCATGATCTGCTCAGTCAGCCGCGCATCCGGGCTGTTGGCGACGCGCATGTTGTATTCTTCCAGCACGACGTCGCGCTCGGGTAGGACATTCTCGTCCTTGAGGATCAGCCCGGTCATGCGGTCGGATTCGAAATCCATCATCAGCGGGAGCTTGTCGCGCGGCACACTCTGGTAATAGCCGGTGTAATCGAACGAGGTGAAGGCGTTCTCGCTGCCGCCGACGCGGACCACGCTCTGCGAGAATTCCCCGGCCGGATGCTTCGCGGTGCCCTTGAACATCAGATGTTCGAGAAAATGCGCGAGCCCCGATTTGCCCGGCGTCTCGTCGGCCGAGCCAACCTTGTACCAGATCATCTGGGTGACGGTCGGCGTCCGATGGTCGGGAATGACCACGACCTGAAGGCCGTTGGCGATGGTGAAGGTCGAGGGCTGGTTCGAGGTCGGCGCCGTATCCGCGAAAGCGGGCCATGGTGTGGTCAGCGCCGTGGCGGTCAGCGCGATACCGCGCAGTGCATCACGTCGGGAAATGATTTTGAGATCGCGCATGATCCGATATCGACTCCGAAAGAATGCGAAGAACAGCCGTGAGTGAGCCGTCCAGATGGCGGGATCATGGCGCGCGATGCAAGCTTACGACAAATCAATGTGCGAGCCGGAGCGCCTGCACGGACTATTTATCGAAGAGCGGATTGTAGTCTCTCTTGGTCTTGCTTTCCATCGGACCCGAGCCGTAGGCGTAGCTCGGCGAAGGCGTCTGATAGCCGGCTGGCGGCTGGCTCAGTTCGCTCCGCTCAGGCTCCTTCACGAACTTGACGCTCTCGTTCTTCCCGCCGCCGAACAGGTCCGACATCATGCTGTTCTTGAAGCCGAGCTGCGACGGGCTCAGCAGATTGTAATTGGAATTGTCCATGCCGGGACGATCGTCATTAAGTGCCGTCGCACTTCTCTTGGACGAAGGCTTCTTGGCAAGCTCGCTCGGCAGCAGAGGACGTTTGGCCGCATCCCAATCCGGAGCCGATCTTTTGCTGGCTTCGATAGCTTCCTTGCGGGCCTGAACGTCCGGATCTTTCGGCCAGTTCGCAACCGCGGGCGCGGATTTCGAGGCGGGTGGCGGCAGATCGAGCTTGGACGGGATCACCAGAGGTGAGCGCTCGCGATATTCGATGCCCTTGTTGTTATCTTCCATGGTCTGGCCGCCGAGGCCGCGCAGCAGGCCGTCGATCATCTTGTGCTCGAAGCTCATTTCCGGCTGCTGCTCTCCGTCGTCCTCGGCGCGAGCCACGTTGGAAGCGACAACGAGCGTCAGGGCACAGGCCATTCCGGCAACCTTGAACAGGCGCATCAGCGCGGCCTTGGCGGTGAGGGTGTCATCGGGGCGCAGGGAAATCATCGTGATCCGTCCAGCTTTCGACAGGAAATATGGCGACAGCACAGTCACTTAAGCGCCATCAGCCGGACCGTATATCGCCGTTTATCGGGGCGTTTTTGCGGCGGTTGGCGCGAAGAGGGAGTCATATAGCAGGGCGGCGACACCGGCAACAATCGCCGCGTCGGCAAGGTTAAACACATACCAACTATAGGTTTTTCCCGCGATGGCGATGTGGAACAGGGCGAAATCCACCACCGCTCCGTAGGCGATGCGGTCGATGGCGTTGCCGATCGCGCCGCCGATGATGAGGCCGAGCGCGATCACCGCGAGTCGCGTTTGCGAGCGTGCCATCCACACCGCAAGCAGGACGACGGCAAGCGCCTTTCCGGCCAGCAGCAGTGTCTGGCCCGTCGTGCCCATGTCCTGCAGCCAGCCGTAGCTGATGCCTGTGTTCCAGGCGAGCACGAGATCAAAGAAGGGCGTGACCTGCACCATGCCGCGGCGGCCGATGTCGAAGACATACAGCAGCCACAGCTTGGAGGCCTGATCGGCGATCAGGGCGCCAGCGGCGGCAATCAGCCCGGAGCGCAGCAGGGGAGACATCGGCTAGGCCGTCCTTCCCAGCGCCTTCCATTCGCGCAGCGCCTGCGCATCGCGCGGCGTGACATCCGGATATTCGGAATCGTCGCCGACGGTCGGGAGAATCTTCCACGAGCGCGCACATTTTTTGCCGGCGGCTTTCTCAACCACGACAGCAACGCCCGGCACGTCACTGAGCGTGAATGCACCGGCGGGCGGCGTCTCGTTTGTCACCATCGCATTCGAGGTAATGCAGATTTCCGCCAGATCGATATCGGCGAGGGTGCCGAGCAGCGCCATGTCCGAGACGTAGACCAGTGGCGAAGCTTCCAGCGAAGAGCCGATGCGCTTGGCTGCGCGCTCAACTTCCAGCGCGCCGGTGACGACGCGGCGCACGTCGCGGATCGTGTTCCATTTCTGCGCCAGCGCATTGTCCCGCCATGCGGCGAGCACCTTCTGGAACGACTCCAGATGTACGGAGGTGGCGTCGGGATAGCGCGACAGCCACGCTTCCTCGGCGGTGAACGATAGAATTGGCGCGAACCAGGTCACGATGCTGCGGAACAGATAGTCGATCACCGTGAGAGAGGCCTTGCGTGCGACCGATGACGGCGGGTCGCAATACAGCGTGTCCTTGCGGATGTCGAAATAGAACGCCGACAGTTCGGTGTTCATGAAATGCGACAATGCGGCGATCACCGTCTTGTAGTCGAATTCGGCATAAGCTTTGCGCACAATGGCATCGATCTCGCTCAGCCGATGCAGCATCAGCCGTTCGAGCTCGGGCATCTCGTCGACCCTGATGCGGTCCTCGTCGTGGAAGTGAGCGAGGCTGCCTAGCATCCAGCGGATGGTGTTGCGCAGCTTGCGATAGGTCTCGATGGTGCCCTTGAGGATTTCCGGCCCGATCCGCAGATCGTCGGAATAATCTGACTGCGCTACCCACAGGCGCAGGATGTCCGCGCCGGATTGCTTGATGACGTCCTGTGGCGCGGTGGTGTTGCCGAGCGACTTCGACATCTTGCGGCCATGCTCATCGAGCGTGAAGCCGTGGGTGAGAACGATGTCGTAGGGCGCGCGGCCGCGTGTGCCGCAGCTTTCCAGCAGCGAGGAATGAAACCAGCCGCGATGCTGGTCGCTTCCCTCGAGATACATCACGGTATCGTTGCCGCCATCGACCTTGCGTTTGATACCGGCGAGGCCAGGAAACTGCTGCGCGTCCTCCAGCACGAAGGCGTGCGTCGAACCGGAATCGAACCAGACGTCGAGAATGTCGTCGACCTTCTTCCAGGCTTCGTTGGCGTGCGAGCCGAGAAAGCGTTCGCGTGCGCCGTCGGCATACCAGGCGTCGGCGCCCTCATTCATGAAGGCTTCCGCGATCCGCAGATCGACGGTCTCATCGCGGAGAATCTCGACCGAGCCGTCGCCCTTTTCGCGCACGAATACGGTGATCGGTACGCCCCAGGCGCGCTGGCGCGACACCACCCAGTCGGGGCGGCCCGCGATCATGCCGGTGATGCGATTCTGGCCCTGTTCGGGCACCCATTGGGTGACCTGGATAGCCTGCAACGCGCGGTGGCGCAGCGTGTCACCGGGCTTCGCTTTGCCGCTGTTGAGGATGTCCTTGTCCATCGCAATGAACCATTGCGGTGTGTTGCGATAGATCACCGGCTTCTTCGAGCGCCAGGAATGCGGGTATTGATGCTTGAGGCGGCCACGCGCTAAGAGAGCGCCGCGCTCGGTCAGAGTCTTGATGACGGCGTCGTTGGCGTCACCCCTCTCACCCTTGTCGGTAAGCACGCGCTTGCCGGTGAAGCCGGGGGCCTGCGCGGTCAGCGCGCCGTCGGCATCGACCGTATAGGGAATCGTCGACGAGATGCCGCGGGCTTCCAGCTCGCGCGCATTTGCCATCCAGATGTCGAAGTCTTCGCGGCCATGGCCCGGCGCGGTGTGGACGAAACCGGTGCCGGTGTCGTCGGTGACGTGATCGCCATCGAGCAGCGGCACGGTGAATTCGTAGCCACCGTCCAGACCTTTCAGCGGATGGCTGCATTCGAGTGCGTCGAGGATGCCGCTGTCGATGTCCGACACGCGCTCGAAGGAAGTGACGCGCGCTTGCTTGAACACGTCCGGCGCGAGCTTGTCGGCCAGAATCAACAGATCGCCGGTCTTCGCCCAATTGTCGGTGGGCGCATCGATGACCTTGTAGAGACCGTAGGCGATCTTGGAGGAGAACGAGATGGCGCGGTTTCCGGGCAGCGTCCATGGTGTCGTGGTCCAGATCACGACGGACGCATTGGCGAGACGGCCGAACGCGGCTTTCACCGGAAACTTCACCCACACCGTATCGGAAATGTGGTCCTCGTACTCAACTTCGGCCTCGGCGAGCGCGGTCTTCTCGACCACGCTCCACATCACCGGCTTGGAGCCGCGATACAGGAGGCCGTTGGCGGCGAACTTCATGATCTCGCGCGCGATCTGCGCTTCGGCCGCGAAGTTCATGGTGGTGTAGGGGTGTGCCCAGTCGCCGATCACACCGAGGCGTTTGAATTCCTCGCGCTGGATGTCGACCCATTTCTGCGCGAAGACCCGGCACTCCTTGCGGAATTCGTTGATCGGCACCGCATCCTTGTTCTTGCCCTTGGCGCGATAGCCTTCCTCGATCTTCCATTCGATCGGCAGGCCGTGGCAGTCCCAGCCCGGAACGTAATTGGAATCGAAGCCGAGCATCTGCTGGCTCTTGGTCACGAGATCCTTGAGGATCTTGTTGAGCGCGTGGCCGATATGGATGTTGCCGTTGGCGTAGGGCGGGCCGTCGTGCAGTACGAATTTTGGGCGACCCGTGGACTGTTCGCGCAGCCGCTCGTACAGGCCGATCTCGTTCCAGCGCGCCAAAAAGTCCGGCTCGCGCTGCGGCAGGCCCGCGCGCATCGGGAAATCCGTCTGCGGCAGGTAAAGGGTCTTGGAATAATCGGGGGCGTCGGATTTGGGCTTCTCGGTCATGGCGGGGTGAATAGCATTTTCTGGCCGTGGGGAAACGGTCCAAAACGGTAAATACCCTCATCAGGCCGATGTTTTTGCCCCATGTGGACCGGGTTGAACGGGAAAGACGGCTTCTCGTTCAGCCGATTGCGCCGAGGGTTGGAAATGCCCCGGGCGCGGCCTCCAGCACGGCGCGTGCGCGCAGGCTGTCGTCGTCCATCTGCTGGATCAGCGCTGGTACGCTGTCGAATTTCAGCTCGTCGCGGAGATATTCGATAAAGGCGACGTCGAGCGTCTGGCCATAGAGGTCGGCGTTGAAATCGAACAGGAAGACCTCAAGCAGCAGCGGCCCGTTGTCGAAGGTCGGCCGCCGGCCATAACTGGCGACCCCGTTGAAGCGCTGCGGATCGCTGCCGCCGCCGAGCCCGACGCGCACGGCGTAAATGCCGTGTTTGAGATCGACATGCGGATCGAGCCGGATGTTGGCGGTGGGATAGCCGAGGTCGCGTCCGCGCTTCTCGCCGTGGATTACCGTACCGCTGACAAACCACGGCCCGCCGAGCATGGCGGTGGCATCGCGGATGCGGCCTTCGGCGAGCGCGGCGCGGATGGCGCTGGATGAAATCGGCAGGTCGGACAAATCGACATGCGATTGAATGTGAACCTTGATGCCGAGACGCTCGCCCTGTTCGGCTAAAGTCGCAGGCGAGCCGCCGCGGCCCTTGCCGAAATGGAAGTCGTCGCCGACGGAGATTCCGGACACGCCAAGCCGCTCGACGAGTTCTTGGTTAATGAAATCCAGTGCGGTGGTCGCGGCGCGGGCGGCGTTGAAATCGAGCACCACTGCGCCGTCGAGCCCGGTGCCTGCGAGCAGGCGCAGCTTGGCTTGCTCATTGGTGAGACGGAAATGCGCGGCAGTCGGCGTGAAGAAGCTGCGCGGGTGCGGCTCGAAGCTCAGCGCGAAAGCTTTTTTCCCGGCGCTTTTCGCCATTTTCTCGGCGGCCGCGATGACGGTCCGGTGTCCCAGGTGAACGCCGTCGAAATTGCCGAGCGCGATGACCGCGCCGCGCGGTATGTCGGCGGACGGAGTGGCGTCGCGGATGATTTGAAACGGATTTTTTATCATAACGCCAAGTGCAAACAGGATGCTGGAAGTGACCGGCTGGCGGGGATGAAGTCAAGGCGATGAAACGGATTAACTGGCTGTTTAAGCCGGGATGCTAGCAATTTCCCCCTGAGGCTGAGCTGGGGCTGAAAGGTCCGGATCGCGCCACTATAGAATATAGACGAAGCGCGCCCATGTGTGGGGCGTTCAGGGGAAGCTGAGCGATGGCTATGGACTTATCGATGCCGGTGTTGGTGGTAGATGACTACAACACCATGATCCGCATTATCCGCAATCTGTTGAAGCAACTCGGTTTCGAGAACATCGACGACGCCAGCGACGGCTCGGCCGCGCTCGCCAAGATGCGCGGCAAGAAATACGGGCTCGTGATTTCCGACTGGAACATGGAGCCGATGACGGGCTATGACCTGCTCAAGGAAGTGCGTGGCGATCCCAATCTCGCGACGACGCCTTTCATCATGATCACCGCCGAATCCAAGACCGAGAACGTGATCGCGGCGAAGAAGGCCGGCGTGAACAACTATATCGTCAAGCCGTTCAATGCGGCGACGCTCAAGACCAAGATCGACGCGGTGTTCCCTGACAGCAACGCCTAAGCATCGATCGAACGGCGAATTCGTTTCTGAAATGCCCGGCTCGCGCCGGGCATTTTGCTTTTGGCAGTTGCTCCAGCGCTTACCAGCGCAAGTCCCGCATCAGAACGAAGGGCGGTTTGGTATCGCCGAATAATTGTTTCGACGTGGTGGCGTCGATTTCCTCAAGGCTTGCGAATTCGGCCGAATGAATCCCGCGCGTGACGAACACGCAGTCGATGCCGAAATTGTTGGCGCCGGCCAAATCGGTGCGCACTGAATCTCCGATCGCCAGCATGCGCTCGCGTGGTACGACCAAACCGCGCCGTGCGGTGGCGAGCTCGAACGCACGTTGATAGGCGGGGCGGTGCGGCTTGCCGTAGAACGTCACTTCGCCGCCGAGTTCGCGATACAGTTCGGCGACGGCGCCTGCGCAATAGATCATCTTGTGGCCGCGCTCGACGATGATGTCGGGGTTGGCGCAGATCATCGGCAGCTTGCGATCCAGGGCCGCGAGCAATGTCTTGCGATAATCTTCCGGCGTCTCGGTCTCGTCGTCGAACAGCCCGGTGCAGACGATGTAATCCGCGCGCTCCAGCGGCGCGAAATCGATGTCGAGACCATGAAAGACAGGCCCGTCGCGATCAGGCCCGATCTGATAGAGCGGCTCGCCGGGACGTGTCGCGATGTAGTGGCGGGAGAGGTCGCCGGAGGTGACGATGTCGTCATAGCAATCGTCCGGCACGCGCAATTCGCGCAATTGCTCCTGTACGGCAGGTGTCGGGCGCGGTGAATTCGTCAGCATCACCACGGTGCCGCCTTGCTTGCGGAATGTCTGCAGGGCTTTGCAGGCTTCGGGAAACGCAACCACGCCGTTATGGACCACGCCCCAGATGTCGCTGATGAGAACGTCGGTGTCGTGAACGAGGTCGCGCAGATGCGGGGCGAAGCGGGGTAGGGTCATCAGGAAAGTCCGGGGAAAGGATCAGGCGCGGGAGCCGCGCTCACGATCAACCCCTGCCACGATGCGGCGAAGAAGGAAAGGCCGCACCAGTGTGGTGGTTCAGAAGTTAGCCAAGAAACTTGCTGCAGATCGAGGTGAATTTCGAATTCGGGACACTAGCTTTGCGCGATCCGCCGCGCGAGCGCGGCAGTGCCCGAGAGGCGCGTCTCGGCGGCCGTGCGGGCTGGCATCGCGACCTGCTCGGCAGGCGGGGGAGCGGACGCTTTCGGCTGGCTGCTCGCGGCGACCGGGGTCGGCACTGCGGCTTCGGGACGCAGCGGACGCGGTGCGGAGAACAGAAAGCCCTGGCCGAACCGCACATTGTAGTCGAGCAGATCCAGCACGGAGCGCTCGCCCTCGATCTTTTCCGCGATCAGATCGACGCCGAAGCGCGTGAGCAGACTCGACAGATCGGCGGCATGGATGTCGGACGACGCGGCGTCCTGCTGGTCGAGCAGGAGTGGGGCCGGCACCTTGAGATAGCGCACGCCGCGGTCGGCGAGTTCGCGGCCATCGATCCTGAAGTCGGTGATGTTGTCGATCGAGAACTGGAAGCCGAGCCGCTTCAGGGCCGCGAGATGCTCGATCTCGATGGGGCCGAAGTTGCGGAATGCGCTTTGTTTGAATTCCAGCACCAGTGACGGCGCGAGCGCGCGATTGGCTTCGAGGAAGGCGATGCACTCGCCGAAAATATCCGGGTTCGCGAGCGTGGCGCCGGAGATGTTGCAGAACATGCCGACGTCCTTGGTCCGCACCTGCAGGCGGCGGAGTACCTGAACGCAGCGGAACAGTACTGTGTAATCAATCTGACCGATCAGGCCGCTCGATTCCGCGATGTCGATGAACTGGCCCGCGGTGAACACGTGGTCCTTCTCGTCGCGCAGGCGTGAGACGGCCTCATAGAACCGCACCTTGCGCTGGGGCAGCGACACGATCGGTTGCAGATAGAGGTCGATGCGGTTGGCTTCCGCCGCGCTCCTGATGGCGGCGATCACGTCCGGAAGATTTGAGATCGCCTCCGCGGCGGCCTGCAGCGAGGCGGATGCCGGAGCGGGCTGTTCGATCACACGGGGCGGCTCGATGGGCGTAACTTGAGGTGCACTCGCCACTTGAGACTGGGAAGGGTGATGCGCGGCCGTGAGGCTTGTCGCTGAAGTCAGCAATTCGTCATGGGTCGCAACAGATCCGGCGAGGTTCTTGATCATGAGGCCAAGCTCGCCGATCTCGCTCATCACCGAGCGGGCGCGATCCTGCGCGGCATGGTCCGCATTGGCGAGCCTGGTTTCGATCAGCGTCATGCGCCGGCCGTATTCGGCGACCTGCCGCGCGAGATCGGCGGTGCCACGCGACAGATCTGCGATCTGGCCGTTGACGTCGGCGCGGCCACGGATGCGTATCGAGATGGCGTTGTAGAGAATGAGGCAGGTCAGAGTGGCGAGCGCGACGAGGGCGGACTCGCGCATGCTCAGGCCGGTCATCACATACAGAATCAGGCCGAGCGAAGCCGCGATCAGCACCATGCAAATGGCGATGAAAATCGTCGATACGCGAACCATGCAGCAGTTATCCCCCCGGCACGGGTGATTCTAGCATCAAGATTGATACGCCGGGAAGTTCCGTCGGTGTTTCTCCACCGCCGGGTGCATGGTCGGGGAGCAAAAAGCCGCCCAGCGCCTTGGCTATCAAGGCGCCGGGGAAGGGATGGGTGCTGGCTCAGGCGACCGAGCGGATGACGGCGGCGACCTTGTCCATGATCTCGCCGATCTGAGCCTCGCTCACGATCAAGGGTGGCGTCAGGGCGATCGTATCGCCCGCCACGCGGATCATCACGTCATGCTCGCTGAAGCCGTTGGCGAGCGCCGTGAGGCCGCGCAGGCCGACCTGGCCGTCCTTGGGCGCGAGGTCGATGCCCGCGGTCAGGCCGACGGTACGGATGTCGATGACGTTCGGTTCCTTGCGCAGTTCCATTACGGCGTCGGCGAACAGCGGCTCCAGCTTGCGGGCGCGCTCGAACAGTCCCTCGTCGCGGTAGATGTCGAGCGTCGCGAGACCCGCGGCGCAGGCGAGCGGATGTGCTGAGTAGGTGTAGCCGTGGAACAGTTCGACGATGTGCTCCGGCCCCTTCATGAAGGCGTCGTGGATGTCGTTGCGGATCAGCACGCCGCCCATCGGCACCGCGCCGTTGGTGATGCCCTTGGCGAAGGTGATCATGTCCGGCACCACGCCGTAGCGCTCGGCGGCGAAGGCATAGCCGAGGCGGCCGAAGCCCGTAATGACCTCGTCGAAGATCAAGAGGATGTTGTACTTGTCGCAGATCGCGCGCAGCCGCTGGAGGTAGCCCTTCGGCGTGACCAGCACGCCGGTCGAGCCCGCCATCGGCTCGACAATCACAGCGGCGACGGTGTCCTTGCCGTGAATTCCGACGATGCGCTCGAGTTCGTCGGCGAGGTGCGCGCCCCATTCAGGCTCGCCCTTGGTGAAGGCCTGATGCTCCCGCTCATAGATGGTAGGCAAATGGTCGGTGCCGTTCAGCAGCGCACCGAACAGGCGGCGGTTGTTGACCATGCCGCCGACCGAGATGCCGCCAAAGCCGACGCCGTGATAGCCGCGCTCGCGCCCGATCAGCCGCGTGCGGGACGCCTCGCCACGCGTCGCATGATAGGCGAGCGCGATCTTCAGCGCGGTGTCGACCGCTTCCGATCCCGAATTACAGAAGAACACATGGTCGAGCCCCTCCGGGCCAAGCGCCGCGACGCGATTGGCAAGCTCGAACGCCTGCGGATGCCCGAACTGGAACGGCGGCGCGTAGTCCATCGTCGCCGCCTGCTTGGCGATCGCTTGCGTGATTGGTTCGCGGCAATGGCCCGCGTTCGAGCACCACATGCCGGAGGCGGCGTCGATGATCTGGCGCCCGTCGCTGGTGAAGTAGTGCATGTCCTTTGCGCCGGTAAGCATGCGCGGCGCCTGCTTGAAGGCGCGGTTGGCGGTAAACGGCATCCAATAGGCGGCGAGGTCGTTCGGCGACAAAACGGAGCGGGACTGCTGAATATTCAAGATAGATTTCCTTCCTGCGGCAGGCAGATGGCGCGGACCCTATCAGGTCGGCATTGCAAGCGGAACGACGGCGCGCGCATCGCTGGCCTCCGTTGTCCTGCGCATCTGCGACGGCATATTTATACTACCAGAGATAGTATATATCTTTTGTCACCTGTTAAAAGTTGTGTGTGCATCATGCCCACATGACACCGCGCTTTCACCACTTCCCTGATTTTTGCCGCGCGCATTCAGGCGCGTCCGCCGTCGAATTCGCGGTGGTGTTGCCGGTGTTCATGCTGCTGGTGTTCGGCATCGTGATGTTCGGCGCTTACCTCGCAATGGTCCACGACGTGCAGCAACTGGCGGCCGAAGCCGCGCGCACCTCGGTCGCGGGGCTGAGCGAAACTGAACGCAAGGCGCTCGCCGCAAACTATGTCACCCAGAATGCGGCGAGCTATCCGTTGATCGTGCCCGCGCATCTTTCCGTGAACGCTGCTACCTCCGGCGCCGATCCCAATGTGTTCGTCGTCACCGTCAACTACGACGCTTCGAATACGTTCATTTATTCGTTGCCATCCTTCGTCCCCGCGCCGCCGCCGGTCATCGTGCGCTCGGCCGCCATTCCGCGCGGAGGCTATTGATGGCGCGATCGGAAAAGATCGGGTGGCACCTTGGTCGTCGCTTCATCATCGACGAGCGCGGCAACATCGCCATCATGGCGGCGGCCTGCATGCTGGTCGTGACAGGCTGCGCCGCGCTCGGTGTCGATGTCGGCGCGATCTTCACCGACAAACGCCGCGCGCAAAGCGCGGCCGATCTCGCTGCCATCGTGGCGGCGAGCGACATCACCCGTGCTCCTCGCGCTGCTGCGGCCACCGTGGCCAAAAACAACTTCCCGCCGGACTCGCTCGTGGCTGTCGAGACCGGCATCTACAAAGCGGACACGTCGCTCGTGCCGCAGCAGCGCTTTTCTGTCGGGGGCACGCCTGCCAACGCCGTGCGCGTGACCATGCAGACCAGGACGCCGCTGTTCTTTGGCAAGGTGCTGACCGGCGATTCGACGATGAATCTGCGGGTCACCTCGGTCGCGAGCACTACGCAGCTTGCGACCTTCGCGATCGGTTCGCGGCTCGCCTCGCTGAACGGTGGACTGCTCAACCAGTTGCTTGGGCAGATGCTCGGCACGTCGCTGTCGCTCTCGGTGATGGACTATCAGGCGCTGGCGAATGCCAAGATCAACCTGTTCGACTTCATGTCGGCGCTCGCGACGCGTGCGAATTTGACCGGCGTCAGTTACGACTCGTTGCTGCAATCCAATTTGAAGGTCACGGACATTGTTGCCGCGCTACAGTCGAGTGGCGTCACCGGCACGGCGAGCAGCGCGTTATCGAGCGTCGGCTCGTCGCTGGCAGGCGTCACCACCAAGGTTATGCTCGGCAATCTGATCAATGCGGGTCCCTACAGTGATATGATTGTAGGCCAGCGGCCGAAGGTCGGCGTCGATCTCGCCGCGCTCGACCTGTTGTCGGCGACGGCGCAGCTTGCCAATGGCACGCATCAGATCGCGACCAACCTCCAACTCGGCCTGCCCGGAATCGCGTCTGTGGCGCTCCAGATCACGGTCGGCGAACGGCCGGTAGGATCGAGCTGGATCACCATCGGGCAGGCGGGGGCGAGCGTGCACACCGCGCAGACCCGTATCCTCGCGGTGGTCAATTTGCTGGGCAGCGGATCGGTCGGGGCGGTGAACCTGCCAGTCTATGTCGAAGTCGCGGCCGGCACCGCGACGCTCAACAATGTAAGTTGCGGCTATCCCAATATTTCGTCTTCGACGGCGCAACTTGGCGTCTCGCCCGGTATCGTCGATGCGTGGATCGGCGGCGTCTCCAGTGCCGACATGGCGAACTTTACCAGCAAGCCAAACCCGCCGGCCGCGACCATCGTCGATCTCGGCGCCATCAAGGTCACGGGCCGTGCCCATGCGACGATGGCGAATTCCGCGCCGACCAATGTGAATTTCACCTATGCCGACATTCAGGCGCAGACGCGCAAGACCGTGAACACCACCTCGTTCACGTCCTCGCTCACGGGGAGCCTGCTCGGTGATCTGACGCTCGCGATCCAGCTCGGCCCGCTGGCGCTGCCGATCCCCGGACTGGGGCCGCAGGTGACGTCGATTATTTCGGGCGCGACCGGCTCGATCGACACGCTGCTCAACACCGTGCTGCAGACGCTCGGGGTCGGCCTCGGTCAGGCGGACGTCTGGGTCGCGGGTATCCGCTGCGACGGCGCCGTGCTGGTGAACTGACCTCTTGGGCGCTTGCCGGACGTTTAGGCGGCTGGTACCAACCGCCCATGTCCGACAAGAAATCCAAAAAACCGCAGAAACTTCGTGCCCGCCTGCCGCGCGGCCTCGTTGACCGCACCCCCGCCGAGATCGCTGCGACGCGCGTGATGGTGGAAAAAATCCGCGCCGTCTATGAACGTTACGGCTTCGAGCCGGTCGAGACGCCGGCGATGGAGTATACCGACGCGCTCGGCAAATTCCTGCCCGATCAGGATCGGCCGAACGAAGGCGTGTTCTCGTTCCAGGACGACGACGAGCAGTGGATCTCGCTGCGCTACGATCTCACCGCGCCGCTCGCGCGCTATGTGGCGGAGAATTTCGACACGCTGCCGAAGCCTTATCGCAGCTATCGCAACGGCTATGTTTATCGCAACGAGAAGCCGGGCCCGGGCCGCTTCCGTCAGTTCATGCAGTTCGATGCCGACACGGTGGGCTCCGCTTCGCCCGCCGCCGACGCCGAGATGTGCATGATGGCCGCCGATACGATGGAGGCGCTGGGCATCGGTGCTTCGCAGTGCATTGTCAGGATCAACAATCGCAAGGTACTCGACGGCATTCGTGAAAACGAAGGAGTCACCGACGATGGGCAATGGCTCACCGTCATGCGCGCAATAGATAAAGCCGACAAATTTCATGCGAACGAGATCATCAAGCTGCTTGGCCCTGGCCGTTGGGATGGTGGCGAAGAAGGCAAGGGCGATTTCACCAAGGGCGCTGGTCTGAAAGACTCCCAGATCAACGCGATCATCAATTTCATCGGCAGTGGTGAAGGTACGAGCGCAATCGGCGTATCGGATGAGGCCACGCTCGCCAACATGCGCGACCGAGTTGGAAATTCCAAAGTCGGCATCGAAGGCGTGGACGAACTCGCGCAGATGTCGAAGCTCTACTCCGAGCAGTATGCTGGCCGGATCAAGATCGATCCGTCCGTCATTCGCGGCCTCGAATATTACACCGGTCCGGTCTACGAAGTTGAACTCCTGCTTGAGACCAGGGACGAGAAGGGCCGCCCGGTGCGGTTCGGCTCGGTCGGTGGCGGCGGGCGCTACGATGGCCTCGTGTCGCGCTTCCGTGGCGAGCCGGTGCCCGCGACGGGTTTCTCCATCGGCGTCTCGCGCCTGCAGGCCGCGCTCACTCTGCTCGGCAAGGTCGACACCACGCCGGAAGCCGGCCCCGTCGTCGTGCTGGTGATGGATCGCAACGAGATCGCGCAATACCAGAAATTCGTCACGAGCTTACGCAATGACGGTATCCGTGCCGAGATGTATCTCGGCAATCCGAAGAACAATCTCGGTGTGCAGTTCAAATATGCCGACCGTCGCAACTCGCCTTGCGCCATCATTCAGGGCGGCGACGAGAAGGCGAAGGGTATCGTGCAGATCAAGGATCTCATTCTCGGCGCGCAGGTCGGCGGCGAGGGTGCGGATCGCGAGGCATTCCTGCAAAAGCAGCAGCACGAGGCGCAGTTTGCGGTGAGCGAAAGCGAGCTCGTCGAGGGCGTGCGCAAGGTACTGGCGCGTCACGACATCAACTGGACTTAAGCCCTTCACATCGAACGCGGAGAAACGTCATGCCCGAGATCACGATCAACATGGCGGCCGGCCGCACCGACGAGCAGAAGAAAGGCATGATGGTCGACATCACCGCCGCGCTCGTGAAGAATCTCGGTGTCGAGCCCGATGCGGTGGTGATCCAGATCAACGAGGCGCCGCTCCAGCACAAGATGAAGGGCGGCAAGACCTATCTGGAGCGCCAGAAGAAGGCGTAACGGGTTCTAGATTGTTGACGCGTTTTCTTTGCGCAAACCGGTTCCCGCTTCGCTTGAAAACGCTATCTCAGTGCTGATGGGCTGACGGCACCTGCTGCGGGATCAGCGCGCGCAACGCCTTCATGTCGTTGACATTCATCTTGATGCCGCCCGGCATGATGATGTCCCCGGCCTTTTGTCCGTCCTTGCAGGGACCGACCCATGTGGCGTTCATGGTCATGTCGCCTGCCTGCGCGACGCCGGCTGGGCCGTTGCTCTGTGTGGTGGAAACCTTCACCGTGTAAGCGGAATTGAAATCGCCGCTGATGTCGGTGTGCGAGGTCGAGGCGATGCCGTGGAAGCTACACGTGGCATCGATGCTGTAGCCGGTCGTTGTTTTCTGCATGTTCTGCTGCGAGCACATCTCCTTCGCCATCGGGCTGAAGGTCGTGCGCATGTCGGCGTCGGTGCTGGCGTCCGTACACTGCTGGATCGTCTGCGGCGGTATCCGCGCGTCAGCGGAGACCATTTTGATTTCCCACAACCCCGGCTTGCGGTTCGGGATATCGTCGAGCGAAGCGGCGTTTGCCGCCGTCACACAAGAACAGATGAAAGCCAGAGCGGCGGCTTGAAGGATCAGACGAGACGTCATGGCCGATCCTGTTCGATCCGAAGATCAGTAGGCTGCGTGCAGCGGTCGCTGATAGTGGCCGGGTGGCACCCAGACGCAGGCGAAGGAAATGTAGCCGCCATACTGTGCATCGACGCCGGTGAGCTTCACGATCTTGCCGTAGCGGGCGCAATGGTTGGTCGCCATCGTCTTGATGTCCGCGCCCTGCTGGTAGAGCGCGTAAGCGATGATGCCGCCGGTGTCGTTGCCCTTGAACGGCGGAACCCAGTCGGCCTGTGCCGGCGTGCTCACCGCGATACCGCAGGCGATCGCCGCTGCCGCCATCATCCAACGTCCGTTCATGCGCATGGAAAGCTCCTTCGATTTGAAGCTGAGTCTAGCCTCGCCGGGGCGGCTTTGAAAGCGCTCGCGGGTAGTTGAGGGGGTGTTGTCCGAAGGTGTTGCCGCGCTGCACTTGACCGGGATGAGGCTTCGCGGCACCGTCCGGCAACTCATTTATGGGCTTTCGTCACATGCGCATTGTTTTCTCGTCGCCGCGGATTGCGGTTTTCGCCATGCTGTTCGCGGCGTTCGGTGCGATCTCCGCGCCCGACAGCGCCCGCGCTGCCAACCCGCTGGAATTGAATTTCTGGCTGTCCGGCCCACGCTATGATGGCAAGGTCAACCAGTGCGAGCAGGTGCTGTACACGATCTCGCACCAGTTCGCGCAGAAGGAATCGACCTACTGGAATTCCGACCTGCGTATCACCGGTTTTGCCGATGTGCGCGAGGTGGGCTTCCGCCCGTGGGAAAGCCCGAACGGCGCCTACAACGCGATTCCCCGCCGCTTTTGCACGGCGAGCGCGATGATCAGCGACGGCCGGCCGCGCCTCGTGCGCTATTCCATTATTGAGGACGGCGACTTCGCGGGGATGGGGCTCACCTCTGGCGTTGAATGGTGTGTGGTCGGGCTGGACCGCAACTGGGCCTACGGCCGCAACTGCCGCGCGGCGATGCCGTAACGCTGCCGATTCGGTCTGCTGCTATTTGTTCTTGTAATGTTCCGAGCGCCTCGCTAGCTTCGCGGCGGCGTAGGGAAGGGGCATCTCCATGATCCGTTGTTGGAAGGGTTGGCGTCGCGGGTTCGCTTCGCTTGCGGTCGCCGTGGGTGCGGTGTTGCTGACAGGCGCGCATGCATCCGCGCAGGATCACCGCCAGAACGCGCCGGGCGCTTTCGATTTCTACGTGCTGTCGTTGTCCTGGTCGCCGTCCTTCTGCGAGGCGGCGCGCGAGCGCGGCCACAACGGGCGCGGCACCCAGGCGCAATGCGGCGGCCGGCCCTATTCCTTCGTGGTACATGGGCTGTGGCCACAATATGAGCGCGGCTATCCCGAATATTGCCAGCGTCCTTCGCCGCGGCTCGACCGCAACGTCATGCGCTCGATGCTCGATCTGATGCCTGCGCCGGGACTGATCTACAACGAATGGGACAAGCACGGCACCTGCTCGGGGCTGGGCGCGCGCGCCTATTTCGAGACCATCCGCAAGGCCCGCGCCGTGGTGAAGATTCCGGAGGAATATCTCGATCTTACCGCGCCCAAGACAGTGTCGCCGAATGAGGTGGAGGAAGCCTTCATCAAGGCCAATCCGGGTCTCAGTGCCTCCGCCATCGCGGTGCGCTGCGACAGCCGCAGGCTCGGCGAAGTGCGGATCTGCATGAACAAGGATTTGCAGTTCCGCGCCTGCGAGCAGGTCGACCGCAGCGCCTGCCGCCGCAGCCAGATCGTAATGCCGCCGATGCGCGGCGGCTAATCGCGGTTCGCTTTGACGTAGAGCCGGAGGCTTTGCCTAAATCACCGCCATATCGTAAGCCGCGTCGATGAATTATCGCCACGCCTTCCACGCCGGCAATTTCGCGGACGTCATCAAGCACATCGTGCTGACGCGGATTCTAACCTATCTGCATCAGAAGCAGTCGGCGTTTCGTGTCATCGACACCCATGCGGGCGCGGGCCGTTACGACCTGACGGGCGACGAGGCCCAGCGCAGCGGTGAGTGGCGTTTCGGCGTCGCGCGCATTCTTCAGGCGCGTTTCTCGGACGAGGCGCAGGCGCTGGTTGCGCCCTATCTCGACATCGTCCGCGCCTTCAACCCGCCGCGCGAGTTGATCGCTTATCCCGGTTCGCCGCTGATCGCGCGGGCGCTGCTGCGTCCGCAGGACCGGATGGTGGCGTGCGAGATTCAGGATGCCGCCCGCAAGGAACTGATCAGCAACCTCTCCCGCGATCCGCAGGCGCGCGTGGTCGATCTCAACGGCTGGACCGCGCTGACCGCCTACGTGCCGCCGAACGAGCGGCGCGGGCTGGTGCTGATCGATCCGCCGTTCGAGGACAAGGACGAGTTCTCGCGTCTCGCGGAGAAGTTCGCTGCGGCCTATGCCAAATGGCCGACCGGAATCTACATGCTCTGGTATCCGGCCAAGGAGCGGCGTGGGCCGGAGCGGCTCGCGCGGGACGTGGCTTCAGTGGCAGCGGCGCGTGAGGGCGGCAACGAGAACTGCCTGCGCGTTGAGTTCAGCGTCGCCCCGCAGACTGCCGACAGCGGGCTGGTTTCGACCGGACTTCTGATCGTCAACCCGCCTTGGACGCTCGCCTCCGAGCTCAGGACGATCCTGCCGGAACTGGAAAAACCCCTCGGCCTTGGCGGAGCCGGGCGCTACCGCATCGAGACCGTCCGCCCCTGAGGGGTACCTCGGTATTTTTTCCGAGTCCCCACATAGGCAATAGTCAAGTCTGCGCCGCAGTGATTAGCTGGTAACGGGGGATCGGCGTGGGGACGCCGGTCGAGGCTATCTGCGGGGAGGCATCCCGATGGCAATGACGGGGACAGTGAAGTTCTTCAATGCGGAGCGTGGCTACGGCTTCATCAAGCCCGACGACGGCGGGCGGGATGTCTTCGTCCACATTACCGCGGTCGAAAAGGCCGGGCTGAAGAACCTGATCGAAGGTCAGCGTATCACGTTCGAGGTCGAGCCCGACAAGAAGGGCAAGGGTCCGAAGGCGGTCGATCTCGTAGTCTCGCCCTGAGGCCTGCCGCCTCATGAAAAATCCCGGGCGCAAGGCCCGGGATTGAGAAGCGCGAAGCGGAGCTTCGGCGACGATCAGAAGTGATAGTTCACGCCGACGCGTACGGTCGAGAAGTGGTAGCCGTTCGGCAGATTGGTGACCAAGAAGTTGCTGCTGCTGAGGTCGACGTACATGTATTCGGCCTTCAGCGACCAAGAGTTGTTCAGCGCGAACTCCGCGCCTGCGCCGAGAGTCCAGCCTCCGGTGGTCCGGCTTTCGGTGAAGCCCGGGGCGGAGCCCTTCAGTTCGCCGAAGGCAAAGCCGCCGGTGCCGTAGACCAAGAAGTTCGGGTTGATCGCGTAGCCGACGCGGCCGCGGATGGTGCCGTACCAGGGGTTAGAGAACTTCCACGATGCGAAAGTGTCGTCGGCGCCGGTGGCCTGCAGGTCGGCCTCGATGCCGAGCACCCACGGGCTGCCGAATTGCCAGTTGTAGCCGCCCTGTATACCGCCGCTGATTCCCGAGGGGCTGGTCCCGCTGTTGGAGACAGTGCCCCAATTGTAACCGAGGTTGGCGCCGAGATAGGGGCCCGCCCAGCTATAGCCGTTCAGGGGCTGGTTGACGGTGTAGGGCTGCGCCTGACTGCGATAGCTCAGATCGGCTGCCTGGGCACTCGCAGCGCTGCTCACGGCCAGGACCGCGACTCCGAGGGCTTTCTTCAACATCTCAAATACTCCCGACGCATACGCCACTTACTTTTCAAACCGCGCTCTTAGGCTGCGGCCCCGGACCCTCGTGGTTACGAAAGTCCGTCTTTTCTGCGTAAAATTTATCGAGAGTTTTACGTTAAACACTTCTTAACGCGGGGTTTTCGGGGCGGATCATTGTTAAGAGAATCTTACCAGACGCTGGCCGTGGGCCTTTGCGATCACTAATTTGGGGCCATGAATAGCGACGATCATGAAGGATCGATGGCCCCGCCAAGGCGGAGCGTTGATGATCCCGTGGCGGGCTCGCCTGCGCCGGGCCAAGCGACTCCGGTGAGTTCCGGCGATGTTCCGCCGCAGGACCTCGACCTTGCCGTCACCAATCCGGAAGAGGATGACTCCGTGCTCCCCGAGCCGGTGGAGGACGATATCGCGTGGGACGGCGAAAGCCGTCTCGGCATGGGCCGCGCCGCGATCGAGAAAGCGGTGAAGCTCGCGCCGACCTCGCCCGGCGTCTACCGCATGCTCAACGAGGGCGGCGACGTGCTCTATGTCGGCAAGGCCAAGAGCGTGAAAAAACGCCTTGCGTCCTATGCCCGCCCTACCGGCCACCCGGCGCGGATCGCGCGGATGATCGCGGCAACGGTCAATGTTGAAATCATTTCGACCGCGACCGAGACCGAAGCGCTGCTGCTCGAAGCGAATCTCATCAAGCAGTTGCGTCCGCGCTTCAACGTGTTGCTGCGCGACGACAAGTCGTTCCCGTACATTCTCATCACCGGCGATCACTGGGCGCCGCAGCTCGTCAAGCATCGTGGTGCGCAGACACGCCCCGGCCGCTATTTCGGGCCATTCGCATCCGTCGGCGCGGTCAATCGGACGCTGACGGCGCTGCAGCGCGCGTTTTTGATCCGCTCTTGCACGGATTCGTTCTTCGAGGGGCGCAGCCGGCCATGCCTCCTGTTCCAGATCAAGCGCTGCGCGGGGCCATGCACCGGCGAGATCGATTTTCCCGCCTATACGGAGCTCGTGCGCGAAGCGACGGATTTCCTCTCCGGCCGCAGCCGCGCGGTGAAGAGCCAATTGGCAGACGAGATGGAAGCCGCGTCCGCCGAACTCGAATTCGAGCGCGCGGCGCTTTATCGCGACCGTCTGGCGGCGCTGTCGGCGGTGCAGGCGCAGCAGGGCATCAATCCGCGCACGGTGGAAGAGGCCGACGTGTTCGCCATCCATCAGGAAGGCGGCTACAGTTGCGTTGAGGTGTTTTTCTTCCGCACCGGACAGAATTGGGGCAACCGCGCCTATTTCCCGCGCGCCGACAAATCGCTTGCGGCGGCGGAGGTGCTGGGCTCGTTCCTGTCGCAGTTCTACGACGGCAAGCCGCCGCCGAGGCTCGTGCTGCTGTCCCATAAGATCGAGGAAGACGAGTTGCTCGCGAACGCGCTCAGCATCAAGGCCGGTTTCAAGGTTGAAGTGTCGACGCCGCAGCGTGGCGAGAAGAAGGAGTTGGTCAATCACGCGCTGACCAATGCGCGCGAGGCGCTCGGCCGCAAGCTCGCCGACACCGCGACCCAGACGCGGCTGCTCGATGCTCTTGTCAGCGCGCTGCAATTGCCGAAGCCGCCGCGCCGGATCGAGATCTACGACAACAGCCACATTCAGGGCACCAATGCGGTCGGTGCGATGGTGGTCGCGGGGCCGGAAGGCTTCATGAAGAACCAGTATCGCAAGTTCAACATCCGCTCGGAGAGCCTCACGCCGGGCGATGACTACGGCATGATGCGCGAGGTACTGCAGCGCCGTTTCAAACGGCTGCTGTCCGGAGATGCGAACGCGCAGGCCAAGGACGACGACGTGCCGCAATGGCCGGATCTCGTCATCATCGACGGTGGCCTCGGCCAGTTGAACGCGGTGCGTCAGATTTTCGATGAACTCGGCGTCAGCGGCGTGTCGCTGATGTCGGTCGCCAAGGGGCCTGACCGTGACGCCGGGCGCGAGACGCTATTCCTGCCGGATCGTCCGGCTATCAAGCTCGAGCCGCGCGATCCGGTTTTGTATTTCATCCAGCGGCTGCGCGACGAAGCGCACCGTTTCGTGATCGGCTCGCACCGCAAGCTGCGCAAGAAGGACATTCGCGAGGCAGGTTTGCAGGAAATTCCCGGCATCGGCCCGGCCCGCAAGCGGGCATTGCTGCACCATTTCGGGACGTTGAAGGAGATCGAACGGGCCTCGCTGGCGGACCTCGGCAAGGTTCCGGGTGTGAGCGCCGAAAGCGCACGCCGAATCCATGATTTCTTCCATCCCACCCGGTCCTGAAAGACGAGCTTGATGGGGGACATGACCGTCATGATCGCCTTCGGTGTTGACCTTGGGAGCCGCACAGTATTGGTATCGTGCCCATGTCCAGTGTGACCACCCGCAAGCCGCTCAAACACTCGTTTGCGCTGCCGAATATCCTGACGTACTCGCGGATCGCGGCCGTGCCGATCGTGGTCGCCTGCATGTATGCCCAGTCGATCGGCAACGGGCCGCTGTGGCTGCGCTGGATCGCGCTCGCGGTTTTTATCATTGCGGCGGTGACGGACTTCTTCGACGGTTACTATGCGCGCATCTGGAATCAGCAATCGGCGTTCGGCCGGATGCTCGATCCGATTGCCGACAAGCTCCTGGTGTCGTCCTGCCTTCTGATGCTGGCGGCCGACGAGACCATCAAGGGCTGGTCGCTGTGGGCAGCGATCGTGATCCTGTGCCGCGAGATTCTCGTTTCCGGCCTGCGCGAGTATCTCGCAGCGCTCCATGTCCGCGTCCCGGTGACGCAGCTTGCGAAGTGGAAGACCACTGTTCAACTGGTGGCCATCGGCTTTCTGATCGCAGGTGAGGCGGGCGAGGCGATCCTGCCGCCGACCATCCCGATCGGCATCACGCTGTTGTGGATATCGGCTCTCGTTACGCTTTATACGGGATGGGACTATTTCCGGTCCGGAATCCATCATCTGGTGGAGGACGAGTGATGAAGGTTCTCTATTTCGCATGGGTGCGCGAGCGCATCGGCAAGGCGGAAGAGACGATCGATCCGCCCGCTGCCGTGCGCACGGTTGGCGACCTGATCGGCTGGCTGACGGGGCGCGGTGAGGAATACGCCCGCGCGTTCGAGAGGCCGGGGATCATTCGCGCAGCCATCGATCATGCCCACGTCAGGCCTGAGACGGCTATCGCGGGCGCGCGCGAGATCGCATTCTTTCCGCCGATGACCGGTGGTTGAGCCACAACGATGACGATCCCGATTACCGTTCGCGTGCAGCATGACGATTTCGACGCCGCGCTCGAAACAAAGATGCTGACGGCTGACCGCCCCGAGATCGGCGCGGTGGTCAGCTTCATCGGTATCTGCCGCAGCGGCGATGACGATCTGGCAATCTCGGAGATGACGCTGGAGCACTATCCCGGCATGGCGGAGACGGAAATCCGTCGCCACGCCGAGGAGGCGCGCCGTCGCTGGCATCTCTCCGGCGTCACCGTGATCCATCGTTTCGGCACCGTCACGCCGGGTGACAACATCGTTCTGGTGCTGACGGCGTCGGCGCATCGCGAGGCCGCGTTCCAGGCGGCGGAGTTTCTGATGGACTATCTCAAGACCAACGCGCCGTTCTGGAAAACAGAGAAACGCCTTTCCGGGGCGAAGGACGTCTGGGTCGAAGCCCGCGGCGATGACGACGCGGCGGCGTCGCGCTGGGAGAATAAATAGTGGCACGCAAGGCGAAGAAAACAGCGCGCAAGGAAGCTGTGCAGGCTGCGCCGCGCCGCAAGGCTGCGCAGCGTATCAAGGCCGCGCCGGTGGCAAAGCCCGGCGAACTGCTGACGCTGCTTGATTTCCTGCGTTATGCGGTCAGTCGCTTCAACGAGGCCGAACTGGTGTTCGCGCACGGCACCACCGATCCGGTTGCGGAGGCGGCATTTCTCATCAGCGAGACGCTGCATCTTGCGCCCGAGCAGTTCGAGACCTTCGCGCAGGCACGGGTGACCAAAGCGGAAGCCGCAAAACTTCTCAGCCTGATTGAACAGCGTGTGCGCACACGCAAGCCCGTGGCGTATCTCGTCAACAAAATCTACATGCGCGGGCTGCCGTTCTATGTCGATGAGCGCGTGATCGTGCCGCGTTCCTTCGTCGGCGAATTGCTGGATTCGCATTTCAGCGGCGAGAGCGAGATGCCGCTGATCGACGATCCGGGCAGCGTCGGACGTGTGCTCGATCTGTGCACCGGCTCGGGCTGTCTTGCCATTCTCGCGGCGCAGACCTTCTTCAATGCAGCGCTGGACGCGGTCGATATTTCGAAGGATGCGCTCGCCGTGGCTGCGAAGAACGTCGCCGATTACGGCCTTGAGGACCGTATTTCACTGCACAGAGGCGATCTGTTCGCGCCGCTCGGCGGCGAGCGCTACGACCTCATTATCTCCAATCCGCCCTATGTCGATGCGGAGGGCATGGCCTCGTTGCCGCCCGAATGCCGCCACGAGCCCAAGCTCGCTTTCGATGGCGGCACGGACGGCATCGATATCGTGCGGCGGATCGTCAATGAAGCGGCCGCGCACCTGACGCCGAATGGTGGGCTGCTCTGCGAGGTCGGCCGCTGCCGCGAGGCAGTGGAGGACGCTTTCCCGAACCTGCCGCTGCTTTGGCTCGATACGGAGGATTCGGAAGGCGAAGTGTTTTGGATCGGCGCACAGGACTTAGCCTGATCGAGTTCGAGGAGGCAGACATGTCGGATGCAAAGCGATTTCTGTGCGAGGCCATTGAGCTCGCGCGCGAGAATGTTCGCAAGGGCGGTCGTCCGTTCGGCGCGGTGCTGGTCAAAGAGGGCAAGGTGATCGCGACCGGCGTCAACGAGATTCTCGAGACCGGTGATCCGACCACGCATGCCGAATTGCAGGCCATCCGTGTCGCCAGCAAGGTGCTTGGCAGCCCGCGCCTGGATGGTTGCGCGATTTATGCAAGCGGCCATCCTTGCCCGATGTGTCTTTCGGCCATGCATCTCACCGGCATCCGCGAGGTCGCCTTCGCCTATTCGAATGACGAGGGTGAGCGCTATGGCCTGTCCACCGCGAAGATCTACGCCGAGATGGCGAAGCCGCTGGCCGAACAGTCGCTGAAGGCGGCTCACATGCCCGTCCGTATCGAGGGCGAAGACCCTTATGAGATGTGGCAGGCGCTCCCGAAGGGTTAGGTGCAAGCGAGCCGGCTACCTCGTCGGTGAGACCGCCATGATATTGCGATATTGTGCAGCTTGATGGCTGCAGTTTCGTCGCTGCTGCCTATCTGTCAACGATCATGCTTTTTGTAACTCCCCATAGCCGCTCCCAGCGAGAGGCCTGGCGCGATGAATTTCGCGCGATGCTGCATCTCGGCTGGCCGCTGGTGCTGACCAACCTCGTGCAGATCGCGCTGACCACGACGGATGTGATCGTGGTGGGACGCCTTGGGCCGACGGAGCTTGCGGCCGCAACGCTTGGCGTCAATCTCTATCTCGCGGTGCTGCTGTTCGGCATCGGCCTGCTCACCGCGACTTCGCCGATGATGGCGAGCGCAATCGGGCGCAAGCTGCATGTCGTGCGTGACGTGCGCCGTACCTTTCGGCAGGGCCTGTGGAGCGCGTTTATCGTCGCCGTGCCAAGCTGGATCGTGCTGTGGCAGGCCGAAGCGATCCTGATCGCGTTCCGGCTCGATCCAGCGCTTGCGGCCGAAGCCGCCGCCTTCATGCATCACCTGCAATGGGGGTTGCTGCCCTCGCTCGGCTATATCGTGCTGCGCTCGTTCGTCGCGGCACTGGAGCGTCCGGTCTGGGCGCTGCTCGTCACCGGCATCGCGTTTGTCTTCAACATCGCCGCGAACTACACGCTGGTGTTCGGCCATTTCGGCTTTCCCGCAATGGGATTGCGCGGCGCGGGCACTGCGACCGCATTGTCCAATCTGTTCCTGTTCACGGGCATGGTTATCGTGGTGATGAGCGCGCAGCGTTTCCGCCGGTATCGCCTATTCGGTCATTGGTGGCGGCCGGACTGGCCGCGGCTGCGGACGCTGTGGCGGATCGGCCTGCCGATCGGCGCAACCGTGATGTTCGAAATCACCGTGTTCAACGCTGCGGTGTTTTTGATGGGGCAGTTCGGCACTGATGCCATTGCTGCACATGCCATCGCGATTCAGATCGCCTCGACCACCTTCATGGTGCCGATGGGCGTGGGGCAGGCGGCCACGGTGCGCGTTGGCCTTGCCTATGGCGCGCGCGACCCGGACGGCATCACCCGCGCGGGCTGGACCGCGTTTGCGCTGGCTGTCGCCTTCATGGCTGCGATGAGCGCGCTGATGCTGACCGTACCGCATCTGTTGATTGCCGCCTTCATCGATCTCCACGATCCGGCCAACGCTGCGGTCGTTGGCCTTGCGGTGTCGTTCCTGATGTGGGCGGCGATCTTCCAGATCGCCGACGGCGCGCAGGTTGTCGGCGCGGGCATGCTGCGCGGCCTGCAGGACACGCGGGTGCCGATGATCTACGCCGCCGTGGGCTATTGGGGCATTGGCATGTCGCTCAGCTTGCTATTCGCCTTCAGGCTCGGCTTCGGCGGTGTCGGCATCTGGATCGGATTGGCCTCGGGCCTTGCGGTGGTGGCCTGTGCGATGATCGGCCGCTGGATGCGGCGCGAGCGGCTGGGACTGATGCCATAAGAAAAAAACGCCGCAGCGTGGAGGCTGCGGCGTTTCGAGAACGACAAAGGCCGGTTGATCAGAAAACCTTCTTGATCCAGTTGTGCGGATCCGCTGCACGGCCGTACTGGATGTCCACCAGTTGCTTGCGCAGTCCCATCGCCACGGGGCCAGCGGCGCCACCGTTGATCGCGAAATCGCCGCTCGCGGAGCATACCTTGCCGATCGGCGAGATGACGGCCGCGGTGCCGCAGGCGAAGGCCTCTTTCAGCTTGCCGCTGGCGGCGTCAGCGCGCCACTGCTCGATGGTGTAGGCTTCCTCGCGTACGCGGGTGCCGGCCGCCTTCGCGAGCGTGATGATCGAATCTCGCGTGATGCCCGGCAGAATGGTGCCGAGCGGTGGCGTCAGCAGCGAGCCGTCGTCGAATACGAAGAAGATGTTCATGCCGCCGAGTTCTTCGATGTAGCGGCGTTCGACCGCATCGAGGAAGACCACCTGATCGCAGCCGTGCTTGATGGCTTCGGCCTGCGCGCGCAGGCTCGCGGCGTAGTTGCCGCCGCATTTGACGGCACCGGTGCCGCCGATGGCAGCGCGCGTGTAATTCTCTGACACCCAGATCGAAACCGGCGCAGGTCCGCCCTTGAAATAGGAGCCGACCGGCGATGCGATGACGGCGAAGATGTATTCCGCAGACGGCTTCACGCCGAGGAAGACCTCGCTCGCGATCATGAAGGGCCGCAGATAGAGACTGCCTTCGCCGCCCGGCACCCAGGCACGATCGATGCGCACGAGTTGCTCGACCGCTTCGACGAACACGGCCTCCGGCAGCGGTGCCATCGCCATGCGATCGGCCGAATTCCAGAAACGCTTGGCGTTGGCGTCGGGGCGGAACAGGTTCACGCCGCCGTCGTCGCGTTTGTAGGCCTTGAGGCCTTCGAAAATTTCCTGCGCGTAATGCAGGACGGCAGCCGCAGGATCGAGCGGGAAGTTCGCGCGGGATTCAACGCGGGCGCCATGCCAGCCTTTGTCCTGATTGTAATGGACGAGGGCCATGTGGTCGGTGAACACCCGGCCGAAGCCCGGATCCTTGAGCTTTGCCGCGCGCTCGGTTTCTGGCGTCGCGTTTACGGTGGGCTGAATTTCGAAATTCAACAAGATCGCGCCATCGATTTTATCGAACGACACTCCCATGGGTCTTCTCCCGTTCTGCGGTTCGGCGGCTGCGCCGGAATGCCCGCGCGCCAGGCCGTCACTCGCCAAGCCATTACGATTTCGCGAAATCTGTGAAGTCCAGTATGTTTCGCGCCGGGCAGGAGGACAATCAATCGCTAGATTGAACCGCTGCCTTGTTATTTCTCGAGGCCTTCGTGAACTGGCGGTATTTCCGAAAGTTTCGCGAAAGGCACCTGCTTTGTAACGTAACACCAAAATATGTCAATATGGCTGACATAAATGTAAAAGCATCCAGATCCGAGCCTTTGGGCGGCCGTTCCCCCGCACCGGAGGTCCGCTGGGATATTGTCGAACTTTTGTTCTTCGCCTACCGCGATTTCGTCGGCGATGCCGACCATGTGCTGGAGGAATTCGGCTTCGGCCGCGCGCATCACCGCGTGATGCATTTCGTCCAGCGTTATCCGGGATTGAAGGTCGCTGACCTGCTGGAGGTTCTGCGCATTACCAAGCAGTCGCTGGGGCGGGTGCTGAAGCAACTCCTCGACGAGGGTTACATCATCCAGCGCGCCGGCGACAGCGATCGCCGCCAGCGTCTTCTTTTCGCCACCGCCAAGGGCGAAGCGCTGGTGGTGAAACTGGCAGGCCTGCAGACCCGCCGCATCGACCGCGCGCTCACGCCGCTCGGTCCGGAGGGCGCGGAGATTGCACGCAAGTTCCTGCTCGGCCTCATCGACCATGATGATCCCGACAAGGTGCTTGAAGTCATTCTCAAAGGCGGCAGCCCGGATATGAGGACGAGATCGTGAACGAGACGGCGGTTGCTGCGAAAAGGCTGAAGCCGATCAACGATGAGGCGCCGCATCTGCTGCTGGTGGATGACGACCGCCGCATCCGCGATCTGCTGTCGCGCTTTCTCGGCAATGAGGGTTATCGCGTCACCACGGCGAAAAGCGCCGCCGCTGCGCGCGCCAAACTGACCGGCCTGCATTTCGATCTCCTGATCCTCGACGTGATGATGCCAGGCGAGACCGGCTTTGAGTTCGCGCGTTCGCTGCGCGAGACCTCGCAGGTGCCGATCATCATGCTGACCGCGCGGCATGAGGCGGAAAGCCGGATCGAGGGATTACAGATCGGCGCTGACGATTATATCGCGAAGCCCTTCGAGCCGCGTGAGTTGCTGCTGCGCATTGCCAACATTCTCAAGCGCGTCACGCCGGCTGCAGTGGAAGCAGTGGAGTCGGTCGCGTTCGGACCTTACGTTTATCATCTGGAGCGCGGTGAACTGCGCAATGGCGACGAGGTGATTCATCTCACCGACCGTGAACGCGAGATGCTACGGATTCTCGCGGCGGCGCCGGGCGAGACCGTGCCGCGCGGGATGCTGACCGGAAACGGTGTCAACGGCAACGAGCGTGCGGTCGACGTCCAGATCAACCGTCTGCGCCGTAAGATCGAACGCGATCCCGCCAATCCGCTATTCCTGCAGGCGGTGCGTGGCATCGGCTACCGGCTCGTCGCCTCGCCATGATCGCAGCCGTCCGCCCAGCAGTTATTTGCCCATGAGCATGCTCGAATCCGCAAAGTCCGTGCTGCATCCGCTGTTCCGGGGCCTTTCGGTGCTGAACGAGTGGTTCGCCCGCGGGCTCAAGGAATTGATGCCGAAGGGACTTTATGCGCGGGCGTTGCTCATCATCATCGTGCCGATGGTGATCCTGCAGTCGGTCGTCGCCTTCGTGTTCATGGAGCGTCACTGGAACACGGTGACGCGGCGTCTATCGGCGGCGGTGGTGCAGGACATTTCCGCGCTGATCGATGTCTACAAGACCTACCCTCAGGACAAGGATCGCGTGCAGCTTCGCCGCATCGCCCAGACACGCCTCGGCCTCGTGGTGGATTTCCTGCCGCCGAACGACATGCCGCCGCCCGGACCGAAACCGTTCTTCTCGCTGCTCGATCAGGCGCTGTCGCTGCAACTGAGCCGTCAGATCGGTCGCCCGTTCTGGATCGATACGGTGGGCCGCTCCAATCTCGTCGAAATCCGCATCAAGCTCGACGATACGGTGATGCGCGTTTACGCGCAGCGCAGCGCGGCCTATGCCTCGAACTCGCAGATCTTCATCTTCTGGATGCTGGGCACGTCGTCGATCTTGCTGATCGTGGCGGTGCTCTTCCTGCGCAACCAGATCAGGCCGATCCTGCATCTGGCGGATGCGGCAGAGAATTTCGGCAAGGGCCGCGACGCGCCGGATTTCCGTCCGCGCGGCGCCCGCGAGGTGCGGCGCGCGGCGCAGGCTTTCATGGAGATGAAGGAGCGCGTCGAGCGCAGCATCGAGCAGCGCACGACCATGCTCGCGGGCGTCAGTCACGACCTGCGTACCATCCTGACCCGTTTCAAGCTCGAACTGGCGCTGATCGGCGACGGCACGGAAGCCGAAGGCATGCGCAAGGATGTCGACGAAATGAGCGGCATGCTGGAGGACTATCTGGCGTTCGCGCGCGGCGACAGCGGCGAGCAGGCGACGTTGACCGACATGGCGCAGGCGCTGGAGGAATTGCGCAGCGATGCCGAGCGTCACGGTCATCCGGCGAGCGTGACCTTCGAGGGCGACCCGATGGTCACGGTGCGTCCGGCCTCGTTCAAGCGCTGCCTCGCCAATCTGGTGTCGAATGCGGCCCGTCATGCCGACACGATCTCAATCACGGGCTATCGTGACGACCGCTGGCTGACGGTGACGGTGGACGACGATGGCCCGGGTATTCCGCTGCACCTGCGCGAGGAAGTGTTCAAGCCGTTCCTGCGGCTCGACGATGCGCGCAATCAGGACGAGGGAGGCACCGGCCTCGGCCTTGCCATCGCCCGCGACATCGCGCGTGCACACGGCGGCGACATCACACTCGCCGACAGCCCGCTCGGTGGCCTGCGCGCCGCAGTGCGTGTGCCAGTGTAGGAATTACTTCGCGAGTTCTCTGGAACGTTTTGTCGCCGCCGCCACAGCGCGCGTCAGCAGCGGTTGGAAGCCGCCCGGACCCATCAGCACGTCGAGCGCGGCAGCGGTGGTGCCACCGGGCGAGGTGACGTTCTTGCGCAGCGTCTCGCTTGTGAGCTCCGAGCGATGCAGAAGCTCGCCGGAGCCCGCCACCGTTTCACGAGCCAGTCGTGTCGCCAGTTCCGGGGAAAGCCCCGCAGCGACACCGGCGCGGGCGAGTTCTTCCGCGAGCAGGAAGACATAGGCCGGACCCGAGCCCGACACGGCGGTGACGGCGTCCATCAGTGCCTCGTCGTCGATCCATTCGACGCTGCCGGTCGCGCGCAACAGCGCATCGGCGATGGCGCGCTGATGTTGGTCGACGCCGTTATCCGCAACCGCGACAGTGATGCCGCGTCCGATGGCGGCCGGGGTATTGGGCATCGCCCGCACCACCTTGCCGCCGCAGGCCTGCGAGAGCTTCGCGATCGGCACGCCCGCCATGATCGAGATCACCAGTGTGGAAGATGTTACGAGCGCGCGCAGTTGTGACGCAGCGTCCGCGAACATTTGCGGCTTCACCGCGGCCACCAGCACCGCGGCCTTGCCAAGCTCGCCTTGTGCAGGATTAACGCGCAGGCCTTTCGCGGCCAGCGCCGTAATCTCGTCCGAGGGCGCGGGATCGATCACAGCGAGCTTGCCGGCGTCGACGCCCTGCGCAAGCCAGCCTGTGAGCATTGCTCCACCCATCTTGCCTGCGCCCGCAAGCACGATGGAGCCGCTCAGGTTCGCGAGCGCGTTTGTAGATGTGGTCATCGAAGCAGCCTCTCAAAACGTGTCAGGCGTGTCTGTGCGCCCGCGGACGCGGTCACCCGTCGCTTCGCAAATTGTCTTGTGAGGGATTGCCCGGGTCAAGCCCGGGCATGACGCGTGGAGCTGCTCAGGCCTCGCCCATGGTGTCGAACATCGCGGCCGACATGGCCTCCGCCGCGGTCTTGCCGCTCCAGACCACGAACTGGAAGGCGGGGAAGTAACGCTCGCAGGCCATCACCGCTGTTTCGAACATCGTTTCGCACTGCGCGTTGGTGGCGCTCATGTTGCCCGGCAGCAGCAGCGATTGCCGGTGCATCACCACGCCTGATTGCGACCAGAGATCGAAATGGCCGATCCACATCTGCTCGTTGGCGCACGCGATCAGGCGCTGCACTTCGGCACGGCGGGCTACGGGAATCTTCATGTCGAAGGCGCAAGCGAGATGCAGCGCATCGATCTCCGGCATCCACGTGAACGAGATCTGGTAATCGGTGAAGCGGCCCTTGTAGACGATCGTGACTTCGTCTTCGCCGGAGCGTTCGAAGGCAAGGTCGTTGCTGGCCGCGATTTCCTCGACCACCGCGAGAGGGCTGGAGGCTGAATCGAAAGTGATGTCCAAGAGGGACATGCGGGCTTCATCCTGTCGATTGGTGCACGCGGAACGAGATGCAAAAACGGTTGACGATCATCGTCGCCACAAATCCGAACCGGCTTGGTCGTTCAGGCCGTCCGAAGGTGCATGAGAATTGATCTGTGATTTGCGACTCGGGCGCAATCGAACGGCGACTCGTTCCACAGGCATTCGGAAAAAAATCGCAGTCATCAACAGGCGAAAAGAGAACAAACCGGAATCAAATCGGCGATTGCGACTCCGGCGCGAAAATTTCGCGTCATGCGAGTCCCGTAAGGGGTTGCATCAATGATTCAGGCCACGCCCGGCTAGGCCGTGCGGAGTGCTGGAGCAGGGAGGGATACTGCGGACTGCGCGAGCTGCTTCAGTCGAACAAGCTCGACACCGACTCTTCGGAAGCAGTGCGGTCGATGGCTTCGCCGATCAGGTTTGCGATCGAGAGCGAGCGGATGTTTGGAGCGTTGCGGATCGCTTCGGTCGGCTGGATGGAATCGGTGATCACCAGTTCTTTCAGCTTCGAGCCGGTCACGCGTGCTACCGCTCCGCCGGAGAGCACGCCGTGGGTGATATAGGCGTAGACATCTTTGGCGCCGTTGGCGAGCAGCGCATCGGCCGCGTTCACCAGCGTGCCGCCTGAGTCGACGATGTCGTCCACCAGTACGCAGGTGTAGCCGGAGACGTCGCCGATCACGTTCATCACCTCGGACTCGCCCGCACGTTCGCGGCGCTTGTCGATGATCGAGAGCGGTGCGTTGATGCGCTTTGCGAGGCCGCGGGCGCGGACCACGCCGCCGACGTCGGGAGACACTACCATCACGCTGCCGAGGTCGAACTTCTCGCGGATGTCGCGCACCATCACCGGCGCGGCGTAGAGGTTATCGGTCGGGATGTCGAAGAAGCCCTGGATCTGGCCGGCGTGCAGGTCGAGCGTCATCACGCGGTCGGCGCCTGCATGGGTGATGAGGTTGGCAACGAGCTTGGCTGAGATCGGGGTGCGCGGGCCGGCCTTGCGGTCCTGCCGGGCGTAACCGAAATACGGGATCACCGCGGTGATGCGGCGCGCGGAAGCGCGGCGCAGCGCATCGATGATGATGAGCAATTCCATCAGGTGGTCGTTGGCCGGGTAGGATGTGGACTGCACCACGAACACGTCGGAGCCGCGGACGTTTTCCTGAATCTCGACAAAGACTTCCATATCGGCGAAGCGCCGGACCACGGCCTTTGTCATCGGAAGGTCGAGGTGGGCCGAGATCGCCTGCGCCAGTTCCGGATTGGAGTTGCCGGTCACAAGCTTGATCGAACCGTTCTTCGCGGACGCAGAAGCCTTGTCCCGCGTCTTCGTTCCTACGCTCGTCAGCATGTCGGCAGGTCCCTGATACCCGGCTCTTTACAGTTGCCGGGGTGATAACAAGCACATACCGCCGCGGCAATAAGACGTGCGTTATTTTCCCGGTGAATCGGAAACTATTGGCCGCTGAAGGCCAGCGCCTGGGACGATGCACCGGTTTCCGGCGTCTCGCTGGCCGGCACGGCCGCCACGGCAGGGTCGGTGGCCTCGGGAACCGGCGGGGCTGATTGGGCTGGTGCAGCGCCGCCATTGACCAGACCGACGAGTCCGCTCAGGCCCGCCTGGGAAATCTTGCGTAGAACTTGGTCGCTGGCGGCGTCCCAGGCATCGGCTCCGGCCGTTCCCGCGGGTTCGGTGCCGCTGAGCCGGACCGCACGGTTCTGGTCGACGTCGTAGATATCCCAGACCCAGGCAATAGAGGCATTGTGGCTGCCGCGCTTGATCTGGGCGGCGTAATAGCTGCGCACCCGGTAGGAGGGATTGGCCTCCCGCGACACCACGGAAATATGGCGGCTGGCGCCTTCGGTCTCGAGCGTGCGGACAAGGCGCTGGAATACCTGCGGGGGCGGTCCGTCCACGGACTCGAAGGCGACCGTCGGGCCGAACCCCTGCGACGCCATGGGGCTGGGGCCTTCCGCCGTGCAACCTGCGGTCAGCAGTGCGAGAGCGCCGAACGCCAGCCAGCGCAAGCTTTTTGCCCGGCCAAACCTGCTCGCTGCCATCGTCAGGGCTGAAAGCATCAAGAATCGCACCCCCACCGGCGTCTGTCGCACCGTGGGCGAAATCGATATCGTTAAAATGCATTAACGTCTAGTACCGCCGATTTGAAGTCCCTGCATCACTCTCGGCAGCCTTGCGACGGGGACTTCAAATCGAAAGCGGTACTAGAATTATAATTTTCCTAGTACCCTTTGCTTTCCGAAGTTCGCTAAGGCGGGTGCTGCGAGTATTGCGAACTTCGGAAAGCGGGTACTAGGGCAGACCGGCGGATGCCATGGCTTGGTTAATCCAGCACCAGCGCATGGATATTGCGTCCGTAGTCAGGCTCCGCGTGATGCGTCGTGCGCCGGTAGCTGAAGAAACGTGGGTCGGCATAGGTGTCGAGCCCCACATCGTCGATGGCTCCGATTCCGGCCCGCTCCAGCCGCGCGCGGATGTAGCCCGCGAGGTCGAACATTGCGTGATCGGTGCGTGACGAAGGAACGAAGTAGCGTGCGTTGGCGGAGTCGGTCGCGGTGAAGCGTTCCACGAATTCCGCGCCGACCTCGTAGCTCTGCTGGCGGATCAGCGGACCGATCGCCGCGCGGATGTCGGCCTTATGCGCGCCGAGCGTTTCCATCGCTTCGAGCGTTACCTCGATGACACCACCGAACGCGCCTTTCCATCCGGCATGTGCCGCCCCGATCACCCGCGCTTTCGGATCGGCGAACAGCACCGGCCCGCAATCCGCGGTGGTGATGCCGATGGCGAGTCCCGGCGTGTTCGTCACCAGCGCGTCAGCATGCGGGCGTTCCGATGTCGCCGGCCACGGTTCGGTGACGATGGCGACATCGGGCGAATGGACCTGATAGACGGTGAGGAAATGCGACGGCACAACGCCGAGCGCATCCGCCATGCGGCGGCGGTTTTCGGCCACATGCGCCGGATCGTCGTTCGACCCGAGCCCGCCGTTCAGGCTCTCGTAAAGTCCTTCCGACACGCCGCCTTCACGGGTGAAGAAGGCGTGACGCAGCCCCGGCAGATCTGACAGCAATGAGGATGTGATGATCATGAATCGGATAGCGCCGCGAGCGTCGGAATGGAGGGATGCGACAGGCCGAGCACCTTGAACAGCGAGCCCATCGCGTTCGGGCCGCTCTCGACCAGCCGCTTCAGCGCACTGGCAACATCGCCCGCGCTCTGCGAGGTGGAGTGCTTGATGAGGGTTTGCGCGCGCGTCTCGATGCCGAGATGGTTGAGGAATGTGCCTTGCTCGACGGGGCCGTGCGTCAGCACGTCCATCACCCGTGCGGCATCCGCGAGCGCCTGGAAATCGACATGGGCGGTGAGGTCCGCGGTGCCGGGAGCGCGCAGCGGATCAGTGTATTTGTGCTTGGCGACGGCCTGGAAGGTATCGCCCGCGTCGCTGCGGATATGGCCGTAGTCAATCAGCAGCGCGGCGCCACTGAACTCGCGGATGCGGCGCGCGAGCGCCATGATCTCGTTGGCCTCACGCCATTCGAAGATCGTGCCGTTCGGCGCGTTGCGAACGTGAGGCGGCACCGAGATATCGAAGCGCGGCGTCGGATCGGGCGCGGTGGTGAAGACGAAAATGTCGTCGTCGACGTCCACCATGCGCTCGTGCCAACCGGTGTCTTTCTTGACCATCTGGTGGATTGGCAGCACGTCGAAATATTCGTTGGCGAGAATGATCGCCGGACCGTCCGGCACGTCACCGAGCATGTGATGCCACTGAAACGGTTTGACGTCGGCAAGCGTATCGCGCTGGATCGCGCGCAGTGACGGACTGAGCTCGATGAGATGCACGTCAACGGCATCGAAGAAGGCAGGCAGAATCCGGATCGCGCGTAGCGCGTCCGCCATCATGGTGCCGCGGCCGGGGCCGAGTTCGATCAGCTGGATACGCTCGGGCATGCCCATCGCGCTCCAGACCGAGGCGGCCCACAGGCCGATCAACTCGCCAAACATCTGGGAAATTTCAGGTGCGGTGGTGAAATCGCCGCCACGGCCGAGCGGATCGCGGTTGACGTAATAACCGTATTCCGGATGCGTCATGCACAACTGCATGTAGCGAGACACCGGCATCGGCCCCGCTGTGGCGATCAACTGACGCAGATGAAGCTCGAACGGCGTGTATTCGATCTCGGTCACGATGCCTCGTTGTTGCGCGCGCCGCGCCGTAACGCCACGCCGATGAATGTCAGTCCCGCCACGATCATGGGGACAGACAATATCATTCCCATTGTCAAACCGCCCCAGAGAAATCCGAGCTGCGGGTCCGGTTCACGGAAAAATTCGCCGGTGATGCGTGCAAGGCCGTAGCCGGTCGCAAAAATACCGATGATGAGGCCGGGTCGTTTCAACGCGCCGCAACGGATCGCGACGGCGAGCGCAATGAACAGCAGCACGCCTTCGAGACCTGCTTCATAAAGCTGGCTCGGATGGCGTGGCACCGGGCCGCCAGTCGGAAACACCATCGCCCACGGCAGATTCGGATCGGCCGGCCGGCCCCACAATTCGCCGTTGATGAAATTTGCAAGCCGCCCGAGCAGCAGGCCGATCGGGCCGACCGCGCAGGTTACGTCGCCGAGCGACAGCACCGGAATCTTGCGGCGATACCCGAACGCCAGCACGGCGACGACGCAGCCGAGGAAGCCGCCATGGAACGACATGCCGCCGTTCCACAATTCGAAAATCTGCGCCGGGTGTGCGATGAAGAAATCGAGATTGTAGAACAGCACGTAGCCGGTCCGGCCGCCGAGGATGATGCCGAGCGTCACCCACAGGATGAAATCGTCGAAGTCGAGCGTCGTCATCGGCGCGCGGCCACCCCACAGCTTCTCTGTGCGGATGATGCTGCGAGCATAGCGCCAGCCGATGACGATACCGCCGATATAGGCGAGCGCATACCAGCGGATCGCGAGCGGCCCGAGCTTGATCGCGATCGGGTCGAAGGCCGGAAACTGGAGCAGGAGCGGGATGAGCGTCGCGGTAAGGAGGATGGTGGACAGCATCGGCGGTTCGATCCCCGTGGACGGTCATCACGTCATGCGGTCATGGCCGCTGGGGCGGGGGGAAGTCAAGCATGCCTATGATGAGATCACATCAAAGCGCTGCGAGACGGCTTGCGCGCGCGCCATCCGATCCCCATTGTGTGGAGAAACCTGGCCGCAGCGGCCATCAGGAGAGACAGATGACCCAGACCAGCAACCGTTTTTTCGATGAAGTCGCGCGCCTGATGAATGATGCCGCCGGCGCTGCTCAAGGCGTCAAACGCGAGGTCGACACGGTGGTGCGCCATCAGGCAGAGCGCATTCTCAACGACCTCGACCTCGTCAAGCGCGAGGAGTTCGACGCGGTCAAAGACATGGCGCGGCTCGCGCGCGAGGAGAACGAGACGTTGAAGGCGCGGATCGCCGCTCTCGAAGCCCGGCTCGGCAGCGGCTCCGGCGGTTAACGAAAAGCCGTTACGCCGCCAGCGCCACCGGGCGGAATGCCTGCAGCAGCGGCTGGTCGATCTGCGTCCGCATCTGCTCCATCGCCGCGATCGCATCCTGATGCGACATCGGCGGGCTGTCGGCGCGATCCTCGACCAGCATCGCGAAGATGTCGACGATGGTGATCATCCGCACGATATCGGAAATCTGATCGCCGCTCAGTTGCTGCGGATAGCCGGTGCCGTCGAGCAGTTCGTGGTGATGCAGTACCACGTCGAGCATTTCCGGCGGAAAATCGCCGTGCGCCTTGAGCGCGTCGTGGCCGATCTGCGTATGTTTGGCGAGTACGGCTTCTTCCTCAGGCGTCAGTGCCTCGGACTTGTCGAGGATCTCGACCGGAATATAGGCCTTGCCGGCATCGTGGATCAGCGCGGCGCGGGCGAGGCGGCGCTGGTCTTCGTTGCGCATGCCCAGGTGCTGGGCGAAGGCGACGGCGTAGCCGGTGACGAACAGCGTGTGACGGTAGCTGCGAACATGATGCTTGCCGATCGCGACGAGCCATTCGCGCAGACTGGAGCGCCGCAGCGCCCGCAAAATCTTGTCTTCCGCATGGACGATGTCGTTGTAGGACAGCGGCTGGCCTGCCGGCAGCTTTTCGAAAATGCGCGCCACCACGTCTTGAGCGGCGGTGACGCCTTCGCTCAAGATAATGCTCGCGCTGGTTTCTTCCTCCGTCTGAGGAAAGGAGAGGGCGACGCGCTGCAGGATTGTCTTGGGATCGAACGGCCAGCGGATGGTGTCGGTCGCGCCGAGTGACCAGGCCTGCGTCGCTTCCCGGTGCAGCGAATCCGACAGCACGAAGAGCCGCGGCACGCCCTGATAGGCCTTGCCTGTCAGCTTGCGGCGGACCGTCTGGACGCTCGGAACCGAGGACAGATCGATATCGATGACGACGCCCGCGAAATCGTCCGGATCGTCCGGCATCTCGGCAGTCGTCATGCGTTCGACCTCGCCCGCCTTGCCGAGAATGGCAATCAGGTCGTCGCTGCGGTCGGTGCGGTCAGATGCAAGGAGCACGCGCCTTCTGGCGGCGGACCGGTATGCAAGCGTCATCTTGGCCTCTTCTGGAACCCATTTTGCCGGGGCGTTCTTCCGGCCCCGGAAATCTAGGGCAAAGTTCCGATAAAACCGTTTCGGAACCCTTAGAATTTTACCCGTCAGCCAGTTTTTGCGGTGAAGGCCGGGCCCGGAGCCGGGAATGGTTTCGGCTCGGTTTTCATGCGTCTTCCTTGTTTTTTCGAGCCGTTGGGGCTAAGAACCGGCTCGTTCGCGGCCCCCGCACCCCTGGAGGCTTGCCGCGGCGACCGAACGGGCCGCGTTTGCGGCCCTTAAATTTTGCAAAAACAAGGACTTACACTATGGCGACCGTCAAGGAATTGAAGGCGACCGCTCGTCCGAAGGCCGGCAAGGGGGCCGCTCGGGCTGAACGTCGTGCTGGCCGCGTGCCGGCAGTGATCTACGGCGACAACAAGCCGCCGGTCACGATCTCGCTCGATGACAAGGCTCTGCGTCAGAGCATTTTCGCAGGCCACTTCCTCACCACGCTGTTCAACATCGATCTCGATGGCCAGAAGCACCGGGTGATTCCGCGCGACTACGCGCTCGATCCGGTGAAGGACTTCCCGCTTCATGTCGACTTCCTTCGCCTTGGTGAAGGCGCGACCATCCGCGTCAGCGTTCCGCTGCACGTCAAGGGCGCCGAAGTCTCGCCGGGCGTGAAGCGTGGCGGCACGGTCAACATCGTGAACCACACGGTCGAACTCGAGGCGGATGTCGAGCACATTCCGCAGTTCATCGAGGTCGATGTCTCCAAGCTCGAAATCAACAACTCGCTGCACATCAGCGATGTGGCGCTGCCGAAGGGCGTGAAGCCGGTGTCGCGCGATGACGTGACGCTCGTCACCGTCGTTCCGCCGTCAGGCATGGGCGAAGAAGCCAAGCCTGCTGCCGAGGCTGCTGCAACTCCTGCGGCCGGTGCTGCTCCTGCGGCCGGTGCTGCGGCTCCTGCGGCTGGCGCTGCCAAGGCCCCTGCGGCCGGCGGCGACAAGAAGAAGTAAGAGACGACCTACGCCATGCGCCTGTTCGTCGGACTGGGGAATCCCGGATCGAAGTACGAAGGCAATCGGCACAATATCGGGTTCATGGTTCTCGACGAAATGGCGCGGCGTCACGGTTTCTCACCGTGGCGCCGTCGCTTTCAGGGCGAGACCTCCGAGGGCGTGCTGGATGGTGAGCGCATCATTCTCCTGAAACCTGCGACCTACATGAACGAATCCGGTCGCGCGGTGCAGGAGGCCGCTAATTTCTTCAAGCTCGGCGAGAGCGATGTCGTGGTATTTCACGACGAGATCGAATTGCCGCCAGCGAAGGTTCGCGTCAAAGTCGGCGGCGGTATCGCCGGTCATAACGGCTTGCGCTCGATCTCGTCGCATGTCGGCAACGAGTATCGCCGCGTCCGGCTCGGGGTCGGGCATCCCGGCGTCAAGGAACTGGTGCACATCCATGTGCTGAACGATTTCGCGAAGGCCGAGCGGCCGTGGGTCGAGGCGCTGTGCGATATCGTGTCCGACAACGCCGCGCTGCTCGCGCAGGGCAAGGACTCTGCGTTTCAGAATAAGGTCCATCTTGCGATGGATGCCAAGGGCTTCGGTCCGAAGGACGACAACAGCGACAAGTAATCTGGCGCTGACGATCAAGGGGATATCATGGGATTCAAATGCGGCATTGTCGGATTGCCGAACGTCGGCAAATCCACTCTGTTCAACGCGCTGACGGAAACGGCGGCGGCGCAGGCGGCGAACTATCCGTTCTGCACCATCGAGCCGAATGTCGGCGCGGTGGCGGTGCCGGACCCGCGGCTCGACAAGCTCGCGGCCGTCGCCAAGTCAGCACAGATCATCCCGACGCAACTGACGTTCGTGGACATCGCGGGCCTCGTGAAGGGCGCGTCGAAGGGCGAGGGTCTCGGCAACCAGTTTCTTGCGACCATTCGCGAGGTGGACGCGGTGGCGCATGTGGTGCGCTGCTTTGAGGATTCCGATATCACCCATGTCGAGGGCCGGATCGCGCCGCTCGCCGATATCGAGACCATCGAGACCGAGTTAATGCTCGCGGACCTCGAAAGCCTCGAAAAGCGCGTCGACAACCTCAGCAAGAAGGCGAAGGGCGGCGACAAGGATTCCAAGGAGCAGCTCGACCTCGTCGAGCGAGCGCTGAAACTACTGCGCGACGGCAAGCCCGCTCGCTTTCTCGAGCGCAAGCCGGAGGAGGAACGGGCATTCCGGATGCTCGGCCTTTTGACCTCGAAGCCGGTTCTCTATGTCTGCAACGTCGAGGAAGGTTCGGCCGCCGCCGGCAACGCCTTCTCGCAGGCGGTGTTCGAGCATGCGCAGAAGGAAGGCGCGGTCGCGGTGGTGATTTCTGCCAAGATCGAATCCGAGATCGCGACATTGTCACGTGAGGAGCGTGCGGACTTCCTGTCGACGCTCGAACTGGAAGAGGCCGGTCTCGACCGCCTGATCCGCGCGGGTTACGACCTCCTGCATCTCATCACCTACTTCACTGTAGGTCCGAAGGAGGCGCGCGCCTGGACCATCACCAAGGGCACCAAGGCTCCTGGCGCTGCGGGCGTGATCCATACCGATTTCGAGAAGGGCTTCATCCGCGCCGAGACCATCGCTTATGACGATTATGTCACGCTCGGCGGCGAAGCGGGTGCGCGCGATGCGGGCAAGCTTCGGTTGGAAGGCAAGGAATATGTGGTCGCCGATGGCGACGTGATGCATTTCCGCTTCAATACCTGATCGAAGCGGGCAGCCGCGGTTTAGAACCGCGGCTGTGCGTCGGTGCGGCCCTGTTCACGGATCGCGCCGAGGTGCTCGTTGATCCGGAATACGATCAGCACGAATTCGGCGGCGATGCGTGAGAACACCACGCCGGCAATGACACCTGCGATCGCCATCAGCACCATGATGAATCCAGCAAACGGGCTCACGGCCATCTGCAGCAACCCGCCGAAGATGCCTGAGATGCCGCTGAGAATGACGAGCGCGATCACCAGCCAGTAGAACGTCTTGATGATCGTCGGCGTGATGAAACGGTCCCACTGGAAAAGATCGTTGATCTGAAACATGCGCAAATCCCCTGTTGCGTTGGTCAATTCTCGCACGGCGCATGCGTCGGAGAAAGGCGCAACGGCGTTTCTTTTTTCGGATGGTTATTTGATGTAGGCGAGCGACAGCACCACGACGGCGATGGCGAGAAACAGCACGAAGCGGATCAGAATGATCGCGAGGTTCTGTTTTGAGGAGGGAAGCGGAATCGGTTCCGCGGTATCGGGCTTGATGATCTTCACGATTTGACCCCTGCATGGCGCGCGCCGGGACGGCGTGCTCATGGGTCGCGCGAGGCGCGCGGCAGGTTCAAATCGACGGCGAGGCCGCACCGGATGAACGGAGCGGCCCTGCCGATGAGAGAGGGTCGAAGCGAGGCTTACTGTTCGGAAGGCCGCTTCCACTGTGCGATGCTGTCGGCAATCATGCGGGTCGACTTCATCGCGGTCTGGCTCAACTGGGCGAAACTCGCCAATTCGCGCTGCACGCGCTGGCCTTCTTCGTGCATGAAACCGCGCAGGTTCTCGAGCTCGGTGATGAGGGTGTCGATCTCGCTAGCCGATGCGCCCGCAACGCGCTGGATCAAAGTGTTGACGTTGCTGACCGTCGCCTCCGCAGTGGCGTCCGGTGTCTCGCCTGAATTGAGAATCGAGGAGGGCTTGCGCAGATAGGCGATATCTTTGCGGACGAAATCGCGGATGCCGGCCTCGACATCAGTCACGGCTGCGAGGTTGTCGTCGATTTCGTTGGTTTCGATTTTTTCTGACGGCATGGCGTTCATCGGCTTTCTCCTTTTCGCAAGGCTTGCGAGCGGTTGTCCCCCGCACGACGAAGATGAGGGCGCATTACTTCAACTGATCGTGACCATAGCGAGGCGGGAGTGGGGCAATCGTCCGCGCCTTTTGTGGACAACAAGCCGGACCCCGGGGCCGCTGTTCCCGGATTCAGATTTTATTTACATCGTATTGCGAAATGAGCGCCGCGCTTCCCGGTATGGCGGAGCACGCTACCAGTGATATTTGTATCCGGCGGTGAGGCTTTTGTTGTCGGCGCCGTCGGCGGTCTGCGCGTAGGTGCCGGAAACGCTGACGCCGCCGAACAGCTTCTGTTCCGCGCCGACGCGGCCGAGCCATTTGTTGTCCACCGTCGAAAGGGTCTGGCCTGCGATCAGGCTCGTCCCGGTATCGCGGAATTCTAGCTTCGCCGAGCGATCGACTTCGATGCTGCGGTCTGTGCGCGGCCCGAGACCCGCAATCGGCGTATCCAGTGGCTGCGCGACGGCGTAACCGTTTTGCACGGTGAGTGCATACTGGTTGTTGTCCATCGGGATCGTCTTGCTGATCGCGGTGCCGATCCTGTTCTGGTCGGCCGACGGGTCAATTCGCGCATCGACGGATGTCTTGTCCCAGATTCCGGCGACGCCCGGACCGTTCATGCTGGCCCAGACGCTGCCGCCGGATTGCAGCGATGTGGTGTCGCCTTGTGCTTGGCGTGCAAGGAGTTCGCCCGAAGTGACCGGGCCATCCGGCGCGACGTTCATGTCGGCGCCGACCTTGGCATCCCAGAACGGCAGTATCGACCGTTTCACCGTGAGGGCCGAGCTGCCGTCATCCTTCGCCGTGCGATCCCAGTTCGCGCTCGGTGCGGACAGCGTCGCGGGCGCACGATATTTGTAGGGCTTGTCCACGGTCACCGGAATCGACGGATCGAGCAGGCTCCATTCGAAGGCGGTGGGCTCCGGCACGTCGGCGCTCGCGGCGTCCTTTGCGTCTGTAGGTTGATTGGCCTCGTCTTCCTGCGCGCGCGCATGCGCCGCTGCCATTGACAGCATCAGCATGGCGACAGGCAAAGAAAATCCCACGCGAGCCGGGCGCGGAACTTTGGCAAGGAAAGAGATCATCGGTTACTCGCAAGACGGGGCATCAGGCCGCCGACCTCAAACGATGGCGGTTAATAACATCTTTCGCGCCGGCATTTCAGCCTCTGCCGCATCACGCCATGCACAAATATTTCTCATGCGGGTTGCCGTAATACTGTCGCAATTCTCAAATCGGCGCGGCCTGGCGTCGCAAGGGAACAGCGCCCTTTCGCAAATTGGCCTTATGCCTTAAGAGCCTGCGCAATCCCTTCAACTGTGCACGGCGTCATGATTCGTTTCGACAATATCGGCAAGCAGAACGGCCATCAGATCATTTTCATCGAGGCTCAAGCGTCTCTTCTCAAGGGCGAGAAGATCGGCCTCGTCGGCCCTAACGGCTCCGGCAAGACCACGCTGTTCCGCCTGGCGACTGCGCAGGAACTTCCCGACGAGGGGCAGGTCGTGGCGGAGCGAGGCATCAATATCGGCTATTTCAGCCAGGATGTCGGCGAGATGGAAGGCCACAGCGCCGTCTCCGAGGTGATGAACGGCGTCGGGCCGGTGAGCGAGGTCGCGGCCGAGTTGAAAGAACTCGAGGCCGCGATGGCCGATCCGGATCGCATGGACGAGATGGATGAGATCATCACGCGCTACGGCGAGGTGCAGGCACGTTTCGAGGAACTCGACGGCTACGCGCTGGAAAGCCGTGCGCGCGAAGTGCTCGCGGGTCTGAGCTTCACACAGGAGATGATGGACGGCGATGTCGGAAATCTCTCCGGCGGCTGGAAGATGCGCGTGGCGCTGGCGCGCATTCTCTTGATGCGGCCGGACGTGATGCTGCTCGACGAGCCGTCGAACCATCTCGATATCGAAAGCCTGATCTGGCTCGAAGGCTTTCTCAAGAATTACGACGGCGCGCTGCTGATGACATCGCACGATCGCGAGTTCATGAACCGCATCGTCAACAAGATCATCGAGATCGATGGCGGCACGCTGACCAGCTATTCCGGCAATTACGATTTCTACGAACAGCAGCGCGCGCTCGCAGACAAGCAGCAGCAGGCGCAGTTCGAGCGTCAGCAGGCGATGCTGGCGAAAGAAATCAAGTTCATCGAACGCTTCAAGGCACGCGCGTCTCATGCGGCGCAAGTGCAGAGCCGGGTGAAGAAGCTCGACAAGATCGAGCGCGTCGATCCGCCGAAGCGTCGCGAAAGCGTGTCGTTCGATTTTCCCGCGGCGCCCCGTTCGGGCGAAGATGTCGTCACGCTGAAAAGCGTGCAGAAGGGCTATGGCGCGCGGCGTATTTATGACGATCTGGATTTTCAGGTCCGTCGCCGCGAGCGCTGGTGCGTGATGGGCATCAACGGCGCGGGCAAGTCGACGCTGCTGAAACTCGTCGCGGGTGCGTCCGAGCCGGACGACGGCAGCGTCGCGGTCGGCGCCAGCGTGAAGATGGGTTATTTCGCCCAGCACGCGATGGATTTGCTCGATGGCGAGCGGACGATCTTCCAGTCGCTGGAGGATTCATTCCCGCAGGCCGGGCAGGGAAGCCTGCGCACGCTCGCGGGCTGCTTCGGGTTTTCCGGCGACGATGTGGAGAAGAAATGCCGCGTGCTCTCCGGCGGCGAGAAGGCGCGGCTGGTGATGGCGAAGATGCTTTACGATCCGCCGAACTTTCTGGTGCTGGACGAGCCGACCAACCACCTCGATATGGCGACCAAGGAGATGCTGATCGCGGCGTTGTCGCAATATGAGGGCGCGATGCTGTTCGTCTCGCATGACCGCCACTTCCTTGCAGCGCTCTCCAACCGCGTGCTGGAATTGACACCTGACGGTGTCCATCAATATGGCGGTGGGTATACGGAATATGTGGAGCGCACCGGACACGAAGCGCCGGGGGTTGGGTAATTTAGTCGGTAGTCTTATTCGCCACCCTCGGCTTTCAATCTTGCTTCCCGCAAACCTGCGGGTTCAATCCCACCTTGAAGTGCCAGCAACCTATCAGAAAGATCACGACGCTCGATCCAAAACGTTTTCGAGTTTTTATGGTCGAAGGTCATCCACATCGTCGAGCCTCGTTCGGACAATCCAGTAGGCATGATGTGCGTACGCTTTGGATCATCTTTATCGTAGACTTTCTTATCCGTGGTATCGTCGTTTGGCGGAATTGCTTTCATAATCAGTGGCTGTTTTAGGGCCTTATCTTTTGCGATTTCGTACTTCGCAATCGGCATTCGTAATAATTCAAAATCTGAAAATATAGAGCGGAAGGCTGCGGTTGAGGAAACTCCTGATGGCTCCATACGCTGCTTCAGCGTGTCGTCATCGCGTTGCTTCAATGCGCGAAGTACTTCATAGCAGCCGATTATCCATGCTTCAGAGAGTATTATTTGATAGTGAGGCGAGAACTCCATAATATTCGAGGGGGCTCTCGCTCTTTCGGGGTCGAATTCATCTTCCATGCAGCGGATCAGAAGATCGGCATCGCCCTGTCGTTGAAGATGAATCATTGCAACCGGTAACGAAAATCTCCCGGAGAGTAGTCCAGATAAGTTTGTCCATGCGGTATGAAGATTGCGATATTTTGCGCGCGCATTGAAGAATGCGCTGGTGATATGTGCTGAAGCTGATGGAGGCGATTTCGTTTCCTCTTTGGTCAAGCCCTACCTCTTTTTCCACCCGCCACGATGTCCCGGTGCGCCGCCGGTTGAGCGCGGCGCGTTGCTGTCCTTGATGACGCCGCCGAATTCCTGACCGCCCTCGCGCATCGATTTCGGCTTGTAGATTTTGCTTTCCGTGCCCGGTCCCATTTCATCGAGTGTCGGCTTGCGTGGGCGCTTCACGCCTTTGCGATCCGGCAGCACCTCGTGCCAGGTGGCGATGCCCATCTCGTCGAGCGATGGCTTGTGGACGCGCGACTTCTGTTTCGGCGGCAAATTGGCGCTGTCGCCGTATTTCTTCGCGCCCGCATAAGCGCCGGCCTTGCCGGTGACTGCCTTCTGTTTGGCGGTGGGATCGTCCACCACCGCCATCTCGGTCGCGCGCAGCCGCTTGACCTCGTCGCGCAGCCGCGCCGCTTCCTCGAAATCGAGGTCGGCGGCGGCTTCCCGCATCCGGGTTTCGAGATCGGCCAGCACCGCCTCGAAATTGTGGCCGATGCTGATGACGTCGTCGGCCATGCCGCCGTCGCCGACTTCGACCAGCACATGGTCGCGCTCGTAGACCGAGTTGAGAATGTCGCCGATTGATTTTTTCACGCTCTCCGGCGTGATGCCGTTGGCTTCGTTATAGGCGACCTGCTTTTCGCGGCGGCGATCGGTCTCCGCGATGGCGCGCTCCATCGAGCCGGTCATCTGGTCGGCATAAAGGATGACTCTGCCGTCGACGTTACGCGCGGCGCGGCCAATGGTCTGAATGAGCGATGTTTCGGAACGCAGAAAACCTTCCTTGTCGGCATCGAGAATCGCGACCAGCGCGCATTCGGGAATGTCGAGGCCTTCGCGCAGCAAGTTGATGCCGACCAGCGCATCGAACGCGCCCAAGCGCAGGTCGCGGATGATCTCGATGCGCTCGATGGTGTCGATATCCGAATGCATGTAGCGCACGCGGATACCCTGCTCATGGAGATATTCGGTAAGGTCTTCCGCCATGCGCTTGGTCAGCACGGTGATGAGCGAGCGATAGCCTTTCGCGGCCGTCGCGCGGACCTCGCCGAGCAGGTCGTCCACCTGCGTGCGCGCGGGGCGGATATTGACCGGCGGATCGATCAGCCCGGTCGGGCGAATGACCTGTTCCACGAACACGCCGCCGCTCTCGTTCATCTCCCATGCGGCGGGCGTCGCAGATACCGCGACCGATTGCGGGCGCATCATGTCCCATTCCTCGAAGCGCAGCGGCCGGTTGTCCATACAGGAGGGCAGGCGGAAGCCATATTCGGCGAGCGTCGCCTTGCGGCGGAAGTCGCCGCGGAACATGCCACCGATCTGCGGAACGGTGACGTGGCTTTCGTCCGCGAACACCAGCGCGTTATCTGGCACATACTCAAAGAGCGTCGGCGGCGGCTCACCCGGCTTGCGGCCGGTGAGGTAACGCGAATAGTTCTCGATGCCAGCGCAGCTTCCCGTTGCCTCCATCATTTCGAGGTCGAATGTCGTGCGCTGTTCGAGCCGCTGTGCCTCCAGCAGACGGCCTTGTGCGTGCAACTGCTCGAGCCGCCACTTCAGTTCGGTCTTGATGCCTTTAATGGCCTGAATGAGTGTCGGGCGCGGTGTCACATAGTGCGAGTTCGCGTAGATCTTGACGAATTCGAGTTCGTCGCTCTTGTGACCGGTGAGCGGGTCGAACTCCTCGATGCTCTCGATGGTGTCGCCGAACAGGTTCACGCGCCAGGCGCGGTCTTCATAGTGCGCCGGGAAGATGTCGATGGTGTCGCCGCGGACGCGAAATGTGCCGCGGGTGAAATCGGCCTGCGTGCGCTTGTATTGTAGCGCCACGAGGTCGGCGATGATCTGGCGCTGGTCGATGCGCTCGCCCTTTTTCATCGCGAAGGTCATCGCGGTGTAGGTCTCGACCGAGCCGATGCCGTAGATGCATGAGACTGAGGCGACGATGATGACGTCATCGCGCTCCAAGAGAGCGCGCGTCGCCGAATGGCGCATGCGGTCGATCTGCTCGTTGATCGAGGAATCCTTCTCGATATAGGTGTCGGTGCGCGGAACATAGGCTTCCGGCTGGTAGTAATCGTAGTACGAGACGAAGTACTCGACTGCGTTGTCGGGGAAGAAGTTCTTGAACTCGCCGTAAAGCTGCGCGGCGAGGGTCTTGTTCGGTGCGAGGATCAGAGCAGGGCGCTGGGTGGCCGCGATCACCTGCGCCATCGTGTAGGTCTTGCCCGAGCCGGTGACCCCGAGCAGCACCTGCGTGCGATCCTTGCGGGTGATGCCTTCGACGAGTTCCTTGATCGCCTGCGGCTGGTCGCCCTTGGGCTCGTAGTCGGATTTCAGTTCGAAGCGGACACCGCCTTCGGATTTTTCCGGCCGCGGCGGGCGGTGCGGTGTCCAGATCTTGTCGCCGCGAAATTCCGGCCGTCCTTCGCGGATGAGAGATTCCAGCGCGTCGGCGGTCGCCTTGACGCCGAGCGCCTCCATCTTGTTGCGCGCGGGCTTGAACTGGTCGTCGTCATCGACATCGTAGCCAAGCTGCTTGGCGAGTTCGGGGTCGAGCGTCGGAATGGTTGCGCTGGTGCCGTAATTGGCTTGCGGTGCTTCGTCGAAACCCTGCGGCCGCGCCTCGCCGTCATGGTCGAACGTCTTCGGTGTCGATTTGCGGGCGCGGTGGATCGCTGCTTCGCCGCCGTTGCGGCGGTCCCACGAATTGTCTGGCGGCGGTTGCAGGCCGGTGCCCGAGCCCAGTCCGCTCTCGCCGCGGTTGATCGCGGGGTTCAAAAGCTCCGCCAGCGCAGGCCCGATGGGCTTCACCTCGGCGCGATGGGCTTTGGATTTCGGGGTTTTTGCCGGCCTTTTCGGAGAATCGGGATTTTTCGCCATGCGCGGAATATGGGGCCGCGCTGTGCGAAGGAAAAGGGTTTCAGGCGATGTTGTTGGCAGGCCGCAGCCGCTTCAAGGCATCCGGCATCCGCGCATCGATCCAGGTTGTGATGGCGGCCTGATGGCGATGGTAATAGAGGCCGAAGGCGATGATGGCGATGCCGATCAGCGACAGTGCGAAGGGGAACAGCAGCGAATCCTTGAAGACCTTTTCGGCGAGATCACCAAGATACATGGCAATGCCGATGGTGCCGAACACCGCGAACACGCGCCGGCCAAGGAAAACGGCGAGGAACAGGAAGCCGACGTTCATCGCGCAGTATGCAGCTTTTTGCAGGGCGGTGCCGCCGGATGTCGCGGAAATGCCGCCCCAGAACGTCAGCACGCCGAACAGATAAAGCCAGAAGGCGAAATCGCCGGTGCGCTGATACGCATTCACCACCACGGCGATCGCGAGCATGGCAAGGCCGAACCAGATCGAGACGGTCCGCGCGGTTTCAAAGTCACGGAGTTTGGAGCCGGTGATCCACGGCACGATGTCCATCGAGAGGAACCAGAGCGCGAACGCGGCCAGAAAAACGATGAAGGGAAAGCGATAAAATCGAAGTGCGAGCGCCGCTGCGGCAATTGCGGCGATCTCCATGAAGACCCAGCTTCCCCGCACCCAGATGTAGAAGTCTCGCGTTGTTCCGGGCTTGCCAAATTTGCTCCACAGGCCGAGCGAATCCTGAATGCCGTAAACCGCCAGCGGCGCCATCGACACCGCAATCGCAATCAGCAATCCGCCCGGTGTGCGCAGGTTCTTGACTGTCCAGAGGTAATGACCCGCCCATGCAAACAGCGCGGCATAGACGAGAGCTGTTGCGGTGAGCGCTTGTCCGCCCATCTGCGAAAACGCGAGCGTGCTGAACAGGCCCATGGCGCTGATGACGATCAACGCGCCCGCGTACCACAGCAGATGCACGACATCGAATTTTGGAGATGAGGATGTCGATCCGCGCGCTTGCAGGAACGTGAGTAATGTTTCCAGTTGTCCGGCTGAAATGATGCCGGCATCGGACGCCGCTTGCAGATCAGTCTTGGAATACATCATGACGTCCTCAGGCTTTTTTGTCAGCGTGACTTGCTGTTTGTCTCATCGGGAGTGGGCCGGTTCAATCAGCGGTACCGTTCGCAGGTCCATAATGAACAATCGGTGAGGGCGGGGCGTTCTGGTTGACTTGGAGGGGCAATCGCGCAAGGTTCATGCATTCGCATGAATCTTCCTTGTCTCGTTGGAATGCCTGAAATGATTGACCTTTATTACTGGACCACGCCGAACGGCCACAAGATCACGATGTTTCTGGAAGAAAGCGGGCTGCCCTACAAGATTGTACCGGTGAACATCAGCAAGGGCGATCAGTTCAAGCCGGAATTCCTCGCGTTTTCGCCGAACAACCGCATGCCTGCGATCATCGATCAGACGCCGAGCGACGGCGGCGAGCCGGTGAAGATTTTCGAATCGGGCGCGATCCTGATTTATCTCGCCGAGAAGGCCGGAAAATTCCTGCCGGCCGACATGCGCAAGCGTTTCGACGTGCTGCAATGGCTGATGTGGCAGATGGGTGGCCTTGGTCCGATGGCCGGGCAAAACCATCATTTCGTGCAGTATGCGCCGGAAAGAATTCCGTATGCGATGGATCGCTATGTCAAGGAAACCAACCGGCTCTACGGCGTGCTTAACAAGCGCCTCGCTGATCGTGAGTTCATCGCGGGCGAATATTCCATCGCCGACATGGCCTGCTATCCGTGGATCGTGCCGCATGAACGCCAGTTGCAGAAGCTGGAGGATTTCCCGCACCTGAAACGATGGTTCGAAACGATCTATGCGCGTCCCGCCACCGCGCGAGCCTACAAGCTCGCCAAGCAGATCAACCCTGACAAGACGCCGACCGTGAACGAGGAATCGAAAAAGATTCTGTTCGGGCAGGTTGCGAGCAAGGTCTGATGGCACGACAGCTTTACGAGCTCGCCGGGAGTGATCCGGCGCGTCTATTCAGCCCATACTGCTGGCGCACACGCATGGCGCTGGCGCACAAGGGACTCGATTTCGAAACGGTGCCGTGGCGCTTTGCGCAGAAGGACACGATCAAGGCGTTTGGTTCGGAAAAAGTGCCGGTGCTGATCGACGGCGATGCACAGGTCAACGATTCATGGGCGATCGCCGAATATCTGGAAGACACCTATCCGGACAGGCCGTCGCTGTTCGGCGGCGAGGGTGGCCGGGGGATGGCACGCTTTTTCAACAACTGGAGCGATGTCTCGGTTGGTCAGATCGCGCCGTTCATCATTGCCGATATTCACGATCAACTCGACGCAGGCGACAAAGATTATTTTCGCCGGACCCGCGAGAAGAACATGGGCAGGCCGCTGGAAGAGGTGGTCGCCGGGCGTGAGCAGCGGCTGGATAGCCTGCACAGATGGCTGCATCCCTTGCGCATGACGTTCCGTACGCAGCCCTTTATCGGTGGCGCGCGGCCGAACTACGCCGATTACATCGTGTTCGGTCCGTTCCAGTGGGCGCGGGTGACAAGCCCGTTCGAACTGCTGAAGCCGGACGATCTGATCCACGCCTGGCGCGAGCGCATGCTCGACCTGTTTGACGGTATGGCGCGGAAAGCGCCGGTGGTGGAAGCCACCTGAGTTCAAGCGGCCGCTCTCATGCCTCGCGATGGGCACTGGCGCGCAGGCATGACGGGCAGAGGCAGTCTTCGCCTTCGCGCGGCATCGGCAGGCGTACGGTTTCCTCCGCGCACCAGCAATGGCCGGACAGATCGCATGTGAATTCGGTTCCGCAGCGGCTGCACACGACTTTCCGGCAAGATTGATCGAGATTTTGTGACGAATCTTTCATGGAAGGACGCAGGGTTTAGCCGAATTTTCAGATCACGTTCATACGGGCCGGCGCGTTATGACGCGCGTCTATACGAACCGATGAACGGGCGATCTGCAAGATGGCACGTGATCCGCATGCGGCGCTGATTGCGCTGAACCGTTTTGGATTGGGTGCTCGCGGGGGCGGCGCGGGCGATTTTGCCAACGCGGCCTCGGACCCGAGAGGTTTTGTGAAGGCCGAATTGGGTCGTTCGACCGCCGCCTTGCTCAACGTTCCCGGGCTGCAGACGACGCAGGCTCTTGCTCAGGTTGCGTTCGATTATCAGGAAGACGTGAAGCAGCAGCGCAAGCTGGCGGCGCAGGCGCTTACGATGGCATCCGACAAGCCGGCCGATCCGGCCAGGCCGGGTCCGAAGGCCGGCACCATTATGCGGCCGCTCGCGAACGACGCGGCCGTGAAGCCGTCTGCACCGCAACCTCCCAATGTGATCCAGAAGGCGTATCGTGCCGAAGCGCTCGCGCGCGTGCAGCGTGCGACGATGGCCGAAAGCGGTATCGTCGAGCGGCTTGTAGCGTTCTGGTCAAACCATTTCTGTATTTCCGCGAACAAGGGACAACTCGATAGGATCTGGGCAGGCTCCTTTGAACGGGAAGTCATCCGGCCGCATGTGCTTGGCCGGTTCAGCGACATGCTGCTTGCGGTCGAGCAGCATCCCGCGATGCTGTTCTACCTCGACAATCAACAGTCGATCGGACCGAATTCACGCGCGGGACGAAACCGCAAGCGTGGGCTCAATGAAAATCTCGCGCGCGAATTGATGGAATTGCATACGCTGGGTGTAGGCAATGGCTACACACAGCAGGACGTGACCACGCTCGCCGCCATTTTGACCGGATGGACGTTTGCCGGACGGGCTGGGCGGCTCGGCGAACCCGGCACCTTCATTTTCAACGCGAACGCGCATGAACCCGGCCCGCAGAAATTGCTGGGCAAGGTCTACGACGACACGGGCGTCGCGCAAGGCGAAGCGGCGCTGGCCGACATCGCGCGTCGCCCAGCGACGGCGAAATTTATCGCGCACAAGCTTGCGGCGCATTTCGTCGCCGACGATCCGCCGCCTGCGCTGGTTGCGAAGCTGGAAGCGAGTTTCAGAAACACGGACGGCGACCTCAAGGCACTCGCGACGACGCTTGTCGATTCAGACGAAGCGTGGGCCGCGCCGATGACGAAAATCCGCACGCCGAACGAATTTCTCGTGGCCACCGGACGGATCATGGGCCGGATTCCGGACGATCCCGGCCGTTATCTCGGCGCGCTCAATCTGCTCGGCCAACCGCTCTGGACGCCACCCGGACCGAATGGCTTTTCGGATGCGACAGCCACGTGGGCGTCGCCCGAGAACGTGAAGCTGCGTCTGGATGTCGCCTCGCAGATTTCTGCGCGCATCGCCGACATGCTGAATCCGGTCGATGTGCTTGAAGCCTGCGCGGGCGAGGCGGCCTCGGATGACACACGCAAGACTGTCGCGCGCGCGGAAACGCGCCAGCAGGCGCTGGCGCTGCTTCTGATGTCGCCCGAATTCCAGCGGAGATGAGCATGACCAATTCGATGGATGATCGTCTTCTTGAATGTTGTGAGGACCGGACGCCGCACGGTCTGTCACGGCGCACGCTGCTCGCCGGTGGCGCGACATTCGCGGCCTGGGCCTATCTGCCGAAATTCGCGCGCGCCGCCGATGGACGCGATCCGCATCTGGTGACGATTATTTTACGCGGCGCGCTGGATGGCCTTGCCACCGTCGCCCCGGTCGCGGATCCGGACTATGCCGGGCTGCATGGTTCGATTGCGCTCGCGCTTGATGGCCCGCATCCGGCGGTCGCGCTGGATTCCTTCTTCGCGCTGCATCCGTCGATGCCGGAATTCGCGCGCATGTACAGAAGCGGCCACGCCGCCGTGGTTCACGCGACCGCGACGGCCTATCGGGACCGTTCGCATTTCGACGGGCAGGATGTGCTGGAAAGCGGCTTCGCCGGTCCCGGCCGGGTGCAGAGCGGGTGGCTCAATCGCGCATTGGCGAATTTGCCGCGCGGCGAGCGCGTCTCGCGCGGGCTGGCCGTGGGTGCGACAACGCCGCTGGTGCTGCGCGGCCCGGCACCGACGGTCGGTTGGGTACCCGCGCGGCTTCCGCAGGCGGCCGACGATACGGCCATGCGATTGCTCGATCTCTACAACCACCGCGATCCTTCGCTCGCCAGTGCGCTGTCGCAAGGCCTGCAGATCGAAAAGCTCGCATCAAATGATGGCGGGATGAAACCGAACATGAACGGCGTCAACGCGATGCGGCTTGCCGCGCAGGGCGCTGCCCGGATCATGGCGAAAGACGATGGACCACGGATTGCCGCGCTCGCTTTTGATGGGTGGGACACGCATGCCAACGAGGGCGGTCCGGTCGGGCGCCTTGCACAACTGCTGGGAGGGCTCGATGGTGCACTTGCTGATTTTGAAGCGGGGCTTGGCGACAAATGGCGCAACACGGCCATCGTGGTGGTGACTGAATTCGGCCGCACCGCGCGCATCAACGGCACCTCGGGCACCGATCACGGTACTGGCACGATCGCGCTTCTCGCGGGCGGCGCGATCAAAGGTGCACGTGTGATGTCCGACTGGCCGGGTCTGAAGGTCGCTGATCTCTATCAGAACCGGGATCTCAAACCGACCACGGATTTGCGCGGCGTGTTGAAGGGGCTGTTACGGGACCATCTCGGCCTCGGCGATCGGGTGCTTGCGGAGAACGTCTTTCCGGACAGCGCCGCCGTCAGGCCTATGCAGGGCCTAGTTGTCTAAACGCCTTGCGGAGCGCCGCGCAGCGCCGCCGCTGTCATCGTGCGCACGGCGGTTTCCGCATCGCGCGTGATCTGCTTGCGGCTGGCATCGAGATCGCATGCGATGGCTTCTCCCCATGTCACCGTGACATCGACCGCGCCTGCCGCCAGCACGCCGAGCAGATGCGGCACGAGATCGGTCTCGCCATACCAGGCGACCTTGTCGCGTAGTGCGCGGCCCACTGGTACGCCGCCGAATTTCACGTAGGCGAGCGATACGGGCTGCACCACGACGTTCTTCCGGCCACTGAAATTCCCCATGGTGTGATGCACCGCGCCGACCAGCGCCGAGCGGAATGGCAGGATGCGGATGCCGTCGCTCGAGGTGCCTTCCGGAAACAGCACGACACTGTCGCCATTGTGCAGGCGGCTTGCCATTTCGGCCGCCGCCTCGCCGGTCTTGTGTCGTCGCTCGCGTTCGATGAAGACGGTGCGTTGCAGTTTCGCCAGCATGCCGAACACTGGCCAGCCCGCGACTTCGGATTTCGCCACGAACACCACCGGCGCGACCGCGCTGAGCACGGATATGTCGAGCCAGGATGCGTGGTTCGACAGGAACAGAACCTGTTCGGCCGCTGCGCGCTGTCCGACTTCGTGAATGCGCACGCCGAGGATTCGGCAGACGATGCGATGAAACAGCACCGGCACCTTGCGCTGCAGGTCGTTCTGCAAGGCAAGACCGAGAAGGTGCACGGGAGCGAGCACCAGGAAGGTCAGGCTCAGCGCAAGGATGGCGAAGGCGGCGCGGATCATCACGGACCGGGATAAGACATCGGGCGAGCCGCTTATATCCTGCTGGCGCAGGGCAGATCGCAAAAAAATGCGACCGCCAGTCATGATGCAGGGGGAGCTGCAGGGGGGCTGACTGAGGCCGCGAAGGCGAACAAAGGGCGAAGCCGCCCGCTTTCAAAAGCTAGCCGGAGTTTGTTACATCCGCGCGACAGATTTTTCTCCGGCGCGACGATCTATTCGGGGTCGGACGCGTTGAAACGAGCCTTCATCTATTTTCACCCAGGAAAACCAATGCCGACCATTTCTCCCGCGATTCTGCCGATCCTGATGCTGTTTGCCTCGAATTGTTTCATGACCTTCGCCTGGTACGGACATTTGCGCTTCAAGGAGAGTCCGCTGCCTCTCGTCATCATGATTAGTTGGGGCATTGCGCTGTTCGAGTACTGGCTGGCGGTGCCGGCCAATCGCTGGGGCAGTGCGGTGTATTCGCCGGCGCAGCTCAAGACCATTCAGGAAGTGATTACGTTGATCGTCTTCGCGGGCTTCTCGGCGTTCTATCTCAAGGAGCCGCTCGGCTGGAATCAGGCTGTCGGCTTTGCCTTTATCGCGGTTGGCGCGTTCTTCATCTTCCACAAGGGCTGATAGAGATGAAGTTTCGGCGCGGCGAATGCCGTGCCGAAAATCTTCGTATCATTGTCCGTCCGCGTCAGAATCAGCAGGGACGCGAGAACGAGAATTGCCGCTGCCAGCGACACCGCGACGAAGATGACGGAGATCTTCATCGACAATCCCGAAAGGAAGGGTGGGCGGGGATTCAAGCGATGGTGCTCACGAACCGGATCGAAAGGATCGCGAGTGAGACGACGAGACATACAGACAGACAAGCCGCGGCAACGGCTGCAGCCGTCAGGTCGCGGGTGACCCGGTGGGTAGAGGAATATCCGAAACCCCGGTCAACGATCTTCGAACGCATCATGGCACGGCATCCTGAGCGTGGTGCGAATCACCACGGATGCCAGATGTGGCAGATTTTACCGTTTGAAATTTGGCGCTAATCGTCCGGAATATGGCGGAAACACGGCGAGCTCGCCGGTTATGCCCGCTAATTCCTGTCGTATTCTCAGGCTTTTTCCGTACTCAGGGAGGGCTCGCGGACCCAGTCCATCCGCACGAAGCGCGGGTGGCTTTCGACGCGCCTGAGCCAGTCGCGGATCGCGGGAAATTCGCGCAGGCTGAAGTCGCATTGTTCGGCAACGTGGGTGTAGCCGTACATCGCGATGTCTGCGATCGTCAGGTGACCCGATACAAAATAATCGTGCGCCTTGAGGTGGGCTTCGATCACGCTGAGGGCGCTGTAGCCGCGCTCCATCCAGTCTTCCAGCGCATGCATCTGCAGGTCGCGGCCGCCGCGCACCAGCGCGAGCCAGAAATAGGCCGCGCCGACGCTCGGCTCCAGCGCATGCTGCTCGAAGAACATCCATTGTAGTGCTTCGGCGCGTGCGATCGTGCTTTCCGGCGACAGCGGCGTGTCGATGGCGAGATACCACAGGATCGCGTTCGACTCTGCGAGGTAATGATTGTCGGCGACTTCGAGCAGCGGCACCTGTCCGCGCGGATTCATCGCGAGGAAATCCGGCGTCCGGCTTTCGCCACGCAGGATGTCGACCTCGACCACATCGAAGGGAATATCGAGGAGGGCGAGCGCCAGCCGGACCTTGTAGCTGTTGCCGGAGCGCTGCATTGAATAGAGCTTGTACATCCGTCGTTTGTCTCGTTGGCGGCGGACGGCCGCAATGGCATGAAAAGTCTTGGCCCAGACAATGAGGTGCGGGTACCGTCCCTGCAAGGCCGCCGTGTTGGAATAGTTGAAAAGCTCTCTCGCGGGCGCCCTTTGCAGCAGGATTTGCCCCACCGCAATGCGATCACGTCTTCGCGAAGTCGGGGTGTCTCGCGGCTCCGGCCTCGTGCCGAGCCTGCGTCAGAACGACCGCGTAGAACGTGGCGATAACGAGAAATCCCACCGGCAAGGCGAGAAAGCCTGCCGCGCTACGTGCCAGCAGCGGCACGATCCAGAGCGCGCCGAGCAACGAGATTTCGAACGGACGGAAGCCGGTGCGCAGTCCTTGCGCGGTTAGGAACGCAATCGCGACTGCGAGTACGATAAGGTCGTAATCGAGAATGTGGGGCGAGGCGAGCAGGGTACCTGTCACCAACAGTGCGGCTTTGTGTGCGTCGTCGCAGGCCGAGCGCCAGCACCAGACAATGCCGGCAATGACCGCGCAGGAGACGAGCGCCTGCACCGCATAGGCGAGCGGGACGCTGCCGCCCCACAGTCGCACCATGGCGAATGCGCTTTGCAGCTTCTCGAATCCGACCGCGCCACTCTCGAGTAGAACCTTGCGTGAGATACTCGAGGACGCAACGAACGCACTCCACGACTCGATGCCGAACAAGGCTGCGGTGATGGCGACCAGAACAGCAATCGTGACGCATGCCACGACGATGGTCCGCCATCGTCCGGCCGCGAGCAGCGCGAACGGGATCGCGATGCCGAATTGCGGTTTGTAGGCCAGCGCCGCGAACATGATGCCCGCGAGGATGGGTCGTTTCGGCAAGGCGAGCAGTGCGGCCCCGAACAGTGCGGCGCTGAGGAATCCGTTCTGGCCGTGGCCGAGATTGATGAGGACTGCCGGAAAGGCGATGGCAACGAGAAGCCAATTGCGCCGCACGGTGGAATCGGTGCGAACGCTGCGCAGGATCGCACCGATAACCGCGAGATAGAGCGCGAGCGTGCCGAACTGCCAGACCGCAAGCGCTGTTGGGTAGGGCAGCCACGCCAGCGGCGCGGCGATCAGGAAGAAGATCGGCGGGTAGAGCCACGCATAATAGGGCGTGTCTGCACCGAACATCTGCTGTTCGCGGGCGTGATGGAGGGCGAAGTCGTAAGCCGCCGCCGCGTGCCCCTCCAGCGCCATCGACCCGGCGGCATAGAAGCTGGAAAAATCCGTGCCGAGCGGCTTGCCGTTACGGTCGATCCCGCCCTTCGACAGGCCGATCCAGACTGCGACGGCGGCAATGCCGATCACCAGCACGATCAGGCTGTACGCCCGGATGCGCTCCGGCGTCAGCCAGTCTCCTGATTTCAAGCGGTGCCAGAGAGGGCGCATGTGAGAGGCAAATCCCGTTCATCGGAAAGGCCCTGCACGGTAGGTGACGCCATTTAATCTTTCGTGATGGGTAAACGTCCTTTTGCGAGGGAATTGAGTGCGGTATCGCCTTGCGCCCCGGCCTGCGCGGTCTTAGTGTGCATCGCACTTTTAGCCAAAATCCGCGAATCCCGGTGCGTGCCGGCCTTCGCTTGCCCAAATGGAGACCATGATGCCGTTCCTGTCCGCCGCCCTCGACCGCGTGAAGCCGTCCGCGACCATCGCGGTCACGGATAAAGCGCGGCAGCTGAAAGCGGCGGGCCGCAATGTCATCGGCCTCGGCGCGGGCGAGCCGGATTTCGACACCCCGGCCAACATCAAGCTCGCGGCGATCAAGGCCATCGAAGCCGGCAAGACCAAGTATACCGCCGTCGACGGCATGCCCGAATTGAAGGAGGCTGTGGTCGCGAAGTTCAAGCGCGAGAACGGCCTGACCTACGCGCCGAACCAGATCACGGTCGGTACCGGCGGCAAGCAGGTGCTCTACAACGCGCTGATGGCGACCATCAACCCGGGCGACGAGGTCATCATTCCGGCCCCGTACTGGGTCAGCTATCCGGAAATGGTGGCGCTGGCCGGCGGTGAATCCGTGCCGGTGGTCTGCACCGCCGAACACGGCTTCAAGCTGCAGGCAGCCGATCTGGAAAAGGCGATCACGCCGAAGACCAAGTGGATCATCCTGAACTCGCCGTCGAACCCGACCGGCGCGGCCTACACTCATGCCGAGATGAAGGCGCTCACCGACGTGCTGGTGAAGCATCCGCATGTCTGGGTGATGACCGACGACATGTACGAACACCTCGTCTACGACAACTTCAAGTTCGTGACGCCGGTGCAGGTCGAGCCGAAGCTGTTCGACCGCACGCTGACGGTGAACGGCGTATCGAAGGCCTATTCCATGACCGGCTGGCGCATTGGCTATGCCGGCGGCCCGACCCAGCTCATCAAGGCGATGGCGACCATCCAGTCGCAGTCGACCTCGAATCCGTCGTCGATCTCGCAATGGGCGGCGCTGGAAGCGCTGAATGGTCCGCAGGATTTCATCGCGACCAACGCGGATCTGTTCAAGGAACGCCGCGATCTCGTGGTGTCGATGCTCAACCAAGCCAACGGTATTCAGTGTCCGCGTCCGGAAGGCGCGTTCTATGTCTATCCGTCTTGCGCCGGAACGATGGGCAAGACCGCACCTTCGGGCAAGAAGCTGGAAAACGACGAGGATTTCGTCACCGAGCTTCTGGAGAGCGAAGGCGTTGCGGTGGTGCATGGCTCGGCGTTCGGGCTTGGGCCGGCATTCCGCATTTCCTACGCGACCAAGAACAGTGACCTCGAAGAAGCATGCAATCGCATTCAGCGGTTCTGTGCCAATTTGCGGTAGATAATTGGACTTATTCGCGGCATTGTGACTTGCAGAGAGGGAACAGCGTGTTAAGCGCTGTCCTCTCTCTATCCTCCTTCCTTATCCCAACGCATCGATATCGATTCGTGTAGCCGGAGATTTCCCATGCGACTTTCTTACCTTGTCGGCGCAGCATCTGCCCTTCTTCTTGCGTCGTTCGCGACTGCGAATGCGCAACAGGGCGTCCAGGTCGGCGTTCTTCGCTGCCACGGCGGTCCGAATGTCGGCCAGATCCTGACCTCCACGACCAATCTCGACTGCGTGTTCGAGGGCCGTGGCCGTCGCCCTGAGGGTTACGTTGCCACCATCCGCCGTTTCGGCGTTGACCTCGGTGCGACCAGCCAGACCGACTTCGGATGGCGCGTTCATGCTCCGACCGTCCAGGTCGGCGCGGGCGATCTGTCGGGCAGCTATGCTGGCGTCGGCGGCAATGCCGCGATCGGCATCGGCGGCGGCAGCAACTTCTTGGTCGGCGGTTCGGCCAACTCCTTCGCGCTGCAGCCGCTCAGCCTGCAGGGCCAGACCGGCCTGAACGTGTCGGGCGGTATCGTGAACCTCGAGCTGCGCCCGGTCGGCTACGTGCACCGTGGCCATGCCAAGCGGCACCGTCATCACCGCCATCACCACTAATTTTAAATAGTGGAATGTATCGGACAGGCCCGCGCGAGCGGGCCTGTTTTTTTATCGGCTCTTGGTTTCTCCGGACGCGATCCGGTTGAACTTCTAGGGCGGCTGGGATTACAACAAGACGAGGCCGCCGCGCCCGCGCATCGGCCGTGATTGGGGGATTTCATGCGCCGCGCCTTCGCAGCTTTGTCCTTTACGTCTCTTGCCGCCTCTACGCTCCTCACGCTCACCGCGACCGCCGATGCCCAGCAGGGCCGGGTTCAGGCGGGAGTCATCGAATGCCGCGGCGGGCCCCATGTCGGACTGGTGGTCGGATCGGTCAACAATCTCGGCTGTGTCTTCCGCTCCGATGGTCGTCCCGACGATCTCTACGTTGCAACCGTCAAAAAGCTTGGCCTTGATCTCGGCATCACGGATCAGACAGCAGTCTCGTGGGTGGTGTTCGCTCCGACCGTCCAGCTCGGGCGCGGCGACCTGTCCGGCAACTACGCCGGTGTCGATGCGAGCGCTGCGGTCGGTGTCGGCCTCGGCGCCAACGCGCTGATCGGCGGTTCGGCGAATTCCTACGCGCTGCAGCCGCTGAGCGTACAGGGGCAGACGGGACTTAGCGTCGCTGCCGGCGTGCAAAGTCTCGAACTGCGTCCAGGCCGGTGAACAGCCAGGCGGCACATCGGCACACTGAGGCCTTGCCGATTTCGCCAGGCAAGACCGCTGCGCCCACGTTCATCGAACTCTACACGCCGAAGATCGTCACGGTGCTGCGCGAGGGATACAGCCTCGCGAGCTTCCGCGCCGATGTCGTGGCGGGCCTGACGGTTGCGATCGTCGCCCTGCCTTTGTCGATGGCGATTGCCATCGCCTCGGGCGTTACGCCTGATCGCGGCCTCTACACCGCCATCGTCGGGGGCTTTTTCGTCTCGCTGTTCGGCGGCAGCCGCTTCCAGGTCGGCGGCCCAGCTGGCGCATTCATCGTTCTCGTCGCGCAGACGGTGCAGAATCATGGTCTCGATGGCGTGATCCTGGCGACGATGATGGCCGGCGTGTTCCTGATCGCGGCCGGATTCCTGCGGCTCGGTACCTACGTCAAGTTCATTCCCTATCCGGTGACGGTCGGTTTCACCGCCGGCATCGCCGTCATCATCTTCGCGAGCCAGATCAAGGATCTTATCGGCCTGACGTTGCCGGGACACGAACCGGCGGCGTTCCTGCCCAAGATCGCCGCACTTGGCGCCGCGATTGGGACCATCAATCCGTGGGCGGTTGTGCTGGCGGCGGGGACTATTGCGGTGATGGTCGTGCTGCGCATTCTGCGTCCGAGCTGGCCCGGTATTCTGATCGGCGTGGTGATCGCCACTCTGGCGGCCTCGATGCTGGGGCTGCCGGTGGATACTATCGGCTCGCGCTTCGGCGGAATTCCTGAATCGCTTCCCGCGCCGAGCCTGCCGTTGTTCTCGCTGCAGAAGATGCAGGCCGTGCTGCCGGATGCCATCGCCTTCGCGCTGCTCGGTTCAATCGAGTCGCTGTTGTCGGCCGTGGTCGCCGACGGCATGACCGGCCGGCGGCATCGTTCGAACTGCGAACTTGTGGCGCAGGGCATCGGCAATATCGGCTCGGCGCTGTTCGGCGGCATCTGCGTGACCGGTCTGATCGCGCGCACCGCGACTAACATCCGCGCCGGCGCGCGCAGCCCAGTCTCCGGCATCATGCATTCGGTGTCGGTGCTGCTGTTCATCCTGATCGCCGCGCCGCTCGCGAGCTACGTTCCGCTTTGTACGCTCGCCGCGGTGCTGGTCGTGGTCGCCTGGACGATGGCGGAAAAGCATGAGTTCGCGACGCTGGTTCGCTCGTCGTGGGGCGACGCCGCGGTGCTGCTCTCGACATTCCTGCTCACCGTGTTCCGCGACCTCACCGAAGGCATTGTGGTTGGCTTCGCGCTCGGCGCAATGCTGTTCATTCACCGCATGGCCTCGGCGGCGACCGCGACCGAAATCCCCGGCCCATGGGTGGAAGACGACAAGGCCGACGACTCGAGCGAGCGCATTCCGTACGATCCGGCGCTTGCCACCGATCCCGATGTCATCGTCTACCGGATTTCGGGCGCTTTCTTCTTCGGCGTGGCGTCCACCATCGGCGCGGTGCTCGATGAAGTGCCGAGCGGTCACAAGGGGCTGGTGATCGATTTCGAAGCCGTGCCGTTGCTCGATTCCTCCGCAGCCAACGTGGTCGCGCGTGTCGCCGCTAAGGCGCGCCAGCGCGGTATTCGCGTGATTTTGACCGGCACATCGCATCAGGTCCGGCGTGAATTGCTGATCCATGGTGCGCGGCCGCCCGTTGTGCGCTATCGCCGCGACATTTCGGGTGCTGTTGAAGAGATCAAGCGCCAGGCTGCATTGACAGCCTCCGCCGACGCGTGATTTGACCGCTGATCCGTGCGGTATCGCGCGGGCGATCGAATCCAACGGAGCCTCGTCGATGAGCGCAAGTCCTGTAAGCGCAGGTCCCGCCGCATGCCTGATCGGGTGGCCGGCCGCGCATTCGCGCTCGCCACTCATTCACAAGTACTGGCTGAAGCAGTTCGGCATCGCAGGCGACTATCGCATCGAGGCGGTCGAGCCCGCAGCCTTTGCGGATTTTATCGGTTCGCTCGCCGCGCGCGGCTATCGCGGAGCGAACGTCACCATTCCGCACAAGGAGCAGGCGCTGGCGTTAACATCGCCCGATGCGCGCGCGCATGCCGTGGGCGCGGCCAACACGCTCTACTTTGAAAACGGCAGCCTGCAATCGACCAACACCGACGTCGAGGGTTTTATCGGCAATCTCGATGCGTCCGCACCAGGCTGGAATGCGAATGGTGAGGCCGTGGTGCTCGGCGCGGGCGGTTCGGCGCGGGCGGTGGTGTTCGGGCTTATGGAGCGAGGCGTTAAGCGCATCCATCTCGTCAATCGCAACCGCGAACGCGCGCAGGCACTGGCGCAGCCTTATGGTGATCGGGTTTACGTTATCGGCTGGGATGAGGTGGGCACAGTCCTGCCGCAAGCGGCGCTCATCGTGAACACCACCTCGCTCGGCATGAAAGGGCAGCCGCCTTTGCCGCTCGACGTGTCCGTTCTGCGCGCGGACGCGACGGTGGCCGATCTCGTCTATGTGCCGCTCGACACCGCGTTGCTGAAGGCTGCGAAGGCGCGGGGTTTGCGGACGGCCGACGGTCTCGGCATGCTGCTGCATCAGGCGGTACGCGGTTTCGAATTGTGGTTCGGAAAGCGCCCGCAGGTGACGCCGGAACTGCGCGCGCTGGTCGAGGCCGATCTCACGGCTGCGTGAGCCGCCGAAATTAAGGGCGGTTCGCTGCGTAACTTAAGGCGGGATCACAGGAGAATGACTATGCCATCCTCACGCCTCATCACCGCTTGTTTCGTCACTTCATTGCTGATTGTGACGTCCGGTTTTGCGACCGCGCAGCAGCCACCGGTGTCACGCGCGCGTGGCATGATCGAATCCGTCAATGGCGATCTGCTGATCGTGAAAGGTCGCGATGGTCGCAATATCACGATGAAGATGACGGCGAATGCCGCCGTCACCGGGGTCGAGAAGATCGGGCTCTCCGATATTCAGCCTGGCGCCTATATCGGCGTGACGTCGGTCGCCGATGCACAGGGTAATCAGAAAGCCACCGAGGTTCACCTGTTTCCGGATTCGCTGCGCGGCGCGGGCGAAGGCACGCGGCCTTGGGACACTGCGCCCAACAGCAGCATGACCAATGGCGGGCTCGACAAGATGGTGGAAAGCAATGACGGCCGCACACTGACAGTGAAGTATCGCGGCGGCGAAAAGCAGGTCGTGGTTGGCCCCGACACGGCCGTGGTGAAACTCGTGCCCGGCAAGCGGTCCGACCTTCGCGAGGGTGCGCAGATCGTCGCCGCGACGGCGCGGACTGCGGATGGTGTGCTGGAGACATCGCGCGTCAGCGTCGGGCTCAATGGCATTACGCCGCCGATGTGAAAGGTGTCGTGCCCGAACCAAGGAGTCCGGGCACGAGCGAGAGACGCCTATGCGTTGGTAGAGCGGTCGTCGACCAGAATGCGGCGGTCGATATCCTCGACGCGGCTGATGCCGCACAGACCCATCGTGGTGCTGAGTTCCTTGGCGAGAATGTCGATTGCCTTGGCGACGCCGGCCTGTCCGCCCGCGCCGAGGCCGTGTACATAGGCGCGGCCGATCATGCAGGACTTGGCGCCGAGTGCGAGCGCGCGCAGCACGTCCTGTCCGGTGCGGATGCCGCCATCGAACATGATCTCGATCTGAGAGCCGAGTTCCTGCACGATTTCCGGCAGCACCGAGATCGACGATGGCGCGCCGTCAAGCTGGCGGCCGCCGTGGTTGGACACCACCATCGCGTTCGCGCCGGTCTTCACTGCCTCGCGGGCGTCGACGATGTCGAGGATGCCCTTGATGACCATCTTGCCGGGCCAGATGTTGCGGATCCACTCAATGTCTTTCCAGCTCAGCGACGGATCGAACTGCGTGCTGATCCATTCCGACAGCGAATTGAGATCTTCCGTGCCCGCCATCTGACCGGCGAGATTGCCGAATGTCTTGCGCTTGCCGCGCAGCACGCCGGAGACCCAGGCGGGCTTGGTGGCGAAATCGAACAGCGTGCTGAGCCGCCATTCCGGTGGAACGGTCATGCCGTTCTTGATGTCGGCGTGGCGTTGGCCGATCACCTGCAGATCGACGGTGAGCACCAAGGCGCTGCACTTGGCGGCAATGGCGCGTTCGATCAGCGACTTCATGAAGCCGCGATCCTTCATCATGTAGAGCTGAAACCAGAACGGCTTCTTCACATTTGAAGCAACGTCCTCGATCGAGCAGATCGACATCGTCGACAGCGTGTAAGGAATGCCCGCTTCCTGCGCCGCGCGGCAGGCGTAAATCTCGCCGTCGCCGTGCTGCATGCCGGTGAGGCCGATCGGCGCGAGGATCATCGGCATCGCTGCCGGCTCGCCGAGAATGGTGGTGTTGAGCGTGCGCGAGGCGACATCGACCAGAATGCGCTGGCGGAACTTGATCTTGCTCAGATCCTCGCGGTTCGCGCGCAATGTGGATTCGGTGTAGGAGCCGTGATCGCAATAATCGAAAAAGGCTTTCGGCACCCGCCGCATATGCAGGTCGCGAAGGTCGTCGATACAGGTGATGTTCTTCATTGTTGTTTCCGGCTATCGTTAGGCGTCCGAGGCAAAGGCTGCTGACGCTGCCATAGGCCGGCAGCCGCGCCTCAACCAGATTGTGTGTCCATGGAGGCGATCATGGCCGATCGGAACCATACCTCGGAAGCCGACAAAAGGGCTAAGGACAATCGGGAAAAGCTGGAAGAACAGCTTGTAGAAGGGTTGGAGGACTCGTTTCCGGCGTCGGATCCCGTGAGCGTAACGCAACCGCATCCGCATCTTCCGCGTCGTGGACGGTTGCGACGGAACCCAACCGATAATTCATCTCAATGAATTCAATATCTTAAGTGGAGGCCCCGGCGTTAAGCAGGATCGTGATTGCCTATTTTGGGCAGCTTGGCGGCCGCAATAATTCATCATATTTTTTGAAGCAGTTTCAACCGCCTGCTCTTTATAAGGAACACGCTCGATAAAGAGCATGCTTCGTAAAAAGCATTCCTGGCGAAACGCGCCGTTCGGGCAGCGTTCGCGGCGGGGGTCAGGATCACGGGGACAGCATGGTTCGCAAGTATTTCGGCACCGACGGCATTCGTGGCCGCGCCAACGGCCTGATTACGCCGGAGTTGGCGCTGAAGGTGGGGCAGGCGGCAGGACTCGTGTTCCAGCGTGGCGAATATCGCCATCGCGTCGTCATCGGCAAGGACACGCGGCTGTCGGGCTACATGATCGAAACCGCGATGGTCGCGGGCTTCACCTCCGTCGGCATGGACGTGCTGCTGCTCGGTCCCATTCCGACGCCGGCGGTTGCGATGCTGACCAAGTCGATGCGCGCCGATCTCGGCGTGATGATCTCCGCTTCGCATAACCTGTTCGACGACAACGGCATCAAGCTGTTCGGCCCGTCCGGATTCAAACTGTCCGACGAAGTCGAACTGCAGATCGAAGAATTGATGGACGAGAACATCGACAAGCGGCTGGCGCAGAGTGCGCATCTCGGCCGTGCCCGGCGCATCGATGGCGTTCACGACCGCTACATCGAATTCGCCAAGCGCACGCTGCCGCGCGACCTTAATCTTGAAGGCCTGCGCGTCGTGGTCGATTGCGCCAACGGCGCGGCCTACAAAGTGGTGCCGGAAGCGCTCTGGGAATTAGGTGCGGACGTCATCAGCATCGGCGCCGAGCCCGATGGCTTCAACATCAACAAGGAGTGCGGTTCGACCTCGCCCGAAGCCTTGAGCCGCAAGGTGCGCGAGATGCGCGCCGATGTCGGCATCGCGCTTGATGGCGACGCTGACCGCGTGTTGGTCATCGACGAGCGCGGCCATCTCGTCGATGGCGACCAGCTGCTCGCGGTGATCGCGCAGAGCTGGAAGGAAGACGGACGCCTCGCGAAGCCCGGCATCGTCGCCACCGTGATGTCCAATCTTGGCTTAGAGCGCTTCCTCGAAGGCGAGGGCCTGTCGATGGTGCGTACCCCGGTCGGTGATCGTTATGTGCTCGAGCAGATGCTGGCGCAGGGCTATAACCTCGGTGGCGAGCCATCCGGCCACATCATCATGTCGGATTTCACCACAACAGGTGATGGCTTCGTCGCGGCGCTGCAAGTGCTGGCCGTTGTGCAGAAGCTCGGGCGTCCTGTTTCGGAAGTGTGCCATCGTTTTGAGCCGTTGCCGCAAATCCTGAAGAACGTGCGCTACCGCACCGGCAAGCCGCTGGAAAATCCAGAGGTGAAATCGGCGATTGCCGATGCCGAGAAGAAGCTGAACGGTTGCGGCCGTCTCCTGGTGCGCTCGTCCGGCACCGAACCGGTGATCCGGGTGATGGGCGAGGGCGATGATCGCGACCGGGTCGAAGAAGCGGTTGATATGATCGTATCGGCTCTGAGCTTCGGGGCTGCTGCCTGAAGCCTGCCCCGGCAGATTGATCGGGCGGAGACACGCTGCATTCCGGATATGACGAAAGCTGCCTAGCAGGCCGAAGAATCCGCCCGTAAATTGGGCGTGTATTCAATCCGGCTCGCGGTGTGCATTTGAATAAGCCAGTCATTCTTTCGGAGGACGTCACGGCGGCTCCTGTCGTCACGAATACTCCGCCGTCCACGCAGACGGCGGCGTTCGGCGTGCTGGGCGTGGTGAGCCTGTCGCATCTCCTGAACGACCTGCTGCAATCGCTGTTGCCGTCGATCTATCCGGTTTTGAAGGACAACTACTCGCTCGATTTCAGCCAGATCGGGCTCATCACGCTGACGTTCATGGTGACGTCGTCGCTGTTGCAGCCGCTGGTGGGCATTTACACCGATCGTCATCCGAAGCCTCAATCGCTCGCGCTCGGTATGGGCTTTACGTTTGTCGGGATGATCCTGCTCAGTGTTGCCCATCACTACTATGTGATCCTGATCGCTGCCGCGCTGGTCGGCACCGGCTCGGCTGTCTTCCATCCGGAATCGGCGCGTATCGCCCGCGCGGCGTCAGGCGGGCGTTACGGTCTCGCGCAATCGGTGTTTCAGGTCGGCGGCAATTTCGGACAGGCGCTGGGTCCGATGGCGGCAGCGTTGATCGTCGTGCCGTTCGGGCAAGGTAGTATCGTCGGTTTCTCGGGCGTCGCAGCGGTGGCCATGGTGATCCTGTGGCGGCTTGGCGCCTGGTACAAGCCGCGCATGACAATGCGAAAGCAATCGCATGCCGCGCGTGATTCCGTCGGCCTGTCCGCCGGGCGCGTCAAGTTCGCGCTGGTCGTGCTGGTGGTGCTGTGTTTCTCGAAGGCGTTCTATCTCGCCGGCATCAACAGCTACTACACCTTCTTCCTGATCCATAAGTTCGGCGTCTCGACGCAGACGGCGCAAATCTATCTGTTCGTGTTTCTCGCCGCGAGCGCCTGCGGCGTGTTCTTCGGGGGTCCGCTCGGCGATCGCTTCGGCCGCAAGTACGTGATCTGGTTTTCGATCGTCGGCGCGCTGCCGTTCACGCTGATGCTGCCTTATGCAAGCCTGACCGGAAACCTCGTGCTCAGTGTGCTGATTGGCTTCATCATCTCCTCGGCGATGCCTGCGATCATCGTCTATGCGCAGGAGTTGATGCCGCATCGTTTCGGTATGATCTCCGGTCTGTTCTTCGGCTTCGTGTTCGGGATCGGCGGCATCGGCGCGGCGGTTCTCGGCTATGTTGCTGATCGCACCAGCATCGACTTCGTCTATCAGGTGTGTGCGTTCTTGCCGGCGATCGGATTGCTTGCGGTGTTTCTGCCGCAGCTTAAACGTCAGCACGCCTGACATTCCTGCCGCCCGGACATCAGGCGCGAGAGTGATCGCACCGATGTCCGCGCGCTCGTATCAATCTCCTATTAACATCTTGGGCGCGCTTGTTAGCGAAGTATTAATCGCGTCTCTTCACCCGCCTTAAAATTCACGGTTAAGAATTAGGGTTAAGTGCGGCTTAAACATTTGGTGCCATCGTCCGGCTGAGGATTTTTGAGTGAGGCCTTTGCGTCGTCCTGCCTCACTGGACGAAAGGGACCATCCGATGCGTTACGTGAAATCCATTTTAGCCGCGAGTGCCGCTTCATTATTGTCGGGCGCGGCGCTTGCCGCCGACCTTCCGATGCCGCCTCCCTACGTGCCGCCGCCGGTGCAGGAGTTCGGTGGTTGGTATCTGCGTGGCGATATCGGTATGACCAACCAGAGCGTGAAGAAGCTCGACAGCGCGTCCTATTCGCTGATCACGTCTGAATCTGGGATCGGTTTTGATAGCTCGCCACTTTTCGGAGTTGGTGTCGGTTATCAGTTCAACAACTGGTTCCGCATGGATGTGACGGGCCAATACCGTGGCAAGGCCAACTTCCACGGTTCGCAGACCATATTCAACGGTGTTGACCACCTCGCTAATAACTACACGGGCAGCAAATCCGAAGCCCTGTTTCTCGTGAACGGCTATGTCGATCTCGGCACCTGGTGGTGCATCACGCCGTTCATCGGCGCGGGCGTCGGCACATCGTATAACTATATCTCAGGCTTCCGCGACGACGGGGTCAGCAGCACAGGTGGCGTGGCGAATCCTGCTTCCGTCACCTACTTCGGCGACAAGGGAAAATGGAATTTTGCCTGGGCGGCGCATGCTGGTCTTGCCTATAGAGTGAGCCCGAATCTGACGATGGAACTGGCTTACAGCTACGTGGACCTCGGGAGCGCTGCTCCCGGAAATTATGCCTCTTACGACGGGTTCACGTCAGGCGCTTCGACCATCAAGTTCAAGGACATCACGTCGCACGACATCAAGCTCGGCGTTCGTTGGGCCATCGATCCGATGCCGACCTACGTGCCGCCTCCGCTCATCACCAAGGGCTGATCGTCGCTATACGATATAATTTTAGAAACGGCGCGGATTTCCGCGCCGTTTTCTTTTGCGGGGGAGGGACCTCGCACACGATTGGTTAAGGTTAACAGGCGATGATCGGGCAGGGTTAAGCGTTGGTATCGAGGAGCGTTGCGATGCGTCGGCTGGTGGTGGCGATGATGGTTGCAGGAGCGGCGCAGGCTGCGCAGGCCGCGGACCTTCCGGATTTTTCAGCCTTGCGCGGGCCAGTCGGCATGAGCCGCGGTGTGGTCAACTGGCAGGGCTTCTATGCGGGCGGCCAAGTGGGTTATGGCTCCGCTGACATGAATTTTGCCGGGTCGAACAACGCGCTGATTGCGAAGGCGCTTGGTCCCAACAACATTCTTCAGAATGTTGTTGAGTCAGTATCAGAGGCGAACGGTAAGACCACCGTGCATCAAACGACGTTTGGCGGCTTCGTCGGCTATAATAGCCAGTGGGATGACGTCGTTCTCGGCGTTGAAGCCAACTACATGCACGGCAACTTCAAGGGGACGTCGAGTGTCGCGCCTGTTCCGCTGACTTATGTCACGCCGTTCTCCGACAACCTTTATCATACGGTCGGGCTGAATTCGTCGCGATCCATTTCCATCACCGACATGGGCACCTTCCGTGCCCGCGCCGGTTATGCAATGGGCAACTTCCTTCCTTACGTGTTTGGCGGCGGTGCGCTGGGACGCGCGAATATTTCAAGCTCTGTGGTAATTACCGACAGATCGGCTGCGACGTTGGTCGACTCTCCCAGCGCTCCGCTCGTGACTTATTCCGCAAGCGATTCGATCGGCGGCAAGATGCTCTACGGCTATACGGCCGGTATCGGTACAGAAGCCATGTTGTTCGGCAACGTCTTCGCTCGTGCCGAGTGGGAGTATGTCCGCTTCGTCAACGCCGGTGGTGACATCAACATCAACACCGTACGCGGCGGCCTTGGCTACAAGTTCTGATCGCACTGTAAAGCTCAGGCGAGTTTGAGCGCGGCCGCTCCGGCGGCGATGAGTGCTGCAGTGATGATGCGGCGCATGCCGCTGTTTTCGCGCAGGATCAGCGTCGAGATAGCGACCCCGAACAGCACCGAACTCTCGCGCAGCGCGGCGATGGCCGCGACCGGCGCCTGCGTCATCGCCCACAGCGCGAGGCCGTATGCGCCGAGCTTGCAGCCGCCGCCGATCGTTGCAGTGAGTCCGTTCGTGCGCATCATGCTCCACACCTTCCGCCTGTCGCGCAGCCACACCAGCATGAAAAGTGGAACGCCGCTTAGCAGGTTGAGCCACAGCACGTAGGCGACCGAATTGCCGGAAAGCCGCACGCCGGTGCCGTCGATCACGGTGTAGAGCGCGATCACCATCGCGTTGGCGACGGCGATCATCGTGGCGCGATGGTTCGCGTGGCGATGGATTGCAAGCAGCAGGATGCCGCCGCAGATCAGCCCGATGCCCGCCCAGCTTGCAGGCGTCAGCGTTTCGCCGAGCAATTGCGCGCTGCCAAGCGCAACGATCAGCGGCGCGGTCCCGCGCATCAGCGGGTAGGTGTGGCCCATGTCTCCGGCGCGATAGGCGGCCGCGACCAGCACGAAGTAAATCTGGTGGATTGCTGCTGAGGCGATGAACCACGGCCAGCTTGCAGGGGCAGGCGTGCCAGCAAACGGCAGCACGCAGGCAGCCATCACGGCGGCTGCGCCTGCAACGAGGCCCGCTTCCTCAAGCTTGTTCTCGCCGGATTTGACGATCGCGTTCCAGCTCGCATGCATCAGCGCGGAGAACAGGACGAGCAGAAGCACATGAGTCGGCATCAACGGTTTCCGTTTCGGGGAGGATCGCCATCCCTCTCACATTCACGAAACTGTCACAATCGACGCCTGCGTATTGCTGCTCCTGTGAAATTGCCTTGACCGGCCGGGGGCCTTCGCGTATCTCCGCCAGTGGGACACCTCCCCCCAACGGGAGGCTTACTATCTGGAAGGATAGACTATGACTGTAGTGAAGCCCGCTTCGCGGCCGAACGTGCCGCATTTTTCCTCCGGCCCCTGCGCCAAGCGCCCCGGATGGACCCCCGAAAATCTCAAGGACGCTGCTCTTGGTCGCTCGCACCGCGCGAAGATCGGCAAGGCCAAGCTCAAGCTCGCGATCGACCTGACGCGCGAGGTGCTTGAAGTTCCCGCCGATTACCGCATCGGCATCGTTCCTGCGTCCGACACCGGCGCCGTGGAAATGGCGCTGTGGTCGCTGCTCGGCGCGCGCCCCGTCACCATGATCGCCTGGGAATCGTTCGGCGAGGGCTGGGTCACCGACGTGGTGAAGCAGCTCAAGCTCAAGGACGTGACCAAGCTCACCGCCGGTTACGGCGAGATCCCGGACCTCGCCAAGGCCGACAAAAACTCCGACATCGTCTTCACCTGGAACGGCACCACCTCCGGTGTGCGCGTGCCGAACGCCGACTGGATCGCGGCGGATCGCGAAGGCCTGACCATCTGCGACGCCACCTCGGCGGCCTTCGCGCAACCGCTCGACTGGGCCAAGCTCGATGTCACCACCTTCTCCTGGCAGAAGGCGCTGGGCGGCGAGGGCGCACACGGCATTCTCATTCTCTCACCGCGCGCCGTCGCGCGTCTCGAAAGCTACACACCGGCGTGGCCGTTGCCGAAAATCTTCCGCATGACCAAGGGCGGCAAGCTGATCGAAGGCATCTTCGTCGGCGAGACCATCAATACGCCGTCGATGCTGTGCGTCGAAGATTATCTCGATGCGCTCAACTGGGCGAAGTCGGTCGGTGGCCTCAAGGGCATGATCGGCCGCGCCGATGCCAGCACCAAAGCGCTGAGCGACTGGGTCGCCAAGACGCCGTGGGTCGATTTCCTGGCGGCCGATCCTGCGATCCGCTCCAACACCTCGGTATGTCTCAAGGTCGTCGATCCAGCGATCACCGTGCTGCCAGCCGATGCCCAGGCGGACTTCGCCAAGAAGCTCGTCGCGGCGGTCGAGAAGGAAGGCGCGGGCTACGACCTCGGTCATTATCGCGATGCCCCTCCGGGCTTGCGCATCTGGTGCGGCGCGACCGTCGAGGCGAAGGATGTCGAAGCCCTGACGCACTGGCTCGACTGGGCTTTTGCCGAAACCAAGGCCGCGCTCGCCAAGGCGGCGTAACGCATTACGCGATGTCATTCCGGGGCGCGCCAAAAGCGCGGCCCCGGAATCCCTGATTTGCTTTTCCCTCTCATATCGAGATTCCGGGTTTGCTCACGCCGTTCGTGGCCCGGAACGACGAACACAGGATCGCTCCCATGACCAAGCCCAAAGTTCTCATTTCAGATGCGTTGTCTCCCGCCGCCGTGCAGATCTTCAAGGACCGCGGCGTTGATGTCGATTTCCAGCCCGCGCTCGGCAAGGACAAGGACAAGCTCGCCGAGATCATCGGCAACTATGACGGCCTCGCCATCCGCTCCGCCACCAAGGCAACGGCAAAGATTCTCGCCAACGCCAAGAACCTCAAGGTGATCGGCCGTGCGGGTATCGGCGTCGATAACGTCGAAATTCCCGCCGCTACCGCACGCGGCATCATCGTGATGAACACGCCGTTCGGCAATTCGATCACCACAGCCGAGCATGCGATTACCTTGATGCTCGCACTGGCGCGCGAAATCCCGCAGGCCGATGCCTCGACCCAAGCCGGCAAGTGGGAGAAGAACCGCTTCATGGGCGTCGAAATCACCGGCAAGACGCTCGGTGTGATCGGCTGCGGCAACATCGGCGCGATCGTCGCCGACCGCGCGCTCGGTCTGAAGATGAAGGTGATCGCGTTCGATCCATTCCTGTCGCCAGAGCGCGCCAAGGACATCGGCGTGGAGAAGGTCGAGCTTGAGGATCTGCTCAAGCGTGCGGATTTCATTACGCTGCATACGCCGCTGACCGACAAGACCCGCAATATTCTTGACGCCACGGCGATCAACAAGACCAAGAAGGGCGTGCGTATCATCAACTGCGCGCGCGGCGGCCTCGTGGACGAGACGGCGCTACGGGCTGCGCTCGACAGCGGCCATGTCGCGGGCGCGGCGTTCGACGTCTTCGTCGAGGAGCCGGCCAAGGAAAACGTGCTGTTCGGCCATCCCAACGTAATCTGCACCCCGCATCTCGGTGCCTCGACCAATGAAGCGCAGGAGAACGTCGCGCTGCAGGTCGCCGAGCAGATGTCGGATTATCTGCTCACCGGCGCGATCTCGAACGCGATCAACTTTCCGTCGATCACGGCGGAAGAAGCGCCGAAGCTGAAGCCGTTCATCGAACTCGCCGAAAAGCTCGGCTCGTTCGCGGGCCAGCTCACCGAAACCAACATTGCCAAGGTGCAGATCACCTATGAGGGCGCAGTGGCGGAAATGAAGGTGAAGGCGCTGACGGCGGCCGCACTGTCAGGTCTGCTGCGCCCAATGCTGGGCGACGTCAACGTCGTGTCCGCGCCGGTGGTCGCGAAGGAGCGCGGCATGGTGGTAGATGAGGTGCTGCGTGCGGCAGAGAGCGATTATGAGAGCCTCATCACTGTCACAGTAACCACCGACAATATGGAGCGTTCGGTGTCCGGCACGGTGTATGCCGATGGCGCGCCGCGTCTCGTCAACATCAAGGGCATCCGCGTCGACGCCGAGTTCGGAAAGTCGATGATCTACATCACCAATGAGGACAAGCCGGGCTTCATTGGCCAGTTTGCCTCGCTGCTCGGTGACGCGAAGGTCAACATCGCGACCTTCCATCTCGGCCGCAATCAGCAGGGCGGCGATGCCATCGCGCTGGTCGAGGTTGACGGCCCTGTGCCAGAGGCGATCCTCGCCAAGATCGCGAAGCTGCCGCATGTGAAGCAGGCCAAAGCTCTGGCGTTCTGAGCGACGAGCCCTTAAGGGTTTTCATTCGAAAGGCGGCTGCATCCGGAGGGGTGCAGCCGCCTTTCCCGTTTGACAGAACGGTCGGCGGCAAATAATTTAGAATCATTCTAATTTATTGAGAGCCATGAAGCTGGCGGCGGGGCGAATTAGGTGAGCTGTTCGATCGCGACGCGATTCCTGCGCGTTATCAATCATGTGCTGGTTGGTGCAGTGGCTGCGTTCTGCCTCTCCGGCGGCGCTGCCCACGCGACCGATGAGATCCAAGTCTACGACGCGTCTATTGCCGCAGTAGGCCAATGGACCATTCAGCAGCACCTCAACTATGTCGCGCGCGGTCAGTCCTTGCCGCCGTTTCCGGGAGGCTTCAGGTCCGATGGCAGCCTCAACGGCACGCCGGAATTCGCCTACGGCCTGACGGATTGGTGGGAGCTTGGCTTTTATCTGCCGTTCGCTGTGCAAGACCGGCAATTCCTGTCCGACGGCTTCAAGCTGCGAACTCTTTTCGTGTCACCCAATGCGAACCAGCGTGAGTTCTTCTACGGCGTCAATTTCGAGCTGGGCTATGAGACGCCGAAATTTTCCCAGACCCGATGGGGACTCGAAATTCGTCCCATCATCGGCGTGCGCAAGGGCGATTACGAGTTCATCGTGAATCCGATCGTGGACATCGGGCTTGGCCGATTGGGTGAAGCGGATTTCGCTCCGGCGTTCCGGGCGGCGAAGAAGGTTGCCCCGGATGTGCAGCTTGGTCTCGAATACTATGCGGATTTTGGCGAGATCGGGCGTTTTGCGGCTGTTCGGGATCAGCAACATACGCTGTTTGCGGTGGCTGACTTCAAGGCCGGCGATTTCGATGTGAACTTCGGTGTGGGATATGGCCTCACGCCCGCTTCGGATCGTGTCGTGATCAAGACGATCATCGGTTACGCCTTCCCGGTGTCGGGAAGCAAGCCGGACACTGGAGCGGCTACGCTGAGAAATCCATTTCGTGAGCAGAGTACAGGTTTTCGTCCGGTTGGATCATCGTTCTGAGTTTGATCGCGGCTGCGCTTTCGCGTGATCGAGCGAAGACCTTAGGGACAGGCCGGCAGGGTGCGGAGTAAGGAAGATTCAACGGTCTTCCGATAAATGAAATCCCCCTGCCTGGCGCGTCCGCGCCCGTTCCTTCGGAGAAACCGTCGTGAAATTTCTGAACAACTGGCCTATCGCCCTGAAGCTGGGCGCGCTCGTAGGCGTGACCCTGATTGGCCTGTGTGCCGCAGGCATCTTTGCCGCTCGCATGATGCAGAACGAAATGTATCGTGCGCGGACAGAGCAGCTTCGTGCGATCGTGGAGACCGCGCGGAATATGGCGGTTGGATATCAGAAGGACGTCGAAGCTGGAAAGCTGACGAAGGAAGCGGCGATCGAGCAGTGGACACAGCGGGTCCGCAGCATGACCTATGACGACGGCGCGGGCTACCTCTTTGCCTATACGATGGAGGGCGTCGCGGTTGTGGTGCTCAATCCGAAAATGGTCGGTACCAACAATCTCGACCTCGTGGTCAACGGCCGGAAGTCCACCCGTGAAATGCGCGATGGCGTGGCCGCCAACGGGAACGTCACGATTTGGTACGCCTACCAGAAGCCCGGCGAGTCGGAGCCAAGTCCCAAGGTCTCCTATGCAGCCGGCATTCCGGCCTGGAATATGTACGTCGGCACCGGTGCTTATATCGACGACGTGCATGGCAAGCTGATGCGGATCATCATGGCGCTGGGCGCCGCGATACTCGGCATCGGTTTGGTTGCGGGTGTCGTAGCCTGGTTCATCGGTCGTAGCATTACAAGGCCGCTTGGTCAGTTGGGCCAGCGGATGAAGGCCTTGGCGGACGGGCAGCTCGACGAAGCGATTCCAGGCATTGGCCGCCGCGACGAGATCGGCGCGATGGCGACGACGGTCCAGGTCTTCAAGGACAATGCGATCCGCATTCGCGATCTGGAACGGGCCGAGACCGAGTCCAAAGCGCGCGCCACTGCCGAGCGCGCTGCAATGATGGCGGGCCTGGCCAATGACTTCGAAAGCAACGTGAACGGGATCGTCCGTTCTGTGGCGAATTCCGCCGCTGGAATGCAGACAACGGCGGAGACCATGACCTCGACCGCGACCGAGGCCAGCAACCGTGCGGCAACCGTCGGTGCCGCGTCGGAAAGAGCTTCGGAGAACGTTGAGACCGTCGCGGCTGCGGCCGAAGAACTGTCGTCGTCGGTGGCTGAAATTTCCCGTCAGGTTGCGCAGTCGAACGAGATCGCCAGCAAGGCGGTGGCGGACGCCGAGCGAACCAACGCGACCGTGCAGGTGCTGTCCAACGGTGCCGAAAAGATCGGCGAGGTGGTGCAGCTCATTCATACCATTGCCACGCAGACCAATCTGTTGGCGCTCAACGCCACCATCGAGGCTGCCCGCGCGGGCGATGCCGGTCGCGGCTTCGCCGTGGTTGCTTCGGAGGTGAAGACGTTGGCCAGCCAGACCGCCAAGGCGACCGAGGAAATCTCGATGCAGGTCACCTCGATGCAAACGACGACCAACGACGCCGTTATGGCGATCAAGGGTATCAGCCAGACGATCGCTCAGATGAGCGAGATCACCATGAACATCTCGAGTGCGGTCGAGGAGCAGGGTGCGGCGACGCGCGAGATTGCCCGCAACATCCAGTCGGTCGCGGCCGGATCTGGCGAGATCAATCAGCACATTGGTGGTGTCAGTACGGCGGCGTCCGCCACCGGTTCGGCGGCGTCGGACGTGCTGTCCAACGCCCGCGATCTCGATGCTCAGGCCAGCAAGCTGGATCGGGCGGTGAACGAGTTCCTGTCCAAGGTGCGTGCGGCGTAACGTCTGTTATCTTTCCACGACGACCATCAACGCCGCGGCTTTGTCCGCGGCGTTTTTTGTTCAGGCCTGCTTCGGCTTGCGCGCGGCGATCACCACACCGGCGAATACCAGCGCGTAGCCAACGATGTGGTAGAGGTGAAGCTCCTCGCCAAGCAGTCCGATCGCCATCACCGACCCGAACACGGGAATGAGATGCAGGAACGGTGCCGACCGGTTGGCGCCGATCAACTCGATGCCGCGATTGTAAAATAGATAGGCAAGCGTCGAGGGGAAGATCGCGACATAGACGAGAACCGGAATGGTGTGGGCGTTCAGCGATGTGACACGTCCCGTGGACATCTCCCACAAAAACAGCGGCAGGATGAACAGCGAGCCGACGCCGCAGTTGAATGCAAGGAAGGAGAGTTGCTTCAGCGCCAGCCGCCGTGAAGCAAGTGCGGAATAAAAGCCGAAGACGAACAGCGCCACGGTATAGCCGATGTCGCCCTTGTTGAAGTGAATCTGCAATAGCGCCGAAAGCCGGCCCTGCAGGATGATGGTCAGCACGCCCATCAGCGAAATCACGATGCCGAATGCCTGCATCCATGTCAGGCGGACGTTGAACAACACCAGCGCGAACAGGGCCACGTAGAGCGGACCGGATGATTGCAGCAGCAGCGCGTTGAGCGCGGTGGTGTATTGCAGGCTCCAGTAGCCGAGCGTGTTGAATGTCGCGACGCCGGTGAAGGACAGCACGATCATCGGGCCAAGGTTCTGGCGGATGACGGGCCAGTCCTCGACGAGGTCCGACCAGGCAAACGGTAACAGCGTCAGGAATGCCAATTGCCAGCGCAGGTACGACAATGCCATCGGCGGAATCTGGCCCGCAGCATAGCGGCCGATCACGATGTTTCCGGCCCAGAACAGCATGGTGAGACAGAGCAGCAGATAGGGGCGCTCCATCAGGCGGAGCGACAGGAAAGGCGGCTTGGGCGGGGTCATTTCGGCGGCGGTACCAGTGTGGCGGCAGGATTTCGGCGATATTGCGATTTAGATGGGGATATCAATAGTTTGTGGAGAGGGTCATGGCCCGGTCAAAAGCCTGTTTTGCTTGCGTCATATCCCATCATCCTTTATCGGGTGGTGGCCTGGCATGCGAGCGTTCCTGCCGGTAGGCGCAGCCATGTCCGGCTGCTTGAGATGAACGTGAGGATGCTTCCGGAAATGGCTTACCCCAATGGCTAATGTCGTGGTCGTCGGCGCTCAGTGGGGCGACGAAGGGAAAGGCAAGATCGTCGACTGGCTTTCTGAGCAGGCTGACATCGTCGTTCGTTTTCAGGGCGGGCACAATGCCGGCCATACACTTGTCATCAACGGCGAGACCTACAAACTCGCATTGCTGCCATCCGGCGTGGTGCGTTCGTCGAAACTGTCGGTCATAGGCAACGGCGTGGTGTTCGATCCACAGGCGTTCGTCACGGAAGTCGGACGACTGAAAGAGCAGGGCGTCGCGGTATCTCCCGACAATCTGCGCGTTGCCGAGAACGTCACGCTGATTTTGCCGCTGCATCGCGAGCTCGATGCCGTGCGTGAGAACGCCAGCAAGGCGACCGCGATCGGTACCACCCAGCGCGGCATCGGCCCGGCCTATGAAGACAAGGTCGGCCGCCGCGCTATTCGTTTGATGGATCTCGCCGATCCGCAGACCCTGCCGCACAAGATCGACCGTCTGCTGACGCACCATAATGCGCTGCGCCGGGGCCTTTCGCTCAAGGAGATCGATGCGGGCGAGGTTTTGAAAGATCTCGCGCAGATCGCGCCGCATGTTCTGCCTTATGCGGATTCGGTCTGGAATTTGCTCGACCACAAGCGCCGCGAGGGCAAACGTATTCTGTTCGAGGGCGCGCAGGGTGCGCTGCTCGACGTCGATCACGGCACCTATCCGTACGTGACCTCTTCCAACACGGTGGCGGCGCAGGCTGCGACCGGCTCAGGCATGGGGCCGAGCGCGCTGGGTTATGTGCTCGGTATCTGCAAGGCCTACACCACGCGTGTCGGCATGGGCCCTTTTCCGACGGAACTGACCGACGCGACCGGCGAACTGATCGGCCAGCGCGGGCGCGAGTTCGGCGTCAATACCGGCCGCAAGCGTCGCTGCGGCTGGTTCGATGCGATGCTGGTCCGTCAGACGGTTCGCACCTGCGGCATCCACGGTCTTGCCTTGACCAAGCTCGACATTCTCGATGGCTTCGAAACCATCCAGATTTGTGTCGGTTACGAGCTCGATGGTAAAGAGATCGACCATTTGCCGGCAGGCGAGGGGGCTCAGGCGCGGGTCAAACCGATCTATGAGACCATCGAGGGCTGGCAGGAGCCGACCGCGAACGCGCGTTCGTGGGCCGACCTCCCGGCGCAGGCGATTAAATATGTGCGGCGTGTGGAAGAACTCGTGGGATGTCCGATTGCCCTGCTTTCCACGAGCCCCGAACGCGAAGATACTATTCTGGTGCAAAATCCATTCGAGGCATGATTTCGCGACAAGCATGCGCCTCGGCAATGGGGTTGTGTAAAGGGTTCGCCGGCTGAACAAGAATGGCTGATTATTATCCCCTCATCGCGCGTGCCGTCTCCGGCCTCGATCCCAACGCTTCAGGGGAAAGTCGGCGCGCGTTGTATGAGCGCGCCCGCACCGCGCTGATCGCCCAGTTGCGCGGCGTTCAGCCCCCTCTCACCGAAGCCGAAATCACCCGCGAGCGGCTGGCGCTGGAAGAAGCCGTGCGCAAGGTTGAGGCGGAAGCCGCCCATCGCATGCGGGGAGAATCGAATCGGTCCGAGCCGCCGCGCGGTCGGCCCGAAGGGCCCAACCGCGAAGGCCCACGCCGTGGGGATATTTTGCGTGACAGCGCCCGCGCCGCGGCCGGTGCACGTGCCGCGCAGCCTGGTGCTCCGGCACCGCGCCCGACTCTGTCGCGAGGCGATACGCCGCCACCACCTTATGAAGATCGTCCGCGCGAGCCGGGTCGCCCGCCCCGCGCACCGGATTCGTTTCCCGGCCAGCCGCATCCTCCAGGAGGGCAGGGCCGCCCGCCGCAGGCGGGTGTCGGAACGCGCGGCTTCCGCGATGTCGTCGCCGATACCGATGAGCTCGGCCGCGCCGCCTCGCAGGCCAATCGTTCGGCACGCAAGACGTTCGCCAACGTCTCCTCGCCGACGCCGGAGTTCGAACGCTCCGAGCCCGACATGGAGCAGCGCGGCGCGTATGCCGGCTATCCCGATGACGAATCTTATGAGGAGCTCACCGATCATGAGCTCGCCGCCAAAAGCCGGCGTACCGGTTCGGACAAGGTGCGCAGCGGCTTCCCGCTCAAGAGTGTGCTGTTCGCAGGCCTTGCGCTCATCCTGATCGGCGGCGGCATTCTGGGGTACCAGAAGTTCGGCGGCTCGATGAAGTCGATGTTCAAGCCGTCGCAGCAGAGCACGACGCAGAACACGACCAACCCGGACACCGGCGTCCGGCCGAAGATTACCGACCGCGTCGGGCAGCAGGATTCCAACCAGCAGGTGGCTCAGGTCGCGCAGCGCGCCATCCTGTATGAAGAGGATCCCTCTGATCCGCAGGGCAAGCAGACCGTCGGCACCGTGGTCTGGCGTCTCGATCAGGTTGCGGCCTCGCCAAAGCAGAAACCGGATACCGCGATCAAGGCTGACGTCGAACTGCCCGACCGCAAGATGAAGGTTGCGGTGACGATCATGCGCAACACCGACCCGTCCATGCCGGCGACCAGCCACACCATGGAGATCGTGTTCACGGTCGGCCCTGATTTTGGCACCACCATCGCCAACGTGCCGGGCGTCTACGCCAAGTCACCAGACCAGCCGCGCGGTACGCCGCTCGCGGCGACGTCGGTCAAGGTGCAGGACGGCTACTTCCTGATCGGCCTTTCGAACGTCGACGTCGATCGCGCCCGTAACATTCAGGTGCTGAAAGAACGCACCTCGCTCGACATTCCGATCGTCTACGGCAACGGCAAGCGCGCCATCCTGTCGATCGAAAAGGGCGCTCCGGGTGAGCGCATCTTCAACGAAGCTTTCTCAGCCTGGGGACAATAACCTTGCGGATTACGCTGGCCGGTTCGCGCCACTTCGGAGTGAAAACACTCGAGATGCTTCTCGCCCATGGCGTGGAGATTGCCGGCGTGGTCGTCGCTGATGGCGATGATCGTCTGGCCGCAGCCGGTCGTGCGGCGGGGCTTCATGTTCACGTGCAGGCGCACCCGAAGGTGATCGAGGCTTCGGAGATTCCGCCGGGTACCGATCTGATCATCACCGCGCACAGCCATGCGAAGGTGACGCAGGACGCGCTGAAGACTTCCCGCCTCGGCGGCATCGGCTATCATCCGTCGCTCTTGCCGCGGCATCGTGGCATCGCCGCGGTGGAATGGACGATCAATGAAGGCGATCCCGTTACCGGCGGCACGATCTATCATCTCGCGGAGAAGATGGATGGCGGTGCTATCGCCGCGCAGGAATGGTGCTTCGTCAAGAAGGGCGAGACTGCGCGGGAATTGTGGGAGCGTGCGCTCGCACCTCTCGGACTGAAACTGATGGCGCGCGTGATCGATCATGCCAAGGCGTTCGGCTCGCTGCCGTCCAAGCCGCAGGACGAGCAGTTCGCGACACAGGCGCCGCGTATCAAGGCTCCGGTCGAGGCATAAGCCAACGAAGCGTAAGCTAAATGAAAATGCCCGGTGCGAGACCGGGCATTTTAGTTTTCACCGACCCTTCTGCATCAGGCCGCGGGCGTTTCGCCCTCGCGTACCGCAAACGTCACGAGATCGACTGCATCGGTGACGCCTTCGGCTGCACGCCGTACGATCGTTTCGGCCATCTTGGCCTTTGTCGCAGGCGTTCTGTTTTGTTCGGCGATCTGTGTGACGGCGATGTTGAGCACTTCGCGTAAAGCAGCCACGGTTTCTGCGCTGAATGTTTCCGGCGGACGATTGATCATGCGCGTCTCCTTGGTTGAATGGTGGGCGAACCATTGAGGTGTATTGAGGCGGTTGTGAGTCTGTTGGCTACGAAAGAAAACAAATCGGCGTGCGCGAATTCAGAATCCCTCAATTCATATTTTCTTCATGCTTTGTCATGCGTGTCGGTGATGACTGCCGATGAAGCGTTACCGTCTGTCGCACTACATCTTGTGCGACGCATAAGGCGATGCCGATTAGTCGCTTCAGAATCGATATGCGTTCAAAAGAGCTAGTGCTTTTGTTGGCTTTTCATTTTCTCTTGATTGATCTGTGAGCCGAGCCCATCTTCGGTTCCGGCTGGAGGATAGTTCATGAATTTCACGAGAACGCGAAGGTTGTCGTTTGGGGTCGGGTTGATCTCGCTGCTGTCGGGTAGCCCGCTGCTCGCGGATGAAGAACTCAGTCTTTCTTTTCTGGACAAGAATGATTTTTATCTCTCATCCGCCGGGTTCAAGGTGCAGTTGGCGAATGGCCCCAAGGGAGAGAAGGCGTTGCACGCCTTGCCGCCGCATCGCTTTGTGATTCACACCGCCAAAGGCGTGTCGCGCTACCTGTTTGCGGACCCCAAACGGTGCGTCTGCATTTTCGTGGGCAGCAAGGACAATTACCTCTCGTATCGCTCGATTCTGTCGCAGCCGCTGGGTGCTGCGCCTAACGATGTCGAGGCCGATTACAAGACCAATGCCCTGACGATGTTGAATGCCCCGTTGGGCGGCAAGGACATTTACGATCCGGATTCGCTCTCGGAATTTTTGCAGGATTATTACTGATAAAAAAGCCGGCGTTTCCGCCGGCTTTCATATCTGTTCGATGATGAGGCCGCGTATCAGTAGGCCGCTTCAAGCGCGGCCTGTTCCTGACGCGCCACGGTGTTCTTCACCGCAGCCTGCACCTTCTCGAAGGCGCGCACCTCGATCTGGCGCACGCGCTCGCGCGAGACGCCGAACTCGGCAGCGAGATCCTCGAGCGTCATCGGATCCTCGGCAAGCCGCCGCGCCTCGAAGATGCGACGCTCGCGTGGATTCAGCACGCCCATCGCACCGGTCAGCGCGCTGCGGCGGTGATCATACTCCTCGCTCTCCGCCATCACCGCTTCCTGGCTGGGCGAAGTATCGACCAGCCAGTCCTGCCATTCGCCGGGCTCGCCATCGTCGCGGATCGGCGCGTTGAGCGAAGCGTCGCCGCCAAGGCGGCGGTTCATGTCGATCACGTCGCGCTCGGTGACGCCGAGGCGCTTGGCGATCAGCTTCACCTGATCTTCGCGCAGATCGCCTTCTTCCAGCGCCGAGATCTTGCTCTTGGCCTTGCGCAGGTTGAAGAACAGTTTCTTCTGGTTCGCGGTGGTGCCCATCTTCACGAGCGACCACGAACGCAGGATGTATTCTTGAATCGACGCCTTGATCCACCACATCGCATAGGTGGCAAGACGGAACCCCTTTTCGGGCTCGAAGCGCTTGACCGCCTGCATCAGGCCGACATTGCCTTCCGAAACGACCTCGGAGATGGGCAAGCCGTAGCCGCGATACCCCATGGCGATCTTCGCCACGAGCCGCAGATGGCTGGTCACGAGCTTATGCGCCGCATCCCGATCGTCATGCTCGCGCCAACGCTTGGCGAGCATGTATTCCTCCTGCGGTTCAAGCATGGGGAATTTGCGGATTTCGGCAAGATAATGGGAGAGGCCGGATTCTCCGTTGAGAACCGGCAGGGTAGCTGTACGGGCCATGTTGTAGCGCCCTCCGTTGTTCAGGCCCCCGACATCGGCGGGCCAGGCAGGCTGCTGCTTTGTCAAAGCCAGCGGAGCTGCAATGTTCCGTGCCGGGACATCTCCGTCACGCAGGTGCAGCATACACCTGAGGGGAGCGAAAAGGGAAGAACAAAACGGGGTCACGAAGCCGTGACGGCAGTTAAATATCTGTAATATTAGATATTTTCCAATCGGACTGCGTCAAGGCGCCGCGCGAAGGGCTTCCTGCAGGAGAACCAAATCCTCCGGAAGCCCCGACTGCCAGTCCATTATTTCTCCTGTGGCCGGATGCTCGATCTGGAGGAGATAAGCATGGAGCGCCTGCCTACCCAGGGCCGCCACCCTTGTTTTAGCGGAGGCGCTCAACTGGTTGGCCTTGGTGCGGAAGCCCGAGCCGTAGACGTCGTCGCCGATCAGCGGATGGCCGGCATGGCCGAGATGGACCCGGATCTGGTGAGTTCGTCCGGTCTCGAGCTGGCACGCAAGCAGCGAGGCAATCGGCTTGCCGTCCCGCCCCTCGAAGCTTTCCAGCAATTCCCAATGGGTGACGGCGTGCCGGCCGCCCTGCCGCACCGCCATTTTTTCCCGGGCGAAGGGGTGACGATCGATCGGCTGGTCAATGGTGCCGTGCAGCCGCGATGGTGCCCCCCAGACAAAAGCCATGTAGCCGCGCCGCAGCGCGCCAGTGCGGCCGTGATCGGCGAACTGCGCTGTCAGCGATTGATGGGCGCGGTCGTTCTTGGCCACCACCATGAGCCCGGTGGTATCCTTATCGAGCCGGTGCACGATGCCGGGCCGTCTGACGCCGCCGATGCCGGAAAGGCTTGCGCCGCAATGGGCAATGAGGGCATTGACCAGCGTGCCGGTTTCATGTCCCGCCGCCGGATGCACCACGAGCCCTTTGGGCTTGTTAAGCACGAGGAGATCGTCGTCTTCGTAAACGATATCGAGCGGGATGTTTTCGCCTTCCGGCTCGGCCGGCACCGCCGGCGGAACCTCGATGATGATCGTCTCATCGGCCTTGACCTGATAGGCGGGATCGAGGATCGGAGCACCGCCGATGCTGACATGGCCGGCCACGATCAGGGCCTTCAGGCGGGTGCGCGAGAGGTCCTCGAACTGGTCGGCGAGCACGCGGTCGAGCCGCTGCGATTTGCCCGCGGCACCGGCTGTGATAATGCGGCGTTCGCCGGTATTTTCCGCACTCTGATGATGTGAAGAAGACTCGTTCATGACCGAACATGTAGCTGCCGAACTCACGCCTGAACAGGCCGCCATGATGGCGCGGCTCAAGCGCCTGATGCTGATCGCGGGCCTGACCACGGCGCTGGGAATCGGCGCTGTCTTCATCGCTATCGGCTACAAGCTGTTTCGCGGTGAGGGCCGGACTGTATCCGCCACCGAGGCCACGATCATGCTGCCTAAAGGCAGCCGGATCGTCTCCACGGCAGCGCTGGACGACCGGATTGCCGTAACCCTGGATATCGGCGGGGCGACCGAAATCCGCACTTTCGACGCCAAAACCTTCAAATTGCTGGGCCGGGCCCGGTTCGCCACCGAGCCTTAAGTTCACGCATCGGCTTTTCGCATCTTGCGGATTGTGCTCGTGGCGGCTATCCCTTGCCCCAACGCTCCCTTCGTCTAGCGGTTAGGACGCGGCCCTCTCAAGGCTGAAACAGGGGTTCGATTCCCCTAGGGAGCGCCAACGTCAAAATAAAGATTTGAAATCATTATATCTTTAGGGATTTTCCCCCGCCGGATACTCTGTCCGGGGGAACGGTTTGTTCGCCCTTTGCTCCGATCACTCGCGTGACTTGAATATATTTGAAGTCGGTTGGTTCGCGAGTGAGTCTGGGCTGCGACCATCCAAGGGATGATCGTTTCCGAGCACAATTCCCTGTTCTTCTGCGCGCAGTCGAACGTACCCACGAACGACAGCTTCGGAGAATTCATACCAACCCGCTCTGTTACCCTTCACAATAGAAGCATGGCTGGCGCGTTTCAGCGAATTCATTCGTGAGTTAAATGTCTCACGCGGTAAGGGCTCTTCTCCGCGCTTGCGCTGAATCCGGATGTAGCTTTGATAGATATCTGTACTGCGACGCTTTAGCTGATGGTGGTCAGCCACAGCCCAAAGTACCGACTCGTAATCGGCCTTATATTTTAGGGACGCTTTTTCATACATCGCCTTTAGGTGCGGTTCGATGTCGATAACTGAGGCGCGGATAGCGGTCGTGTAGTGCGTCGAGTTCGTCTGCTTTACGTCGTTTTCGTCCACAAACGCCTGCCAGAATAATTTCTCTGACATCAGGTGGACGTAGTGGGGAAACCCGTCACTGATTTGAGCGATGCGATAGAGCGAAGTATCTTCGACAGTTATGCCAAGTGCCTTTGCGGCAAAGAAAATGATCTCCAAGCACGGATGCAGCGCGAGCCGTTCCAGCGGAACGGCCGTCAGATAACGATAACAAGAGTGGTGCGCATCGAGCAAATCGCTTAAAGCCGATCCTATTCCGCAGAAGACAAATTTGATTGGTACGGATTGATCGCCTATCTGTTTGATGAAGTCTGCGAAGAGCATCCGTTCGCTTGCTTCAGTAATGCGCTCAAATTCGTCAATTACTATCACAGGCTTTTGGGAGTGCTGTTCGGCGAGATATCCGAGAATGGAAACAGTTTCGTCAATCGTCTTCATATCGGGGACCGCTCCCCGCTCGATTGTTTGGCTTGCTTCCGCAGAAATAAACCCCTTCCATCCGCCCGAGATTTTTCCTGTCCTGCTCGACCTCGCTACAGTCGGGTCTCCTTGCCCCACTAGCTTTTGCGCGATGCTCCTCGCCACAGTATAGAAGGTCGAGGAATTGTCGCATCCAATGAACAGTGCCGCGCCATCGGAAGATTGATGCTCGATGGCTGCCGTCTGTGCTAGCGACGTTTTTCCGACGCCCCTGTCTCCGTGAATAAATATATGCCGTCCGGGTTGCACAAAGGCCCTGCGGATATCTTCAAGAATCTTGTCTCGACCGCGTAAAAATTCTGGGCTGCGGATAGGTGTGGTGGGGGATAATTGCGCCTGTAACGTCGCCTCAAATTCTCCGCGAGTAAGCTTTCCGATAGTCATTTCTTACAATGCCCTAATGTAAAACTTATTCAGCGTGTGAATCTGGAATTAGCTTGTCAAGGATAAGTGTACATTTCGCACAGGCTCACCACATCAACCCGAATAGCAATTGAAGCGCCCGTGCTTCACACCGCGAAGGTAGCCTTGCGAAACCTGAGTCGCGAGTTCGTATTCCAGATATTCGTTTGCAAGAATCAGCGCGCGGATCGTGCTGCGAAGATCGCCGCCGCAAGCCGCAATCGCCTGATCGCAGGCCGCGTCTAATCGATCCGACTCCGCCTCTGGGGCGGGCTCCGGCTGGGCTGACATGATGATATTCCGTGTTGACGTATCTTGAGTGTTCTTATTTTGTTCTTCAGCGATGGAAGAGTCAAGTAAGAGTCCCCAACGGCGTTTTCCGCCACCGTGGACGGCCGAGCGGCCGAATGCGGACACCTATGCCGTGAAGGACGCAAACGGCGTTACGGTCGCCGTGGTGCCGTGCCGGGACGATCTGAAAGGGGTGCCGTTCTATCACTCCTATCTCACGTCCGATGAAGCCCGCCGGATCGCTAAGGCGATCACGCGCATTCCTGAATTCCTGCAACAGCGGCACGGCTTTCACCCACGCGGAGCGTCGCCGCATCGCTGGTCAAGGCTGCGGCCGTTTCACGTCGCGCTCAAAGACGACTACATTCGCGGGCGGTGGGATTGGATAGACGCAGTCTGCAAGATGAATCGAATTCCATTCGACGGCACGGGAGAGCGGATACAGCGCGAAGGGTGCTGGTGCGTTTTTGAATTCGCCGTGCAGCTTGAGGCGATCCAATTTTGGGCGGAATTTGAAGGCCGCTGGCTGGTCGGTGAAGAGTTCATCTTTCCCGACCAGCCCGCGAATTTGCCACCGCTGAAAAAGCCGAATTGGAAATCGAAGCCCGGTCGCGGTTAGCCGAAATCGATTCCCTCCGGGATTGAAACGTTGCATCCGGACATCAGCGAAAGAAGCTCCGCTTGTGTTGTCGCTTCTTCGTTGAAGTCTTCGTCTTCGGTCGGCACCAACGCGATCTCAAATCCTTGGGCGGCTAAACGGCAATCCAAAAACGCAAGCTGTTCTGCGGTGAGACTGCCGGGAAGATCGCCGAAGCCATCCAAGTCGAAGCCATCGGCCTTTTCGTCGCCAGTGAATGCGTTGCCTTTGCAACGGCCGTATTGGTGCCAAAGGTTATCCTTGCCGATGGCGTAGAACTGCGTGCCGCCCTTATCCGAACAATTGATGTCGTAAACTGCGAACGTATGCGGCCGGTAGTCCAAATCCTTCAATTTCGAATAGCGCTCCACGCGCTCGGCGTAACGCTTACCTTTACCGGGCGGGAGCGCCTCGCCATTGTGGGCGACGATGGCTTTTGTGATCCATTTGCCGAATGACTTTTGCTCCCAGCGAATCCGAATCGCTCCATCGGCGACAAGCCGGACACGCGGCTGTTTTTCCGTAAGATCGTAATCGGATGCCGCACCACGGAAGCTAATAACTTTGCCGCTGGCATCGCAGATTAGATTGCAGTCCCGCACCACGTCCAACACAATGTAGAGGCCGCGCGCCGCCAAGGTCGCGCCGATCCGTCCAAGGCGGTCGGGAAAGCGTTCCATATCCCATACGAATGAGGGGTCAAAAGCTCCACGGCCTCGCCACGCGTGCTTGCCGTCTTTACCCAGTTCAATGGCGTATAAATCGAAGTGGATGGGCGTGGCACCAAAGGGCTCGTACTTCTCTGCGATGCACGCTTCGGCATACTCACGATACGCGATATAGTCCTGCTCGAATTTCGCCGGTACGCGGTCGCCGGTCACAAGCGAAATGCACTTCTCTTTCGGGCTTTTATCTTCCGGGCCGTTGTGCGCGAGATACGGGAAGTCCACCACTTCGTGAGGGCGGTTCAATCCATACGGCGCGATCCGAGAACTAACTTCCGGTGCCGACGTGCCCGCAGCGATGCGCTTGAGGTTCGCGTGGTTCTCACGCTCGCGCTTGTCCTTACGCCTAATGGCGTCGATTTGACTCGGGTGGGTGAAAGCCATCTTCATTGAAATTACTCCTACTCGAAACGATTTTTGCGTGCTTCCGCCAATCAGCACCGAACAATGCAAAGGCTGTTGATTCATCGGGTACGGTAAAAAGAAATTTTTCCGACGCGGGAGCCTTCAAAGGCTCACCGCGCCATATCGTTCGAAGCCAATTGCGAAGACGGCTCACACGGTCGACCGCAATTCGCGCGCTATCGCGAAAAGCCGACTAGCTCCTTTTTCTTCGTCAGGACGCCCGTTAAGTATCGCGCACGCAGTTTCGGCATCTCCTCCGCGATTCGCAAAATCAATCAGCGCCAGCCCGAAAGCCAACTGCGCCTCCTTGTACTTCTTCGTCCGCTTCGCCATTTTTGCTCCTTCAAACCCCGTCACCTCATTATGAGGCATAGAAATTTTGTGGAGTCCATACTTAAAAATTCAAAAAGTGACTGTGCCGCAGGCATAACTACGCAATTTTTGCGTAGTTCTCGTTCGTTTGCGGAAACGGCGTCTCTATTTCCGCGAACTGCTCGCGTGCAACAGCGTTCCGATGTCTTGAAGCCCGACATCAACATCAAAGACAGCATCATCAATCCGCGTAGCGGCAAACTCGTAAGCCTTGTCAGCGTTCAAGCCTACAATCATAAAAGCTTGTGCAAGTGCCGTGGTCGCGCGAGCGCGAGCCGCTTTGACGCGACGAATCTCACTTTTTGTCGGTGCCATTTTTAATCCCTTCTTTTGAAATAAGCCGAATTGTTAAATCGTTGGGAATGGCCGAAGAAGGCGCGGGCGCATTGAGCAAGATTGTCCAACGCCGCGAGTCTTCTTCATCCCTGCACGGAATGGCAGTTTCCACCGCCTCGACATCATCGGGCGGTCCCTTCAACGCCCTGACATTGACGTTGTTTCCGCGCTCCGTATCGATCCAGACGCCCACGACCCGCTCGTAGGTTGCTAGATATTCAAGCGTCTCCGCTTCCGAATGCGATTCCATCGCCGGAATATTCTTCGCGGCGAGGTCCATCAGTTTTGAACCGCGCGTTACAACGGGCAGAAGCTCGAAGCTTGGAATGAACTCGCTCATCTGCCACCCCCGAACCATGTGGGCTTGCGACCTGAGGAGCGTGCGCTCTTGCTCTGTGCCGCAATTACGAGATTGCGCACCACGTCGGGTGATCCTTGTAATGGATGCTCCTGACCGCCAACGTGCAGATGAACCGGCTGCATTCCGCCGCCCGTCGCGGCGAGCGCCACGGCTCCGCCGGTCGCGTAGCTCACGCGGTTAGGCATTACAGCCCCAATGCCGCTGAAATCGACGCCGGACATGAGGTCACGCACGCGGCTGACGGCGATGCGCCCGGCCCGGATGGCGTTCATGAAGGCGAGGCCGTATCGGTTGACCGCAGAAGTAGGCTGCACATACTCGCCGTTTGATAACCAAGCGCGGATAGAGTCGCTCGTGCCGGTGCCGGGTCCACGAACCGCGCCGCCGTCCGCGAAAGCCGGAGCGTTATCACCGCCGCCGCTATTGCCACCGATCACTCCGGAGATCGCGTTGGCAACAGCCTGCACACCGGCCATGATTGCGTTGAAAACGCTCTTCGCCGTGTTCAAGAGGCCGTCGAAAAGCCCTGCGACAATGGTGAATCCAGCCTTGAAAGCTGACACCACTCCGTCAAGTGCGGTCTTGGCGAGTTCTGGAATTGCGGCAAAGACACCTGTAGCCGTGTCCTTGACACTTCCCAAGTTGGTCGAAAGCGACACGATCAATGCGCCAATGGCGACGCCAACAGCCGCAGCCGCAACGGCCGCACCGCCAAAGATCGATACCAATACGCCGATGGCGCTGACGACCACACCAATGGTGCTGCCAAGCAGTCCGAATGCTCCGGAGAGCGACCCGACGACGGCGACAATGGTAAGCTGGCCGCCTGTGAGCTTCGTGCCGAAGACGGCGTTAATTCCGTCCGCGACGATTTGCAGAATTCCAAGGAAGCCCTGAAATGCGGGGACGATGACATTGACCACCGCACCTTGTACGGCGCTCGCGAAATCCACAACGGCGTCGCGGGCTTTCAGGATGAAGGAGTTCTTCACGTCCTTGTCGCGGCCCTCGATGACGGCCACCACGTCTTCAACGATGGGCTTCACCTGATCGGCCAGCGTCTTTGCGAAGTTCACCCATGCGGCGCGGCTGTTCACGATGACATTCGTGAAGGCCTCGATAATCGTCGAAATGGACGGCGCGAAAGCCGCGAGCATATGGTTTTTGGTCGCTTCCGCCGCCTTGCCAAGATTGCCGGTCGCCAGCGTGACACGCTGAAAAGCTGCGACCGCGCCCTTGTCGAGTGAAGGCGCAAGGCGCTCCGCCGCAAGAGATAGGTCTTCGATACCCTTTGCGCCCTTGCTTGCGAGCGCGATCACTTGCGCGTTGCGCGTGCCCCAAATCTGTTGGGCGGCCGAAGCTTTGGCTACGTTGTCGCTCATGCCTTTGAAGGCGTCCCCCATCTCAAAGAAGACCTTGATAGGGTCGCGCATCGTTTTGCCGCCGTTATCCGAGACGGCGACGCCGAACTTTTTAAAGGTGTTTGTCGACTCTTGCATCTTCGCGTCAAGGTCGCGGAGTGCCTGCGTGTATTGCGTCGGCGTAATCAATCCGGCGGACTGTTTGCGTTTCAGTTCGTCCACGGCCTTGCCGTATTGGACGCTCGCCTGATTTGCCGAAGTCATTGCGGCGATTTGCTTCGAGAGCGCTTGCGCGATCTGATCGCCGCCAATGCCGACTTGCGACGCCGCATCCTGCAAGGCTTGCAGACGTTCGGCAGTTACGCCCAAGGAGTCGGCCGTGTTCTGTAGCTGGCGCTGCGCCTCGCCAACCTTATTAATCAGCGCAGTGAAGGCCGCGACCGTGCCTCCGATGGACACGCTTGAGAGAATCCCGAGCGACGCACCCAGACTCGAGACTTGCGATGCGAAACCACCAAAGGCTCCGCCGAAATTGCCTCCCGCATCTTGGAGCTTGCGGAGACGGTTCGAAAGCTCATTGACCGACGATCCGACCTTTCCCAAAGCGCTATTGGCCGCGCCGATACCGGCGAGCTTTTCAAACGCCTTCATTGCAGCCGCGCCGATGGCTTCCAAATCCGTTTTGACTTGCGCGCCGCCGTCAAGCGCGATGCGCTGCGTAATTGTACGACCGCCGCCTGCCATCGGTTAGCCCCTTGCCTTGTGAAAAGGGAAATACGATTCCCACTCGTCGGTGCGCTCAAAGCTATCCAAGCGAACAAACCCGTCATCATTCCATGCGATGGTGAACAGATCACGCGTGAGCGGACGTTCATCACCGATGGGGCCGTACGCTTCATGCACGATCAAAGTGTGCTCAATCGACAAATTCAGCCCCGGCGCGCCCAAGGCAATAAAAGGCACCCCATAAGTGATGTCTCGATTGGCGTAGCGCGCGAGATAATGCTTGAGGTACCCACTCCTAGAATTTTCGCCGAATCCGAGCTCTCGCCAGCCTGTCTCCGGCGACCGGGCCTCCTTCACTAAACAACACAACACCTTGTCCCGAAGCTTTAGAGCCTCAGGTAAGATAGCAAAGTTATTTTGAATGATTTCCTGACTGGTATAGGTTTTTGCGCGATCACGCATTGATAGACTCCTTCTGCTCAAGGCCGCGCATAATGAGGCGGCGGATTGCGTAGCTGCGTGGGCAAAGCGTTTCGGCGGCGAGCACGTCCACTTGGCGCAAAAGGGTGCGCGGGAGGCGCACGCCGATGCGCTCTTCGCTCAAATGAATTGGCTTTCGCTTCGTTTTCTTCGCCATGTGACAAACTCCGTTCGTGGACGGACTCCAGCACGCGACGGTTTTGAAGTCAGCCAACGAAGCAATTGTTGAACAAAAGGGCTTTGGCGTCAGCTAACGAATGGAATACGCTTCGCAGCGGGGATTTCGAGCGAGCTTCTGGCGGGGGCGAAATGGCTGACTTCACAACGACAAGTTGGTTTCCGGTTCTGACGTTGCTGTTGGGCTACGGCACGAAGTCGCTATCCGATTGGATCGACTTTAAACGGACTGTGCGAAGAGAGCGGGAGGCTCGCGCCGAAATCCGTCGCGATAAGATTTCCGAACGTCGAAATGATTTCCAGCGTGCCACGTTGCTGGAGCTTCAAGAAGTGGCGCATCGCTTGGGCAGAATGGCTTATCTCGCCAACTATTGCGACGAAACCACTTATCGCCGCGATCCCGAAAATTGGCAAAAACAGCTTATACCCGAGGAAACTAGCGAGGGGTTTCGCGAGGCGCAGGCAAGGGCATCTTTGCTATCAGCGCGAGTTCTGGACGATGAAGCACGCGAGTATCTCGAAGAGTTTAGAACATGCTGCACGACGGTGGTGTTTTCAAAGCAGCGAGGCGTCTCACTGCGGGCTCTCGCCGAGCTTGATCCGCTTCACCGCCGATTCAATTCTCACGTCGGGGAGTTGCTGCGTAATATCGATAGTGCTGAGCTTCAAGAGTGACCGCGAGGTGCGCGCGTTGAGGCCTATGTACCCTCGAAAAAATTTCTTCGATTCATAGAGACACCACGCGCCTGAGTGGTCCCCTCATAACTTTTTTCTGCGGGAAGAACCTTGTGGCAGAGCGTTTGTAGGCTACAGGGCGTTCGAAAAATTTTTTGAAACGCGCGCTCACAACCCAAGACGACGAATAAATTGGTTTAGTCCCGGTGGAATATAGAGCGCCCGGCAAGCCTGAATGGTCTTTGTAGCCTACAAAATCAGTCTGGAAAAATATAAGCTTCTGAAATCGTGTACTTTATTCTGTAGGCTATCTAGGCCTCGTTTTCCCCATACGAGGATCAGTCAATCAATCAATATATTTATAATTTAATAGGTTGATTGATCCGTGCTCCCTATAGAGCAATAGAGGCTAAGTTTGCCTACAACGCCTACAGCCTCGCACCCTGCCGAAACCATCAACCTAATTTCAGAGTGTAAATAGGTTGAGCATCACGACGACCATTCGTTAGCTGACCGAAGATCGGCGAGCGGACAGAGTCCCGGCATGGACGGGAGGCAGCCCAATCGTTGGTCACTGCGTGCGCTGCCGCGTGGTTCTATGCCGAGCATGGACGGCGTGGACAACAGCGGCGAGTGGATGGAGGCACTTCGGCTTGAAGCCGAAGGCGATCCGTCTTTGCTCGAAGCCCTGTTCATCAACAATGCCCCCTTGCACCTCCAAGAAGCTGTCCGGCGCGCACTTCGAAAGGGACTTAAGCCCGTAACCGGCCGCACAAAGAATTTGACGGATGCCGTTGTCTGGTACATCGACAACGGCGGGGATATCGGCCGCGCTCCACGGCCGAACGCAACGCTGTTGCATGAAGCTTCTCGTCGCTACGGGTTGAAAACAGGGAACGGGTGTAGCGTCCTCTGGAATGCCATCAAAGCAAAAGACGCGGCCGTGAACGCTGAACTTCGCCGCCGTGGGTACAAGGCGGTTTAGCAAATTTGCTGTTCTGCGAATGACATCGATCTTCGGTTTGTGTTTGCTGCGGCCATTAGACCGGAGCAATTTTCATGACCGCCACTTTATCGCCTCGCGCACTATCGATTATCAGCCGACATAAAGTTCAGGACTCGGAGCGGATCGCGGAGGCACGCATTCGTACCGGCCGCATCCGCGATATTCGCGAGCAAGAGCGAGATATTCTGCGTCGCACGGCGCAGTCCAAAGCGTTGAAGGATTTCGAGGGCGAAAATCCAGAGAACAGCGAAACCGTCAAAGTCCACGGGCCGCGCGCGTCTGCGCGCAATCAGCAGAGGGCGTTTATTGCAGAGGAACAGCGAAAGTTAGACCTTCTATGCGCGGAGCGATCACGTCTCGAAGCGGATGCTCCGCCGCCCGTTCTCACCGCCACGCGCCTCATGCAAGTGGTTGACCGGGGAGGGGACGCGATTGCCGAAATTGCCACGCCGGAACTGGTCTTGGCAAAAGGTGAGCGCAACTTGATTGATGCGCTTCCGCGTTTTCGCGAGAACGTCAGCAACCTGAAAGCCCGTCGCCGCGAGATTGAAAAAGCACCGCTTCCGGCGGCGCACGTTAAAAAGACGATGCGCAATCAGGTTGCACGCATTGCTTCGCAGGGCGTGCCGCAAGTGGGAGCGATGTTTCACGGCGGTGAAATTGGCTGGCCGCGCCTTCCGCCGGTTGCCGGTGTTGGCTCTCACCTTCATCAGCCAATCGACGCTTCCGCGCTCGCCGTCTTCCTCCATCGTGATCTTCTTATTGAAAGGCTCGATGAAATTATCGACGTAAACGCTGCGGCCTTTCCGAATCCGATGTCGCCACGAGAGCGTCAAACCGCGCTCGATAAGATCGATGCCGAAATTGATGCGGCGGAGCGCGTTGAGGCCGCCTGCGTTGAGGCCTTGGTTGCCGAAGGCCATCGCGTATTCCATCGCCCCGACATTTCAGTTCTCGCCGTCATTTCATACAGCGCTGACATTTCATTCTGATTTCAATTTCCGGAGTACCTCGAATGTCTGATTTCGCGATTGATATCTTCAACGACGATGCGTTTTCAATGACCAGCCTTACGGCGGGGATCAACAATCTAGACCATGTGCCGGGTCGCGCGGGTGATCTCGCGTTCACTGGCGTTGGCGAGGGGGTGGCTACCAACACCGTCGTCATTGAGTCGATTGACATGCAGCTTTCGCTCATTCCGACGACTCTTCGCGGTGCGCCCGCGCCATATGAGACTCGCGATAGGCGTAAGGCGATTCAGTTGGCCGTGCCCCATATCAAGTTGGAAGACACAGTGCAGGCCGATTCGGTGCAAAACGTGCGCGACTTTGCGTCGGGCGAGCTTGTCGGTGCGGAAGCGGTCATCAACCGGCAGATGCAGCGCATGGCGCTTCGGCATGATCTGACGATTGAAAACCACCGGCTCGGCGCGCTTCGCGGAGTCATTCACGACGCGGACGGTTCGGTTCTCCTCGACCTCTTCGCGGAGTTCGGAATTTCAAACTCGCTCGGGCAGGCCGCGCCGGAGACATTCGAATTCCCGCTCGACGACTATTCCGGTGTAGGTATCACAAATTCGATCCGAACGAAGTGTCAGGCGATTCAGCGGTTCATGCGCCGGAACGCGAAGACTGTGATTCCGAAGACCGCACAGGTGTGGGCGTTCTGCGGCGACAACTTCTTTGACAAGCTGTTGGAACATCCCAGCGTTAAGGGCGTGTATGACGGCTACGCGGCGGCGAAGCAGGCGCTAGGCGATAATTACGCCTTCGGCATCTTCGAGTTCGGCGGAATCATGTGGGAAAACTACCAAGGCACCGACGACGGCGAGACAGTCGCAATCGGTCCGGATGAGGCGAGGTTCTTCTTCACCGGCGTGCCCGGGCTCTATGCCGAATACTTCGCCCCCGGCGACTTCATGGAGACCGTCAATACGCTTGGTCTTCCGCGTTATGCGAAGCTCGCGCCGGACAAGTTCAATCGCTACGTCGAACTGCACACGCAGCAGAACCCGCTCCCGCTGTGCTTGCGTCCGCAGACTCTTGTTCGCGGCGTAGCGGAAGAGGCGTCCGAATAAAGTTTGGGGCTGTGTACTCCGCTTCGTTGCCGTCCATCTCCGAGGCGGACTCCTTCACAGTCCCAAATGGCCGCGCCGGTTTTTGGCCTCCACCTTGTCCGGCGCGGCCATCAATTTTCATTTTCATATTCAGTGTAAGGGATTTCAACATGTCGCAGTGGTTTTCGATGGCTAAGGCCAGCGCGGGCGGCGCTGCCAACATCAACATTTACAGCGAAATCGGCGAATACGGGCTTTCCGCAAAGGATTTTAACGAGAGCCTTTTCGCGCTGGGTCGCCCAAGTCAGTTGAATATCTCAATCTCTTCGAATGGCGGCGACGTATCGCAGGGCTTTGCGATTTATAACATGCTCGCGCGTCATTCGGCGAAGAAGGTCGTGACCATCGAAGGAATCGCAGCCTCAATGGCTTCGGTGATCGCGATGGCTGGCGATGAAATCGTAATGCCATCCAATTCCATGTTGATGATTCATAATCCGTGGGGCGGTGTGGTCGGTGATGCGGATGAAGTCGACTCGTTCGGCGAGGCACTTCGCAAAATGCAGGACCAGATTGCGGACGTTTATGCGAAGCGGTCCGGTGCCTCGAAGGCGAAAATCGTGGAGTTGATGGACGCCGAATCTTGGCTTACGGCGCAAGAGGCCGTTGACCTTGGGCTAGCCGACCGTGTTTCCGATGCCGTGCGGATGGCTGCGCTCATCGATACCGGAAAATTCAAGAACACTCCGAATTCCATCAAAGAGATGACGGCGAATTGGAAGCCGCGTAGCTGGGATGACATGCGCATCAAGGCTTTTCAGCGTTGGAACGCGTCCTGCAAGGCCGCCTAAAGGAAGCCCCGCGCTGTGGCGGCGCGGGGCGTAGGTGGCACAAGGAGTAATTCATGCATCTTAAATCACGACAGCGACGGAGTGGGCTAACGATTGACGGCGGGTAGGTATGTCTCGCGTCAGCAAGGTCGATGTCGCTCGGCAACTCAGAATTTCGCCGCAATACCTCCATCGCGTCTTGAAGGGCGGAACGTGCGACCCTAGGCGCGCGGCTCAATTGGCTGTGGCTTTCGGGGGCGACGAGTCTTGCTATCTTCGCGACGGCAAGCGCCGGGGCCGTCCGCCGAAGGCCCTGAACTACCCGTTTCGAGAATTCCTGCGTGATGCGCGGAGTCTTACTACAGAAGAGTGCGACCGTGATCGGGTTTCCCGCCTAATCCGCGATCTTGCAAGGCGTTACGATATCTATTCCGGCACGAAGAACGCGACGCCTTATCATGTTCGCGACCTTGAACACTTGATGGCTTGCCTGAAAGCTATGAGGTTGAAGCCTGAGCAAAGGCTGCTCGCTCCGGCTGTTTGGCGGCGATTCCGAAAGTGGCGCTTAACGAAGGAGTATGAAGAGCGAATGTTTGATATCGATATGGAAGAGGACGAAATTGCTAATCGTTAGCTGACGGGCCGCACTTCGTTGGTCAAGAGTCTGGTCACACTATGCCAGAGTCTCACCACGATGAAAGCGACAGCGGCAACACGTCCATGCCCCCGGCGCGGCCTCTCACGCGAAGAGTCCGCGATGTATCTATGCATCTCGCCCTCCAAGTTTGACACGATGCGCGCGGACGGCCGGGTAGGGCCTGCGAAGCTCATAGACGGCAAGAAGGTTTGGGACATTCGCCATTTGGACGATGTTTTTGAGGCTCTGCCGGACGAAAACGGTGACGATGGTAGGTGGAAGACGGCGGTGTGACCATGCTAGAAGAGGGTATGCCCAAACGCCTCCCTTCCGGTTGTTTCGAACAGTCAGATGGCCCCGGCAAGCCCGTGCGCGTCTATTACCGGCCGCGTACCGGGATGAAGAAGATTCGCATTTATGGCGAGCCGTGGACGGAATCCTTCATGGCGGAATACGCAGCGGCGAAGGGTAACGCCCCGAAGGCTGCGCCGAAGATTGGCGTTAAACCTGATACATGGGGATGGCTTTGCGCGCAGTATGTGAAGGAGTGCGCAGATTACAAGCGACTCGACGAGTCCACGCGCACCGTTCGAAAGCGTATTCTCGACTCCATGTGTGCGGAGCCCATCGCGCCGGGCTCGGATCGCATCTTCAAAAATCTCCCCCTCGCGCGAATGACAGCCGACGATATCGAAGTGCTGCGCGACCGAAAGCTTGAGCTTCCCGAAGCCGCGAACGGCCGCGTCAAAGCCGCGCGCATGGTGACGAAGTGGGGCTTCAAAAAGAAGCACATCAAAACCAATTTCGGCCGTGATGTTGAGACGTTCAAAACAGCGACCGCAGGCTGGCACACTTGGACGCTCGAAGAGGTCGAAGCTTTTGAAAAGCGGTGGCCGATTGGCACCAAGCCACGTCTCGCCCTCGCGCTGCTCATGTTTACGGGCGTCCGCAAATCCGACCTCGTGCGGCTCGGAAAGCAGCACGTCAAAAAGGGCTATCTCGTTTTCACCGTCCATAAAGGCCGCAACCGGAAGCCGAAGCGTCTTTCGATTCCAATCCTGCCGGAACTACAGCGGATCATTGAAGCTTCGCCAACCGGCGATATGACGTTCCTCGTGACGGCCTTTGGCAAGGCGTTCACGGACAAGGGCATGGGCGTGCGTATGCGCGAGTGGTGCGATGCGGCGGGGCTGCTGCAATGCTCCGCGCACGGGCTCCGGAAGGCCGGGGCGACCATTGCCGCAGAGAATGGGGCGACGGCCAGTCAGCTTATGGCGGTCTTCGGCTGGGACAGTATGGAGCACGCGGAACTTTACACCCGCGCGGCCGATCAGAAGCGCCTCGCCACGGATGCGATGCCTCTTCTCGTACCGCAATCTCCGGGGGAATCTTCGAAAAACGCTATGTGAAACAATGGTGCGTCTCGTTCCCCCGAATTGCCGTAAGTGCTTGATTTTCCTAAACGGTAAAGCTCCCCTAGGGAGCGCCAATCCGTAAAAACTACGCACGTTGTGACGCGAGGCATTTTGCCAAGGTTCGTGTCAGCAAGAACAATCTTTGCTGCCGAAAATTCTGACCATCCCTTTCCCGAATTGCGTTGCTTAGGATTGTGCAGAGGTGGGCTTTAGGGACGGCATTTCTGCACTTGTCAGCAAGTTGGTCATCAGCCGTCAAAACGCTTCAATTTTTCCAGGGCCAATTGTTGCCACGCCATTACCTTGAGCGGTTCGACTAGCGCAGGTTGTTCTGGCGCTCGACTTTCAAGACGGTAACCCGCTCGCCAGGCAGAACGTCGAGTTCGACGATGCCATTGGCAATGGATTGATGGGGCCGTTTGAGCCGCCATTTCGCGGTCGATGCCCTGAACAAGTCCTTCTCACGGATTATTTAGGCGCTCGCTGCGGTCGCGCCTGCTCAGAAGTGGTATGTTTGTTCCGCAGAAACGCTCATTCGTAATATCCGGGCAGGCTTTCCCGGAGGATCGGAGTTTCCGCAGGCTGTGGGCGCAAAGGATCGAGGGCGAATAGATGGATCAGCCCGTCAAGTCCCGCGAGGAGATTTCGCACCAAGCGACCGCGCCTATCTCCAAGCAAAAGACGCGACGATCCCTGATATGGATTGTGCTGCTCTGTGTCCTCGTGCTCGCCGGTCTCGTTTGGTGGACTCGTGAAAAGGCCGCATCGCCGACCAGCTCCCGCGGCGCGCCCGTTATCTCGATTGTGCCGGAGGTTGTCACAAAGGGGGATATTGGCATTGGCCTGAATGCCCTCGGCACGGTCACGTCTCTCGCAACGGTGACCGTGCGTACGCAGATCAGCGGCTATCTGCAGAAAATCGATTTCAAGGAAGGTGACGAGGTCAAGAAGGGCGATCTGCTCGCGGAGATTGACCCGCGCCCTTACGAAGCCGCTTTGGCTGTTGCGCAAGGTAACCTCGCACGGGACGAGGCGTTGTTGAAAGGTGCGCAGGTTGATCTGGTTCGCTACCAGAAACTGGCCGCGCAGAACGCGGTGCCTCATCAGACATTGGATACCCAGGTTGCGCTGGTTGCGCAGGATCAGGGCACGGTGGAAGCTGACCGTGCCGCGGTGAAGGTTGCCGAAGTCAATTTGCAGTATTGCCGTATTGTCTCACCGCTGGACGGCCGCGTGGGATTGCGTCAGGTGGATCAGGGCAATTACGTCACGCCCGGTGATACGAACGGCCTTGTCGTGATCACGCAATTGCGGCCTATCAGCGTTCTCTTCACGCTGCCCGAAGACAACCTGCCGGCGATCAACAAGAGACTGGCCGCGGGAGCCGCCTTGCCCGCGATCGCCTATGATCGCAGCGGGGTGAACAAGATCGCGGACGGTGTTCTGCAGACCTTCGACAGTCAGATCGATCCCACAACAGGAACGATCAAGCTGCGGGCTCAGTTCGCCAACGATAACGAAGCACTCTATCCAAACCAGTTCGTCAATATTCGGCTGCTGGTCGATACGCACCAGAATGTCACAGTGATGCCCGTCGCCGGCATTCAGCGCGGCGTGCCGGGGACGTTCGTCTATCTTGTCAATCCAAACAGTACCGTGTCGGTGCGGAAGGTTGAACTCGGTGCGACCGATGGCGATCGTGTCGAGGTCCGCTCCGGGCTGGCGCCCGGCGACCAGATCGTAGTGGATGGTGCGGATAAGCTGCGGGATGGCGCGAAGATCAATCTCAGAAATGAAGCCGTTGGCACGCCCGCACAACCTCAAGCGGGCGGAAAGAAACAGAACCCGGGCAAGGGTCAGAAACAATGAACCCTTCGCAACCATTCATCTTGCGGCCGGTAGCAACCACGCTGTTGATGGTGGCCATCATGCTGTCGGGGATGCTCGCGTTTCGCTTTCTACCGGTCGCCGCGTTGCCGGAGGTGGATTATCCCACCATCCAGGTGCAGACATTCTATCCGGGAGCCAGCCCGGATGTCATGACATCGTCGGTCACGGCGCCACTTGAGGTGCAGTTCGGACAGATGCCGAACCTCAATCAGATGAGTTCGGTCAGCTCAGCCGGTGCATCGGTCATCACGCTTCAGTTTGGTCTGAGCATTTCCCTCGACGTGGCGGAGCAGGAGGTACAGGCCGCGATCAACGCCGCAGGCAACCTGTTGCCCTCGGATCTGCCCGCGCCACCCATCTATGCCAAGGTCAACCCGGCCGACGCGCCGATCCTGACGCTGGGATTGACGTCGAAGACCATGCCGCTAACGGAAGTCGAGGATTTCGTCGACACGCGGCTCGCTCAGAAGATTTCCCAGCTTCCCGGCGTGGGCCTCGTCAGCATCAGCGGCGGACAACGGCCTGCCGTGCGCATCCGTGCGGACGGTCGCAAGCTCGCTGCTTATGGCCTCAACATCGATGACCTGCGCACGACGCTTGGCAATGCCAATATCAATACGCCGAAAGGCAACTTCGATGGTCCGATGCGGGCTTATACGATCAACGCCAACGATCAGATCCGGAATGCGAAAGACTATAGATCGCTGGTTATCGCCTACAAGAATGGATCGCCGGTCCGGTTGAGCGACGTTGGGGATGTCGTGGACGGTGCCCAGAACGACAAGCTGGGTGCGTGGATGAACAGGACGCCGGCCATCATTCTGAACATTCAGCGGCAGCCGGGTGCGAACGTGATCTCGGTCGTGGCCGGCATCAAGGCGCTGTTGCCGCAGTTGCAGGCTTCGTTACCAGCCGCGATCGATGTCGCGATCCTGACCGACAGGACGGTCACGATCCGCGCGTCTGTCAGGGACGTCGAATACGAACTTGCGCTCGCGGTCGTTCTCGTGGTGCTCGTGATCTTCGTCTTCCTGCGCAACTCCCGCGCCACGCTGATCCCCAGTCTCTCGGTGCCGCTCTCGCTGGTGGGCACCCTGGGCGTTATGTACCTCGCGGGCTTTAGTCTCAATAATCTGTCTCTGATGGCTCTAACGATTGCGACCGGTTTCGTTGTCGACGACGCTATTGTGGTGATCGAGAATATCTCGCGTTACATCGAAGAGGGCGAAGCGCCGCTACAGGCCGCCTTGCGCGGATCGGAACAGATCGGCTTTACCATCATATCGTTGACGGTGTCGCTGATCGCGGTGTTGATCCCGCTGCTGTTCATGGGCGACGTCGTTGGCCGGCTGTTTCGCGAATTCGCGATCACGCTGTCCGTCACCATTCTCATCTCGGCGGTGGTGTCGCTGACACTGGTGCCCATGGCTTGCGCCAAGTTACTGAAACCGACGCGAGAGGTTCCCGAAAATGCCTTCCAGCGCGTCAGCCGGGAGTCTTTCGAGAGGTTGATCGAGGTCTATGGGCGCGCGCTCAATTGGGTGCTGGATCGGCAAACGATGGTTCTGCTGGTGGCACTTGGCACGTTCGTCCTGACAGGAGTCCTCTATGTCGTGATCCCGAAGGGATTCTTTCCGCTGCAAGACACGGGGGTCATCCAGGCGATTTCGGAAGCGCCGCAATCGGTGTCCTATGCTGCCATGGCGCAGCGACAGCAGGCGCTCGCGAGTGCCATTTTGGAAGATCCGGAGGTGGAGAGTCTGTCGTCATTCATCGGCGTCGACGGCACCAACTCCACGCTTAACAGCGGTCGGCTTCTGATCAATCTCAAGCCCCACGATCAACGGACATCCAGCATTACGCAGGTCATGGAGCGCTTGAAGGATCGTACGGCGAATTTAACCGGGATCACGCTTTATATGCAGCCGGTGCAGGACCTCACCATTGAGGGCACCGTAAGCCGCACGCAATACCAGTTCATTCTTCAGGATGCGGATGCCGCGCAACTGAATGAGTGGACTCCCAAGTTGGTGGATCGTCTCAAGGATCTTCCGCAACTGACCGATGTGACCAGCGACATCTCGGCTTACGGATTATCCCTCTTCGTGGACATCGATCGCGATCAGGCTGCCCGGTTCGGAATCACACCGGCGACCATCGATAACGCCCTTTACGATTCATATGGTCAGCGTATCGTTTCGACGGTCTTTACGCATTCGAACCAGTATCGGGTGATTCTGGAGGCAGAACCCTCCCTGCAGCAGTCGCTCGATTCCCTGTCATCGATCTATCTGCCGTCTTCAGTCGGCGGCCCGCCGGTGCCGCTGTCGGTGATGGCAAAGACGAGGGTTGAAACCGCGCCGTTGCTGGTGACCCATCTTGGCCAGTTTCCGGCGACTACTGTCTCTTTCAACCTCGCGCATGGCGCATCCCTCGGCGAAGCGGTCAACGCTATCAAGCAGGCGGAGACGGAGGTTGGCCTGCCGGCGAGCATGATCACCAACTTCCAGGGCGCAGCGCTTGCCTTTCAGTCATCGCTGGCTAATCAGGCTTTTCTCATTCTTGCGGCAATCGTGACCGTCTACATCGTGCTGGGCGTTCTTTACGAGAGCTTCATTCATCCCGTCACGATTCTGTCGACGCTGCCGTCCGCCGGGGTCGGCGCGTTGCTGGCGTTGATGATTGCTGGTCAGGATCTCACCATCGTTGCCATCATTGGCATCATTCTCCTGATCGGCATCGTGAAGAAGAACGCGATCATGATGATCGATTTTGCCTTGGATGCCGAACGCAACGAAGGCAAGGCGCCACGCGATGCGATCTATCAGGCTTGCCTGCTGCGCTTTCGACCGATTTTGATGACCACGATGGCTGCCATGCTCGGCGCACTGCCGTTGATGCTCGGCACCGGTGCCGGATCCGAGCTGCGGCATCCTCTCGGTATCTCCATTGTCGGCGGCCTTCTCGTTAGTCAGATGCTGACCTTGTTCACGACGCCTGTGATCTACCTGTGGTTCGATCGCCTCTCGCTTCGTCTCTCCGGTCAATCGCCCAGCGGGCGTCAGGCGAACGAAATGGGGTGAGCCATGAGCCTATCGAGCCCCTTCATCAGGCGTCCGGTGGCGACCACGCTGCTGACGTTCGGGCTCGCCGCCATTGGCATGGTCGCATTCTTTCATCTGCCGGTCGCGCCGCTGCCGGAAGTGGATTTCCCCACGATCTCGGTGCAGGCGACCTTGCCGGGAGGCAGCCCCGAGGACGTCGCCACCACGGTCGCAAGCCCTCTCGAACGTCATCTCGGCCAGATCGCGGACGTCACCGAGATGACGTCGTCCAGTACCGTCGGCTCGACGCGCATCACGTTGCAGTTCGGGCTTAACCGCGACATTAACGGCGCGGCGCGCGATGTTCAGGCTGCGATCAATGCTGCGCGCGCGGATCTGCCGTCCAGCCTCCGAACGAACCCGACCTATCGCAAGGTCAACCCTGCCGATGCGCCGATCATGGTTCTCACCTTGACATCGGACACGTTGACGCGTGGCGATCTCTACGATGCGGCGTCCACGGTGCTTGCACAGAAGCTGTCGCAGGTGGAGGGGATCGGAGAGGTGACGGTCGGCGGCAGTTCGCTGCCGGCGGTGCGGGTCGAATTGATTCCGCAGGCTTTGAACAAATACGGTATTGGTCTGGAAGATGTTCGGGCCGCGCTGTCCAGCGCCAACGCCCACAGTCCGAAGGGAGCAATCGACGTTGGTAACGACCGCTATCAGATCTATGCCAACGATCAGGCGATCAAGGCGGACCAATACAGATCGCTGATTATCGCTTATCGTAACGGCGCAGCCGTGCGGCTCTCGGATGTCGCGGAAGTGGTCGATTCCGTGGAGAACCTGCGTAACGCGGGCCTCGCCAACGGCAAGCCGGCCGTGCTGATCGTGCTCTACAGGCAACCCGGTGGCAACATCATCGGCATCGTCGACCGCGTGAAGGCGACGATGCCACAACTGCATGCGTCGATTTCGCCCGCGATCGATCTGAACATCGCCGTGGATCGTTCGACCACGATCCGGTCTTCATTGCGGGAAGTCGAGTTTTCGCTGTTTATCGCGATCTGTCTTGTCGTCCTGGTGGTGTTCGCGTTCCTGCGCAATGGGCGCGCCACGCTGGTTCCGGTTGTCGCGGTGTCGGTGTCGCTGATCGCGACCTTCGCCGTCATGTACCTGATGGGCTACAGCCTCGACAATCTCTCGCTGATGGCGTTGACGGTCGCCACCGGATTCGTTGTGGACGATGCCATCGTCGTTCTCGAAAATATTACGCGGCACATTGAAGCCGGCATGTCGCCGAAGGAGGCGGCCCTGCTCGGGGCGAAGGAAGTTGGTTTCACTGTCCTGTCGATGAGCGTGTCGTTGATCGCCGTTTTCATCCCCATCTTGCTCATGGGGGGCATCGTAGGACGCCTGTTCCGCGAGTTTGCAATGACGATCTCGATCGCAATCGTGATCTCCCTGATGATTTCGCTCGCCACAACACCCATGATGTGCTCGATCTTGCTGCGGCAAGACCACGGTGAGCGCCGCGGCTGGCTTTATCTCAAGAGTGAGCGTTTCTTCGAGCTTCTGCTGAATGGCTATCGCCGGACGTTGAATGTCGCGCTCCGGCATCCTCGCACTGTGATGCTCGTTCTGCTCGCCGTTCTTGGTCTCAATTTCTATCTCTATGCCATCATCCCGAAAGGGTTTTTTCCGCAGCAGGATACGGGGCGGCTGATCGGCATCATCCAGACTGACCAGAGCGTTTCGTTCCAGTTGATGCAGCAGAAGCTCACGCAATTCGTGTCGATCATCAAGAAGGATGCAGCAGTCGATACGGCGGTCGGCTTTACCGGGGGCGGGCAGACCAATTCCGGTTTCATGTTTGTTGCGTTGAAGCCGCTCGACGAGCGCAAGGCTTCCGCCGATCAGGTCATTGGCCGGTTACGGCGCGAGCTCGCGGTGGTTCCAGGTGCAACCCTTTATCTGCAGGCCGTGCAGGATATTCGCGCAGGCGGCCGCGCCAGCAATGCGCAGTATCAATACACTCTGGAGGGGGCCACTCTCGAGGAGCTGAATGAGTGGACACCGAAGATTACCGCAGCGCTGCAGAAAGATCCGACGCTCGTTGACGTCAACAGCGATCAGCAGAACAAGGGGCTGGAATCGAATCTGGTCATCGATAGGGATGCGGCGGCGCGCCTTGGAATCACTGTCAGCCAGATCGATAATACGCTTTACGATGCGTTCGGTCAGCGGCAGGTCTCGACGATCTATGTGGCGCGCAACCAGTATCACGTCATCATGGAAGTGGCGCCACGCTACTGGCAAAACCCACAAACCCTGAAAGATGTTTATATCAGCACGTCGGGCGGCCAGGTGGGTGGATCGCAGGCAACCAATTCGGTCGCAGGAACAGTGGTTGCACCGGGGGTGTCCACATCCGCCAGTGCGGTGGCGTCGGACGCGGCGCGCAATCTCGCGACAAACTCCATTGGTGCAACGGGCAAAGGAGCGTCATCCACGGGGTCTGCAGTCAGCACGTCCCAGGAAACGATGATTCCGCTTTCGGCAGTCGCACAATTCACGCAGGGTACGACACCACTGGCGGTCAATCATCAGGGGCTTCTTGTCGCCAACACCATCTCGTTTAATCTCCCGCCGAACGTCTCGTTGAGCACGGCGGTGTCCAAGATCGAAGCGACGATGAATCGGATCGGTGTCCCGGCCACGATCAAGGGCACCTTCCAGGGGACAGCCAAAGTATTCCAGGAGTCGCTAAGCAATCAGCCATTTCTTATTCTGGCCGCGCTGGTCACGATCTATATCGTGCTGGGTGTTCTCTATGAGAGCTACGCCCATCCATTGACCATTCTGTCGACGTTGCCGTCCGCCGGTGTTGGTGCGTTGCTCGCGCTGATGGCGTTCAACACCGAATTCAGCATCATGTCGCTGATTGGCGTAATTCTTCTGATCGGTATCGTGAAGAAGAACGCGATCATGATGATCGATTTCGCGCTCGACGCGGAAAGATCCCGCAATCTTTCGTCGCGTGATGCAATTTACGAAGCTTGCCTGCTGCGTTTCAGGCCCATCATGATGACAACCATGGCCGCAATGCTTGGCGCTGTGCCGCTTGCGATTGGGTTCGGCGAAGGCAGCGAACTACGCCGTCCGCTCGGTATTGCCATCGTCGGCGGCCTGATCCTCAGCCAGATGCTGACGCTTTATACGACCCCCGTGATCTATCTCTATATCGATCGGATCCGGCTCTGGTTTCATCGCCGCAGTGGTGATTCGTCCGCGCCGCTTGCCCCGCTCCAGTCTGGGGAATGAAGGATAGCCGCGCCGCCGGCGCGCTCACACTCGGCGCGGTACTCAGCCTTCCTCGAAAGACACATGATGAAAACTGCGTGACTCTCCCTTGTGGTGTGCGGGAAGCTGGGGCAGCATTTGGACCTCAGCTTTATTGGGGTTTTCATGCCTGGTGCCGAACTGAAGTCGTCTGCCGCGCGGACACATCGCGACACGCGCAGGGCTTTTGGCGTCGCCGTTTTGCTGCTGGTCCCCGGCCTCACCGGTTGTATCCTCAACACTGAGCGGCCGGACCCGAACCTTCCGATTCCAGCCAAGTATCTTGAAGCGGCCCGTGGACCTGCCGATGCGGCCGTCCCTGCGCTGGATTGGTGGCGCGGGTTCAAGTCCAACGAGTTGACCGGCCTGATCGAGACTGCCCAGACCGTCAATCTGGATATTGCAGTTGCAGTTGCGCAGATCATTCAGGCCGATGCGCAAGTGGGCGTTGCGGGTGCCCCGTTGTTGCCGTCGATCTCCGGAACGGCGACGGCGGAGCGCGTGCGTCAGCCAGCGTCGTCGATCGGTGGGGTCTCATCAGGACCGACGCAGTTTTCCCAATACAATGTTGGGCTGACCGCGAGCTACATGATCGACTTCTGGGGCAAAAACCGAGCGACCCTTTTCGCGGCCGAGGAGAACGCTACGGTTGCACGATATAATCGCGACGTTGTCGGCCTTACGACGGTGGTGACGGTTGCCAACACCTATTTCCAGATTCTGGCCGCGCAGGATCGTCTGCGCGTCGCGCGCAACAACCTCGCGGCAGCAAACCGTATTCTCGGGCTCATCAAGCAACAATTCGCGGGTGGCACGGCATCGCAACTCGAAGTGTCGCAGCAGGAAGCTCTGGTTGCGACGGTGCGAGCGTCCATTCCTCCATTGGAAGTGACACGGCAGCAGAACATCGCCGCGCTGGCTGTACTGGTAGCCCGTGCTCCTGCCGATTTTAAGGTCCGCGGCGGCGGCCTGCTGCAGATTGCCGTGCCGCGTGTGACCCCCGGCCTGCCTTCGGAGTTGCTGTACCAAAGGCCGGACATCCGCCAGGCCGAGGCGCAACTGGCATCTTCGAACTTCAGCGTCGAGGCCGCTCGTGCCGCGTTTTTCCCGCAAATTCAACTCACGGGCCAGACGGGCTTCCAAAGCATGGCTCTCGCAGCATTGTTCGGGCCCGGTGCATGGTATTACACCCTTGCGGCAAGCCTGACCCAGCCGATTTTCGATGGCTTTCTGTTGCAGAGTCAGCTCCAGCAGGCGAGGGGTGTGCAGTTGCAGTATCTGCAGGCCTATCGCAAGGCGGTGCTTTCAGCATTCGCCGACGTCGAGAAAGCGCTCGTCGCCCTGCAGCAGACGATACGGCAGGAACGGCTTCAGATGGACGTCGTGGCTGCCTCGCGCCAGGCGTTTGATGTTTCTGAAACACAGTTGCGTGGCGGGACTGTCAACCTGATCACTGTGCTGCAGACGGAGCAGACCCTTTTCACGGCCGAAGATACATTGGCACAGGTGCGGCTGACCAAATTCATGGCTGCAAGCAGCCTGTTTCAGGCGCTTGGAGGCGGGTGGAATCCGGAGAGCACCGTTGCAGTCAATCAGAGATGCTTGACGCAGGGAACGAACGACGGCAGCTGTCAATCCGGTCGGCGGTAGTTATAGTTGCAGCTGAAGTTGTGATGTAATTCTAACTGCATAAAGTTCGTAGTTTTATTCTAAATGGCGCAACAGTCTCAAGAGTTTAGCGGATCTCCTACGCCTTTCGCGCAGCTTTTCTCCAACAAGCAGCTGGCTCTTCTTACTGTCTGCTTGTCGCTATCAACTGGATGAGGAGCAATTTCCAAGCCCACGCACACCGACTGCCGTCGCCTTGGCGCGACAGCTAGCGTCCCGGTCCCGTCCACACCGTCTTGATGTTAGTAAATTCACGGATGCCAACTGAGCCGAGCTCGCGGCCATAACCGGATCGTTTGATCCCTCCGAAGGGCAGGCGTGGATCAGAGGCAACCATGCCGTTGATGAAGACGGCGCCAGCATCGATCTGCCGTGCATAAATGGCGGCTTTGGCAAGGTCCTGCGACCAAAGCGTTGCGCCCAACCCAAACTCGGTATCATTCGCTAGCATGATCGCGTCTTCCGCGGACTTGACGCGGGTGATTGCCGCAACCGGACCGAAGGTTTCCTCCCGGAATGCGGTCATGTCCTTCGTCACATGATCCAGAACCGTTGGCTTATAGGCAAAACCCGCTTCTTCGAAGGCCTCACCTCCCGTGAGAAGTTTTGCCCCTGCCGCAACCGTGCGCTGGACCTGTGCGTGCAATGTGTCGCGCAGATCTGCGCGCGCCAGAGGGCCAATGTCGGTATCCGACGACATCGGATCTCCAATCTTGAGTTTGACGACATTCGCCAGAAAGGCCTCGGTGAAGGCGTCTGCGATGCGATCCTCTACGATGAACCGCTTGGAGTTGACGCAGCTCTGACCCGCGTTGATGAAGCGCGCGGGCACCGCCATGCGTGCCGCGGCCTCGATATCGGCGTCGGCCAGTACGATGAAGGGGTCCGAACCACCAAGTTCAAGAACCTGCTTCTTCAGCGCTCTTCCAGCTTGAGACGCTACGATGGCGCCAACCTGGGTGGAGCCGGTCAGGGTAACAGCTGCAATGCGCCGGTCATTAATCAGCTTCTCGACCCTTGAGTTTTCAATAAACAGTGTCTGATGCAATCCCTTCGGCGCGCCGGCCTTGGCCACGATCTCGGCGATTGCCTGGGCACATAGCGGGACATTGTTGGCATGCTTGAGGACCGCGGCATTGCCGGCCATGAACGCCGGAGCGGCGAAGCGGAAATACTGCCAGAACGGATAATTCCACGGCATGATCGCGAGGACCACGCCCAGGGGATCGAATACGACGCGGCTGTCGGCTGCGTTGGTCTCGACTGGTTTGTCCGCCAGGAACCTTTCACCATTCTGCGCATAGAAATCGCAATTGAGGGCGCATTTTTCGACCTCCGACAGGGCTTCCTTGATTGGCTTGCCCATCTCGGCCGAGATTAGCTTTGCATATTCATTTTTCCCCTGGCGCAACACACCGGCAATGGTGGTGAGCAGCTTCGCGCGCTCGGCCATCGTGCTTCTGCGCCATGAGCGCTGCGCATTCTCCGTCTCAGACAAAGCCGCATCGATATGCGCGTCGTCATGCGGCTCGAACCGTGCGATCTCTTCGCGGGTGTAGGGATTTACGGATACAATCATGGTTCAAGCCTCGAGAATAAAATGGCGGAGATGAGGTAACGCCCCATCTCCGCTTTCATGTTGGCTGGATAACTAGTGGTGGGAATACAGCGTTTTACCGGCAACGGGCATTTCGACCTTGAGGATCGTGCCTGTATCGGCCTCGGTGATGAACAACGTCTTGTTGTCTTTTCCGCCATACGCGACATTGGTGAGATGGTGCCCGACGCGACCGGTGATGAGGTGCGTTGGCATACCGTCAGAGTCGAACCGCCACACGCCGACACCGAGCTGGCAAACAATCACGGCATCTTCTTCGTCCAGAGCCATGCCATCCGGGCCGCCATGGCCACCTGAGAGTTGGAGATAGGTGCCAACCTTCGACATGGTCCCGTCAGTCATGATCGGGCAACGCCAGACTGCGTTCTGCCGGGTGACCGAGAGGAATAGACGGTTTTCCTTCATGTTCAATGCAAGCCCATTGGGGCTCGGGATGTTGCTCAGCAACAGATCGAGCTTGCCGTTCGCATCCAGGCGATACACACGGCCGGTGGGATCGTGGATGCCGGTTTGCCCCTGATCAGTGAAATAGCAGGCGCCGTTGGCATCGAAGACGAGATCGTTCAGTCCCTTCCATGCTTCGCTGTTGCGTGTTGCAAGCAGCGGCTCGACAACGCCTCGCTTTTCGTCGAGCAAGATCAACCCCCGCTTGTAGTCGCAAATGAAGATGCGACCGTCCTTGTGAATCTTCAGCCCGTTCGGCCAGCCGTCATACTGGCAGACGAGATCGCAATTCCCGTTGGGGGCGAGCTTGAAAATGCGTCCATATGGAATGTCGACAAAATAGAGATTGCCATCGCGGTCGAACGAGGGGCCCTCGAGAAAGCTGTCCACCTCGGCATTGGCGCGATTGGGATCGGACCACTCCGTGCGCGCCTTCTTTCTCCATTTGTCCGGCAACTGATAATGGATTTCGGCAACAAGGCGCTCGACGGGATTCAGCATGATCATGTAAGGGCTCCTGAAGATAAATATCGCGCCGTCGTCTTCGACGGATGATATGACAGACCTATTCCTGATCGGAGATTGATGTTAAATACAATTTCGGCATGGCTGGTCATGCTGAAACTGAGGTGGTCTGGAGTGGATTTCCGCGCTCTCCATTATTTTGTCGGTATCGCAGAAATCGGCAGCATCACCCGCGCGGCGCAGCATCTGAACGTCGCGCAACCCGCGCTAAGCCGGCATGTTCGTCAACTGGAGGAAGAACTCGGAGCCCAGCTGTTCATTCGGGAAAGCCGGGGCATCCGAATGACGGATCAGGGACGCGAACTCTACGAGCATGCCAAATCGATTCTTCGCAATGTGCAACGCGCCAAGGATGATGTGCGAGGGTCCGCGGGAAATCCCGGTGGCAACACGACTCTTGGTGTTGTCCCTACAATTTGCCCGCTCATTGCACCGAAGCTCGTCTCAAGCCTCCAATCCGATTACCCGCGGATCAATCTGAAGATCGACGAAGGCTACAGCCAGCCACTGATCGACTGGCTCGACGCTGGCCGTCTCGATCTTGCGCTGGTGACTGAGCCTCCTCCAACCCGACGGCTCTTCATCGAGCATCTGGTGAGCGAAGAGATGGTGTTCGCGACTGCGCGGGGCAGCAGACCAAAAGGGGCTATCCCCATCGCCGAGCTGGCGAAGACGCCGCTCATTTTATCGCACGGAATTCGCACGATCCTTGATAATCTTCTGGGACACAAAGGTCCGCTCGTCACCGCTTTGCTTGAACTCAATTCCATTGAGACGATACGCCTGATGGTGCGGCAGGGTATTGGCACCACGGTGCTGCCGAGATCGATTCTCCACGATGAAGCTAAGACCGGTCAGATCAGTCTGCACTCCATCGGACCGAGCGGTCTTTTCCGGCGGCTTGCAATTGCATACTCAAGAACGCGGCGACTTTCGAACGCGTCGGAGATCGTCAAGGGACTGTTGATGAATATCGTCGCCACCCAGGACAAGCAGCGGATGTTTAGAGCGCCGTCCAAGGTCAAATAGATCCGGAAACGGAGTATCGGCGTAATACGGTCTCATCGATGTCGATGCCGAGACCCGGCCCGTGTGGCACGGTCACCAGACCATTTTCGATCGCCATCGGATTTTTGACCGGATCACACTCCAGATAAATGTGCGTGAGGCTGATTCCCCACTCGAAACTCTCGATGGCCGCAGCGGCGTGCGCTGCAGCCGCTGACGCAAGGCTGGTTTCGGCGACTTTGGCGGCGATATTGATTGACAGGCCGAGCTCACTGGCTCGCTTGGCGCAAGCCATGCTCTCGATAAGTCCGCCGATCTTTATCAGCTTGAGTGAAATGCCAGCCGCTGCGTCGCACGCAGAATATTTTTCGATATCGTGTCGTGAGTGAATACTCTCGTCCACTCCAATCGGAGTGATATTCATCTGATTGAGTTTTGCGAGATCCGTGATCGCAGTGTCGGGGAGTGGTTGCTCCAGATAGATCAACTGCGCGGCCGCCGTTTCGTGGATGAGAGACTTGGCTGCCTGATATGAAAGGCCGCCATTCGCGTCGGCACAGAGCTTTTTGGATTTGCCGATAGCTTCGCGCACGCCAAGTATCGCGGCGATGTCACCTTCAAGAGATTTAGTGCCGACCTTCAGCTTGAAGAAGCGATAGCCGTGGTCGCTTTGTTCTTTGGCCTCTCTGATGTCGTCCTCGGGTTTCGTATGGCCAAGCATCCACATCGGCTCCAGGAACGTGCGATACCGGCCACCGAGCAACTCGCCGATGCTGATATCGTAGGATCTGCCCAGTAGATCGAGGACGGACATCTCGACCGCCGATTTGGCGCTGGAATTTCCATAAACCGCACTGTGAATTTGCGCGATCAACGACGCCCGGAATCGCAAGTCGCAATCCTTGATCTGCTCCCAGATCATTTTCGCTGCGGCGATCATCCCGCCGAGCGTCTCGCCGGTCATCGTCGGCGCCGATGCTGCCTCTCCCCAGCCGACCGTCCCATCGTCGCTTTCAACGCGAACGAACAGGTTTTCCGCGAAGGCGACGGTGGTGCCGGACATTTTCATCGGCCGCTTCAGGGGAATGGCGACCGGGAAAAAGTCCATGCGCTTCAGCCGAATGGGCATATCGGGTTCGCGTTCTCGTTGGGTCACCGCATCGCTCCTGTCTTACGACATGCTCATAATGCTCCTTGAGTGACCTTTGAAATGCCGAAGCTGTATGCCCGGCCAGAAGGAATAGGCATGACGGTCGGGGCCGATTGTCATGCTGAAATGATATGGGAAATGATCGTGAATTAATATTTGTATGATTGCTCCATCAGTGGTCGTTTCCTCTACCTAACCATAGAATGACTTGAGCGAGGCTGGTTCTGCCGGCCGCGCCGAAAGGATCGTTGATGACCGTCACTTCCGAAAAGGGCGCGCTGCAAGCCGCAATTTTGAGGCCCGATGAACTGCCGAGCGTGGACCGTGGTGGGGGCAATCGCACCATTCCGCTGGTGACGCGCTCGACTGGGTCGGATCAGATGCTCACCGGGATGACCATGATTGGGCCCGGCTCGGCGATCCCGTGGCATTTTCATAATTGCGAGGAAACTGTTCTCGTGCTCGAGGGTGAAGGATTTGCTGAGATCGGTGAGGATGTGCACCCCGTTCGGGCGAGGGATGTTTCCTGGATTCCAAGAAACATGCCGCATCGCTTTCGCAATGCAGCGAAAGACAAGCCCCTGAAGATTTTCTGGGTGTACGCATCCGTCGACGCAACACGAACGATGGTGGAGACCAGCGAGACGCACCCTGTCTCTGCCGAGCACGCCAGAAAATCAACCTGACGCATAAGCTGCCATCGCTGCTCGCGATGATTTTTACGAAAAGCGCGGAAAGCGCAAAAACATGCCGGAAGCCGTACACGGCTTCCCATTTTAAGAAACGATATAACCAATCAGGGGAAACAACTATGCAGGGATTTTTGGGGCGTTTGTTTGCGACGAAACGTATCGCTGTACCGTTATCGAAGCCAGCGACAGTGCTTAAATGCGCGTTGTTGGGAGCGCTCGCCTTTGTGCCGCTTTCGACCCAAGCTGCATTCGCCGATAAATATCCCGAGAAGCCGATCAAGATCGTCGTGCCGTTCCCCGCAGGTGGACCGACCGACGTTGCGGCTCGATTGATCGCGCAAGCTCTGTCTACCCGCATAGGCGGAACCGTCGTGGTGGAGAATGTCGGCGGCGCGGGTGGTCGTATCGGTGCGAAAGCCGTGGCGCATGCTGCTCCGGACGGTTACACGCTGTTGCTGGGTGGAACGAACGTGAATGCCCTCGTGGGCGCGCTTTACAAGAATCCCGGATTTGATCCGATCAAGTCCTTTGCGCCTGTCGCGACCATCTGCACGGACTCGATGGCAATGGTCATCACGCCACGCCTGCCGGCTAAAACGTTCCCTGAGTTCGTAGACTACGCACGGAAAAATCCGGGAAAGCTGCAGTTCGGAGCTCCTCCTGGAATCTACACCCATATTGTCGGCGAATTCGTCAAGATCAAAACCGGAACGGACCTTCTCTTCATTCCGTATAAGGGCGGCTCTCCGGCAATCAGCGACGCACTTGGCGGCCATATCGAAGTTGTCTTCAATAACAAGTCGACGCTGCTAAATCTCATCAAGGATGACCAGTTGAGGGCACTTGCCGTGACCAGTGCAGCACGCTGGCCGGAGTTGCCGGAAATACCGACGCTAAAGGAGCTCGGACTTGAAGGTTTCCCGACGGAAATCTTGTTCGGACTTCTGGCGCCGGCCGGAACGCCTGCAGAAATCGTCGAGAAGCTTAATCACGCAGTGAATGACGGACTTAAGTCTGATGAGGTCCGGGCCAGCGTGGCAAAGCTGGGAATGGAAGTGAAGAGCGGCTCGGTCAAGGACTTCGATGACGCGCTGGGAGAACAGGTTACGGCCTGGACAAATATCGTCAACACTGCCGGTATCAAAGTCGAATAGTGTCACTTGGGGGTCGTCATAACCAGTCGCTCTGGAAACGGCACCCACGAAGTAGAAATCCAGCCGAAGCGGTGCTTGGTGCCGCTTCGGTTCGAACGTGGAAACTGTTCGCAGGGCATGCGTGTTCGTTGCGAATCGTCAACGTATCGACGGGGCTGTTACAAATAACAACGGGCTAAATGCCCTCTGAGGCTGGGGAGAACATTAATGATTGAAGCGCCAGGCCGCGCCGCCGACCCGTCCGCGTCTGCGCGCCGTATCAAGGGGCCGCAGGATTTCTACGGTGGCCTCGTCCTGATGGGCATTGCGCTGTTCGCTCTGTGGGCGTCAAGCAATTTGCCGGGCATGCGAGGATTTGCGTTCGGCCCCGGCACGGCGCCGCGCTTATTCGCCGTGCTCCTTTTGCTGATGGGGGCCGGCATTGTGGTCACCGGCCTTTTTGTCAAGGGCGAACCGCTTCAGCGCTTCGGACTGCGCGGGCTGTTCTTTGTTACCGTTGCGATCCTGTCGTTTGCAGTCACGATCCGGCCGTTGGGTCTTGTAGTCTCGTCGATGTTGAGCTTCGTCATGGCGTCGTACGGCACACCCGAAATGAAGTGGAAGGAAACGCTTATCGTTGGAAGTCTGCTGACACTTGGCTGCAGCCTTCTCTTCCCATATGCGCTCGGGCTGCCGCTCGATCTGTATCCCAACATTCTGCGGTGAGGCTCCGATGAGTGAAGTTATCGCACACCTCGCACTGGGGTTCGGTGTCGCATTTTCTGCAACTAACCTTATGCTTTGTCTGGTTGGTGCGTTGGTCGGCACCTTGGTCGGTGTACTGCCCGGCGTAGGCACGATCGCCACGGTGGCGATGCTGCTGCCGATCACGTTCGGATTGCCGCCGGTCGGCGCGCTGATCATGCTGGCTGGCATTTACTACGGCGCCCAGTATGGCGGATCGACCACCTCGATCCTGGTCAACATTCCGGGCGAGGCGGGCTCGGTCGTCACCGCGCTGGACGGCTTCCAGATGGCGAAGCAGGGCAGGGCCGGCCCGGCTCTCGCCATCGCTGCTATCGGTTCGTTCTTTGCTGGCTGTGTCGCCACTGTCCTGATTGCCTTGCTGGGCATGCCGCTCACCAAGCTCGCGCTTGTGTTCGGGCCTGCGGAATATTTTTCGCTGATGATGCTCGGCCTCGTGTTCGCCGTAGTGCTTGCGAAGGGCTCGCTGCTCAAGGCGCTGGCGATGATCGTCCTTGGCGTTCTCCTGTCGATGGTCGGCGCAGATATCGAAACCGGCGCATCGCGCATGGCATTCGACATTCCTGAACTGGCTGACGGTCTTGGCTTTGCGACGGTCGCCATGGGCGTGTTCGGTTTTGCTGAGATCATCCGCAACCTCGACCATGGCGCATCGATGGATCGTGAGCTGGTGCAGCAGAAAATCTCCGGATTGATGCCGACCAAGAAAGACCTCAAGGAGGCAAGCCCGGCTATCCTGCGCGGCACGATACTGGGGTCCATCCTCGGCATTCTGCCGGGCGGCGGTGCGGTGATCGCTTCGTTCGCGGCCTATACTTTCGAGAAGAAAATTTCGAAAAAGCCTCAGATGTTCGGGCGCGGTTCAATCGTCGGCGTGGCAGCACCTGAAAGCGCCAACAATGCCGCAGCGCAGACTTCGTTCATTCCGCTGCTGACGCTGGGCATTCCGCCGAATGCCGTGATGGCGTTGATGGTCGGTGCGATGACTATTCACGGCATCGTGCCGGGCCCGCAGGTGATGCAGAAGCAGCCGGACCTCGTCTGGGGCATGATCGCATCGATGTGGATCGGCAATCTGATGCTGCTCATTATCAACCTCCCAATGGTCGGAATCTGGGTGCGCCTGCTGCGGGTGCCGTATCGGCTACTCTTCCCCTCGATCGTGATCTTCTGTGCGATCGGAATTTATTCGGTCAACAATGCTCCGATGGACGTTGTGCTGGCTGGCGTGTTTGGTCTTGTCGGCTACTGGCTGGTGAAGCATGACTTTGAGCCGGCACCGCTCCTGCTTGGCATGGTGCTCGGTCCGTTGATGGAAGAAAACCTGCGTCGCGCACTGCTGATCTCACGTGGTGACTGGTCGGTGTTTGTCACGCGGCCGCTGTCGGCAGTGTTGATGGGGCTTGCCGTGGTCTTGCTGGGGCTGGCGTTGCTGCCAGTGTTGAGCAGGAAGCGTGATGAAGTGTTCGTCGAGTCGGAAAGCTGAGAACGTGCGACTCTTTTCATGCTGCTGTGAGAATTGATCCGGGGCGGGTTGCTTCAACTCGCTGGCTGCTCTCACGTGGTGGGTGCCGATCGTCGCATCGTGCCCCGAATTGTCATTCACGCCGCACCGGAAAGTTGATCGGAGCGGCGTGAATGTGGTGAACCATCACTACTTCAGAAAGTCGTTGGTATAGTAGTCCGAGAGGTTCTTTCTCGCGCTGCTGCTTTCCGTGCTTTCGAGCAGCTTAAGGGCGTCCTCGATAGACTGTGTGCGGGTCCAACCGAGCGGTCGGTCGGTGGCCGCCGGAATTGATTTGGACGTTTCCTCAATCTGCGTCTGAACGATTGCATCGCTCGGAGCTGAGGGCCATGCTGCTTTTAGAGCCGAAGTGGCTGCAGTGGGGTCTTTTCTGGTCGCTTCGATTGCGGCCGACGTTGCTTTGAGAAACCGCTTCAACGCATCGCCACGCTGCGTAATTTTACTATTGCTTGTCACCACGGCCAATCCGGGAACAGCCAGGCCATACTGAACTTGGTCCAACACGACGAGTTTCGCGTTCGCCTTGGTTTCAATAATGGGCAGATCATTCGTCCTGTAAGCAGCAATCGCGTCGATCCGGTTGCCCAGGAATTGAGCGACGCGTGCCTGAATATCGATCTGAATCTTTTTGATCTTCGAGCAGTCGATATTGTTCTTTTCGCAGAAGATGCCGAGATAGGTCGTGCCTAGTTCTCCGACCGGAGCCGCAATAGTTTTGCCTTCGAGATCCTTCGGCACATTAATTGGGTTATTCGCGTGCGAGAGAATGACGCTGGGAGCCGCGGGCTGATACAGCGCTACGATCTTGATCGGCATGCCCTTTTGAATTGCCGAAATTGCAAAGATTGCAGGTAGGACAACAACGTCTTCCTGGCCCTGAATGAGTGCACCCAACGCGGCAGGGGAGCCGGCGCCCTCTCCGAATTTTACATCAAGGCCTGCGTCGGCATACAGCCCCTTCGCCTGACCCAGAAGCAGGAAGCCATACTCGCCCTTGAATTTATAGCTGAATCGAACGTTGAACGCCTCCGCGGCAAAGCCCGGGACGATAGTTGCGGCAGTCAAAAGGAACCCGATAACCGCTGTCGCAATCCAGCAACGAAATTTCATCATGACCTGCACTCCCAAATGATGATCTCATTAAGTGATCACATTTTTGCTATGTCAAGCTCGCCTGTTGCCTCACTTTCGAGCACGGCTTGACGTCGTAAAATTTGATCATATAGTGTGATCACATATGACGAGAGGATTGCCGTGCCGTCGATTAAAACGATTGAGACCTTCCTTGTTCAATTGCCGCCGCGTCGCGAGCACAAATGGACCGGGCTGACCGAGGTGATCGGCCGTTACGTCGTCGTCAAAGTGACCGATAGCGACGGTCGCGTGGGATGGGGCGAGGCTCCGGCTCTGAAGGATTGGGGTGGGGAGTTCGGTCGATACTTTGGTGAATCTGCCGCGATCGTGAAGCTGGTTATCGAGAACTATCTCGCGCCAGTGGTGATCGGCATTGAATTGGGCAACTTCGTTGATCTTCATGCCCGGATGGATGCGATCATCAAGGGCTATCCCTATTCAAAGGCTGCCCTTGAGTTCGCGATCTATGACGTCACCGCGCGCTGGCTGGGTGTTCCAGTTCATGTGCTTCTCGGCGGAAAACGAAGCGAGACCATCCCGGTCGCACATTCGATCGGATTGATTTCGATCGAGGAGGCGCAATCCGAAGTGCGCACGATCGTCGGCGAGGGCGTCAAGACCATCAAGGTGAAGATCGGTCAGGACCCCGAGCGGGACATCGCCATGGTCGGCGCCGTCCGGGCCGCTGCGGGTGATTCAATCGATATTTGTGTCGATGCCAACGAGGGATATGCGACGCCAGCCCTTGCGGTTCAGACGTATCGTCGCATTGAGCCTTTCCGGATCAAGTATTTCGAGCAGCCTGTGATGGGCATCGAGCGGATTGCGGATGTAGGCCGCCGAATCGATGCGCCGGTCATGGCCGATGAATCGGCCTGGAATGCGCACGATGCGATCCAGATCATCGCAACGGGTGGCGTCGGAATCATCTCGATCTACACCACGAAGTCAGGCGGCCTTTACAAGGCGATGGAGCTTGGCGCCGTGTGCCGGGCTGCCGGTATCGTATGCAACGTCAACGGATCAATCGAAACCGGCATCGGCAATCTGGCCAATGTGCAACTTGCCGCGGCGTGCCCTGCCGTGTCGCTTCCTTGCGTGATCCCTGTTTCCACACCGCAGGAAGCTCAGAAAGGCCAGATCGGCGGCATCTACTACAAGGATGACTTGCTGGTTGAGCCGATGCAGTTCGTCGACGGTGCGATCGTTGTGCCGCCCGGTGTCGGTATGGGTATCGATGTCGATTTGAAGAAGGTCGAGAAGTATCAGGTCAAGGCATAACAGATGAACATGGCAAGTGATGTCGGCGGACTGAGGTTGGAAATTGTTGAGCGCCAGGTTCAGGCTCTAAAGTCGAGGGGCCTGGATGCTCTCGTCTGCTGCTCGCCGGAGAATTTTGCTTATACGGCCGGCTTTGTCGTTCCGTCGCAGCCGCTCATTCGTCACCGGCACGCAATGACTATCGTGACCGCGGATGGCGAGGTTGCCGTCTTCGGCGTCGATATGGAAGCCTCGACCATCGGCCGTCGATTGCCTGACGCCCGTACCAAGATATGGGCTGAGTTTTCGGACGATCCGATGCTGGTTCTGGCGGATCTGTTTCGTGAGATGGGGCTGGAGCAGGCATCCATCGCGATCGAGCTGGACTATCTGCCGGCGGGAGACTTCGAGCGCCTCAAGTCGGCCATGCCGAAGTCGCGGTTTGTCGACAGCGCTCCGCTCCTCGCTCGGTTGCGCCAGATCAAGACGCCGAGTGAAATCGCGCTTCTGCGTCGCCTGTCACGAATTGCGGATCAGGCCATTACCGATGCATTGGCGGTGGTCGACGAAGGGCATTCGGAGATGGACATCGCAGGTCATTTGACTCGCAACGTCTATTCGCTTGGCGCAGAGCACTTCAAGCTCATGATCGTTGCAACGGGCGAGAGAAGCGTTCTGCCGAACGTCGGCCCTTCGGATCGAATCCTGAAGGCTGGTGACGTATGCCGCGTGGAGATCTTCTCTGTCATCGGAGGATACCAGGCCGGCGTTTGCCGAACGGCTATCGTGAAGCGCGCTCCTTCCAAGGCAGAGGAAATCTGGTCGCATCTTGTCGAATGCAAATACGAGATCATGGAGAAGGTGAAGCCAGGCGCCAGTTGCCGGGAGATTTACGATGCCTTTATCGCCAAGCTGAAGGCGATCAATCTTCCCCCGATTTCGTTCGTGGGGCATGGAATCGGATTGCATCTGCATGAAGACCCTTATCTGGGGCTGACGCCGATGTTGGGGCATCCCGGACAGGATGCTGAGATCGAAGAAAATATGGTGCTTGGCTTCGAGCCGCTTTGTTACAACACCGGCCATGGCTTCGGCATGCAGAACAAAGACATGTTGCTGGTGACGTCATCGGGCTCCCAGTTGCTTTCGGACTATGCAGATACTGATCGGCTTATTGTCTGCGGCAGTGGAATATCGTGATCGTCTAATGACCAGATCTGCCGCTGGCGTCGCGCAACAGAGCGGCTGGATGATCAGATAACCGGAGTGCTTTGGGATGAAGGTTGCGGTGTTGGGTGCAGGAGCGGGAGGCGCGGCGTCGGTCGTGCAACTCGTCAATGCTGGGCATGAGGTCACTTTCTGGGCGCGATCTGAAGCAACGATTCACGATCACATTAAGTCCGGCGGCGTGCATTATGAGGGACAGTTGGGCGAGGGGCTGGCTGCACCGTCGCTCATTACGTCCGATCTCTCGCTTGCGGTTCAGGGCGCGGATGTCGCCATCATTGCATTGCCGACATACTCCCATTCGTCCATGGCCGCGATGCTCGCCGGAGCAAAATGGCCTTCGTCCAAACTTGTCATTCTCAATCCGGGGCACACAGGTGGCGCGCTGGATTTTGCGGAATCGTTCAGGCGGGCAGGTGCGTCTGCGCCACCGGTCGTTGAATTTTCGACATTGACCTACGTTGCTCGCAAGCACCGGCCGGATGGCGTGCGGGTCACCGGCGCAGCAAGGCAGGTTCGCTCGGCGGTGCTTGGCGGTTCGAGGCAGCATCTGGATGTTGCGTCCCAGCTTTTCCCGGCGGCCCGTCCGGTGCGTGACGTAATTGCTTCCGGATTGTCGAACGTCAACATGATGCTGCACCCGCCGGGCGCCGTGCTGTCTGCCGCCTGGGTAGAGGCCACCAAGGGCAACTTTACCTTTTACTGTGACGCAATGACGCCCGGTGTCGCCCGCGTGATGCAGGCACTCGACGGCGAACGCAGAGCGGTTGCGGCGGCGTTTGATTTATCCTTGCCGAACCTCATCGAGGAAATGAAGGCCATCGGGACTGTCGAAGACAATGTCGCCGATGTTCACGATTACCGTTCCGCTATTGCGGGTGGAGAAGCCAATAGTCGCATCATGGCACCCGATTCGTTCCAGAACAGGTACTATCGGGAAGACTTTGGTCACGGTCTTCTTCCGTTTTTGGAGCTTGCGGCAATTGCCGGGGTCAAAACTCCGACGGCAGAATCGCTCTTCAACCTGGCTTCTGCGGCCACGGGCGTCGACTATCGGGTGGATGGCCGCACGGCCCAACTCATGGGCATTGCGGGATTGTCCAAGGAACAACTGTGCAAGAAGGTTGCGGTCGGATGAGCTGGAAAGATTTGGTCATCGCCGTTGTTGCAGGCGACAATCGCGAACAGGAAATTGCACGATGCGCAGTTCGGGCAGGCGCGAAGGTTCGTTGTTTCGGATTTCCATGGCCTGAAGCCGGGATTGAGGGCGCTTATCATGCGGCCGATGCCGCCGACGCGTTGAAGGGAGCCGACGTTGCGCTCTTCCCGATACCGGGGATTACACCTGAAGGAGCGCTGTTTGCTCCGAAGCTCGGCAGCAAGATCATCCCAACCCGGGAGATGATGGCAGGGATGCGCCGGCCGGGGCATATCATCCTCGGCTGGGCGGACTCGAATCTTAAAGCCATTTGCGAGGAGCTTAAGATCACCATTCATGAGTATGAATGGGACGTCGATCTGATGCTCCTGAGAGGGCCGGCGATTGTTGAGGGGGTCCTGAAGGCGATCATCGAGAATACCGACATCACGATCCATCGCTCTCGCATATGTCTGGTTGGTCACGGGACCATTGGCGCCCTTCTGGCGCGGACGCTCGTAAGTCTCGGGGCATATGTGACGGTTGCTGCGCGCAATCCGGTTCAGCGGGCTGCTGCCCAGGCCGCTGGCGCGAATTCTGTTACCTTGGAGGAGCTGGAAAGGGTGCTTCCAGAGACAGATATTCTTGTTGGAAGCGTGCCAAAGCAGATTGTGAAGGAGAAAGAACTTCAAGCGCTGCCGAAGCACGCCTTGGTGGTCGATGTTGCGGCCCCGCCCGGTTCGATTGACCAGGCGAGCGCGAAAGCTCTTGGTTTGAAGACGATCTGGGCGCGGGGTATGGGTTCGCGTGCGCCGGTTACGGTCGGGAGAAGCCAGTGGATCGGTGTTTCCCGGAGAATTGAGGATATTCTGAAAGCCCGATCGGGTGGCTCCTGACGTTGGCCGGGCATCGGGAAGACTGCTAATTTCTTGAAGAGGAGATGCACATGCCTTTCGTTATTGTCGAAATGTGGGAGGGGCGCTCAGTGGAGCAGAAGCGAAAACTTGTCAAAGCGATCACGAAGGCCATGGTCGAAGAGGCCGCTTGCAAGCCTGACCATCTTCATGTTGTGATTCACGAGACTCCAAAGGACAGCTGGGGACGGGCAGGGGTATTGGGCATCGACATGAACGAGTCGAAATAGCCGCAGTGTCTATTGCTCGTTGTTTGAAGACTTTGACGCTTTCACTCTCACTGTTCCGCTGATTCAGCTGAAGTATTTTCCAGGACATTCAGATGGCAACAGGTGCTGATAAATTGAAGGGCAAAGAGAAGAAGAGCCCAGTCAAGCGTGAGCGCGGCCACGTGCATGAGCAGGTTCTCCAGTACATGCGCCGTGGATTGATGGTTGGCGCCTTCTTGCCGGGACAGGTGATGAGCCTTCGGAAGGTGGCCGCCAGTCTTGGGACCAGCCCGATGCCTGTGCGTGAGGTGATGAGCCGGCTGGTAGCTGCAAATGCACTCGAAGAAACAGAGAGCGGCTCCGTCAAAGTGCCGCGGCTCAGCATCGAGAAGCTGTCAGATCTGTTTGCCGTCCGCGAACTGTTGGAAGGCTCGGCGGCGGAGTTGGCGGTGAAGAATGCCAATGCAGCGCTGATCTCCGAATTGTCTGCAGTCAACAAAGCGCTGATTCAGGCGATCAACAAACGAAACATTCTCGATTGCTTGTCCTTGAATCAAAAATTTCATTTCGATCTTTATGCTGCATCGAAGTCGGAGGTTTTGCTCCCTCTGATCGAATCGCTTTGGCTCCAGTGTGGCCCCACAATGTACATGTCGCTGTTGGTTCCCTCCATGCCATGGGACGCTTCGGCGCATCGCGTCATTCTGCAGGAGCTAAAGGCGTCGAACGCCGGTGGCGTTAAACGGGCTATCATCACGGATATCAGAAACACCAAGCAGGCGCTGATCACCGTGAAAAGCACCCATGGCGCGGAATTGCTCTTCGCAAATAATCCGCTGTTCGAATTTTCAAACTAAGTTTCCCCGGAAAGGAAAAGGAATGTCGAGCGCTGAAGACAATCTCGCAAAGTTGGGAATTGTTCTCCCCAATGTCGTGGCACCTTCAGCCAATTATGTTCCGGCGCGCCGGGTCGGAAACCAGATCTACATTTCAGGGCAGGTTCCAAGCGAGGGCGGGAAAGACAAGTATACGGGCAAGGTCGGCTCGACCTATTCGGTCGAGGAGGCCCAGGTCGCAGCCAGGCTTTGTGCGATAAACATTCTGTCGCAGCTCAAGCATGCGCTTGGCGGCGACCTCGGGAAAGTTGTCGGTGTTGTGCGCCTGGGTGGATTCGTGAATGCCGAACCGGAGTTTGGTGATCACCCGAAGGTGTTGAATGGTGCGTCCGACCTCATGGTGTCCGTATTTGGGGAAGCTGGAAAGCACGCACGCGCAGCGGTGGGTTGTTATTCGCTTCCGCGAAATGTGCCTGTTGAAGTCGACGCGATCTTCGAGGTTGCCTAACGAAGGCGCAGGTTGATCAATAGGGAGGCGATCGTGAAGCGGTCGCCTCTTTGCTTTTGCGGGACGACAAAGAGTGACATTTGCTTGACAAGCTGAAACTGTGATCACATGATGAGATCATAATTGAACTTCTTGAGTGGGACGTGATGACGCGCATCAGGAAAGGCGGATTTGGCGGGTGGCTGGAAAAGTACGCAGCCTTGCTCTTCGCAGGTTTCCTGCTGTTGCTGTGGCAGGTGCTGGTTCCTCTGGCGGGAATATCGGAATTCGTTCTTCCGACACCTGTTTCCATCGCGTTGAGATTTTACCGCGATTTCCAATTGCTGAGTTCGAATGCCGTCGTCACTTCTGCTGAAGTGCTCGCAGGCTTTTGTCTGGCAGTTCTGGTCGCGATCCCGCTGGCGTTGGCCATCTTTTATTCGCGGACTTTCGAGCGGGCGGTTTACCCTATTCTGGTTGCACTCCAGACAGTGCCGAAGGTCTCGCTCGCGCCACTGCTTGTCCTTTATCTGGGTTATGGTTGGGCGCCCAAGATTTGGCTGGCCTTTCTGATCTCACTTTTTCCGATCGTGATCTCGACGGTTGTGGGCCTCAATGCGCTGGACAAGAACCTAGTCAGCCTTGTGAGGTCGATGGGCGCGAATGAGTGGCAGACTTTCTGCAAGGTGAGATTACCGGCCGCTCTGCCGAGCATTTTTGCTGGCTTTAAGATGGCCGTGTCGTTGGCTGTCATTGGTTCGATTATCGGTGAATATGTCGCGGCAGAGCGGGGCCTCGGTTATCTGCAGCTTCAGGCCAACGCGCAGTTCGACACGACATTGAATTTTGCCACCGTTGTCGCGATCTCCGGCCTCGGCGTGATCTTCTACTACATTGTCGATTTCATAGAGGGTCGCGTCGTCTACAAGCGCGATTCGACTGTTTGACGAAGCCCGGCCAGCGAGGAGGCCTGACATGTTGAATCCGAGCCAAACCGGCGCTGTGGTTGAAGTCACTCAGCTCTCCAAATCCTACCAGACGCGGCAGAACGAGGATGTCTGCGCGCTGACGAAGGTGGATATCAGGCTCGATCCGGGAAACTTCGTCGCGGTGGTTGGACCGAGCGGATGCGGCAAGAGCACGCTTTTGTCGCTGCTGGCGGGGCTGATCGATCCTACGTCCGGTCAGATTCTGATCGACGGTGATCCGATCGACAGGCCGCACCCCAAAGTCGGCGTCGTTTTCCAGTCGGACCTGTTGCTCTACTGGCGGACGATCCTTGAAAACGTGCTGCTTCCGATCGAAATCAAGAAGCTCGATGTCGAGGCCCATAAAGCTCGCGCGCTTGCGCTACTCGAACAGGTTGGCCTTGGCCAGTTTGCGAACAAGTACCCTTCTGAGCTCTCGGGCGGTATGAGACAGAGAGCCGCCATTTGCCGCGCCCTGATTCAGGAGCCGGGGCTATTGCTGATGGACGAGCCGTTTGGTGCGCTCGATGCGCTGACTCGCGAGCAGATGATCATGGATCTGCAGAGTATGTGGCTCCGGGTGAACAACACCGTGCTCTTCATTACGCATGGCATTGAGGAGGCCGTATTCCTGGCCGACCGGGTGCTGGTCATGTCGCCGCGTCCGGGCAAGATCGATCTGGACTTGAAGGTTGAGCTGCCGCGCCCGCGAAACTGGCGAACATCCCATGAGAGCATGGAATTTCAGGCTTACGTCAAACAAATACGAGATGAGTTCGAGGCCAAGGGTGTGTTGGTCGCCCACTAGCGCCCGGATGAGGAGAGTTTCATGGAGACGAATTCAGACAAGCCGCGCGTGCTGAGTTATGGGCACGCTCTCTTCATGGTCGAGGATCTCGAGAAGTCCGTGAAATTCTACACCGAGAAACTCGGATTTGTGGTCCGCCCAGCCAAGCCGCTGGCGGACGGGCGGACCTTTGCGGCATTCGAACAGGGTATTGCCCTAGTTGCTGGTCGCAAGCCTGATCACCGGCAAATTGATCATGTTGCCTTCGAGGTGAATGATGTCAGGGCCATGCGCGATCGCCTCAAGAAAGACGGTGTGCCGTTCTTCACTGATCTGCATGATGGTCCGTACGGGCTGACGATTTACATCGCCGATCTCGATGGTCTGAAGGTTGAGCTGTATCAGCCGGGACTGAAGGCGGAAGCCGCTTCGATCTGATCGTTGGCGTACAGATACGGATTGGGAGCCATCATTGAAACTGCCCGTCGTCGGCTATCAGCAGGCAGAAAGCGTCGAAGACGCCGTGAGGCTGCTTGTCGAAAGCGAAGGAGACGGCAAGATCCTCGCCGGTGGCCAAAGTCTCATTCCGATGATGGCCTATCGATTGCTGACGCCCTCCATCTTGATCGATATTGGGCGCATAGGAGAACTGAAGTCGATTGAGGTCAGTTCCTCGGAGTTGAAGATTGGCGCGCTGGTCCGCTGGTGTGATATTCTTGAAAGCCATGACGTCGCGTCTACCCATCCGCTTCTGCGCGAAGCGATTTCCCATGTTGCGCACTATCAAATCCGCAATCGTGGCACGATCGGAGGAAGCCTCGCGCATTGCGATCCCGCCGCAGAATGCCCCGCAACCGTGCTGGCATTGGATGGGGTAATCGATATCGCCGGGCCTGACGGGCAGAGGTCGATGCCGGCCCACGGGTTCTTTCAAGGCCTGCTTTCCACCGATCTCGGTGCGGATGAGATCATCACCGGAGTTCGTTTGCCGCTTTGGACATCCAGCCGACGGTGGGCTTTCAAGGAATTCTCACGCAGGCAGGGCGACTTCGCGCTCGCCGGCGTCTGTCTTCATTTTGAGATTGATGACGGAAAGTTCTCGTCGTCACGTGTTGTGGGCTTCGGAGTGGGGGATTCGGCAATGACGTTGCCGCAGACCGAGGCTGCGCTGAACGGCCTGCGGATCGATGATGATCTCGGGTCGGTGCTGGCCTTGGCTGCCGAGGAAATCGATCCGCCGCACGATCCTCATGCACCGCCGGAATATCGAAGGGCTGTTTTCTCCACGCTTCTGGGCCGGGCCATCAAGCAGACGCTTTCCCGCGCGGAGTAACGATGTGAGCAAGGTGGACGTAACCCTTACCGTGAACGGCGTTCAGTATACGGCTCAGGTTGAGCCGCGCCGCACGCTTGCGGATTTTTTGCGTCATGACCTTGGCCTCACGGGGACTCACATCGGCTGCGAACATGGCGTTTGTGGTGCCTGTACTGTCAACGTCAATGGCGATGCCGTCCGTTCCTGCCTGATGCTTGCTGTGCAAGCGCAGGGCTGGGAGGTGCGGACGGTTGAAGGATTGGCGAAAGATGACGTGCTCTCGCCCTTGCAGTCGGCTTTCCGCGAAAGTCACGGCCTGCAATGTGGCTTCTGTACGCCTGGAATTCTCATGACGGCAGACGCTCTGCTTGCGAGCGAGCCGGCTGCATCCGACGAACGTATCGTCGAAGTTCTCTCGGGGCATATCTGCCGGTGTACGGGCTACTTCCCGATTGTTGAGGCCATCGTGGCCGCACGGGATGCGCTTGCCGCCGCAGCGAAGGCTAAGTCCAGATGAGCGGGTTTCCGAACAACTATGTCGGGCGCTCCATTTTGCGGGTCGAGGATGAGCGGCTGCTGCAGGGGAAAGGATGCTTTGTCGATGACATGCATCTTCCCGATTGCCTGTATGCCGTTATCGTCAGAAGCCAGATTGCGCACGGATATCTTCGCCATATCGATTCCAGCGCAGCGCTTGCGTTGGATGGCGTCGTGTCCGTCATCACGGCGAATGACATTCCCAAACCGATCGGTGTTATCCCGATCAGAATTGCCCCGATCGAAGGCGGTGATACTTTCCGCCAGCCGGTGATTGCGCACGATAAAGTTCGTTATGTCGGCGAACCTGTGGCGGTGGTTCTGGCGTCCACCCAAGCCATCGCCGAGGATGCCGCGGAGTTGGTCTTTGTCGAGATCGAGGAGATCGAGCCGGTCCCGTCAGTAGAAGTCGCGGGCAGTGATCAGAGCGCGAGGCTCTTCGAAGTCGCCAATACGAACACTGCTGCGAAATATAGCGCGTCCCGAGGGGATACCGACGCGGCGTTTGGCTCCGCTGATTGCGTATTGAGAGAAACATTCGCAATCCAGCGCCATACGGCCATGCCGATGGAAATGCGGGGGTTGCTGGCGAAGTGGGATGTACTGACCGACCATTTGACGGTGTGGGGGGCGGCAAAAGTGCCGTTCTTCAATCGGAATGTGCTCGCCAATCTTCTCGGTCTCCCGAAAACCGGAATTGATCTGATCGAGCTGGATGTCGGTGGCGGTTTCGGTGTCCGTGGCGAGTTCTATCCTGAGGATTTTCTGATTCCGTTTGCTGCTCGGTTGGTTGGCCGCCCCGTGAAGTGGCAGGAAGACCGCCGCGAGCACATGATGGCGACCAATCATTCGCGGGAAACTTACTGCGATGTCGAAATCGCATGTCGGAAAAATGGCGAGATTCTCGGGATTCGTGGAAGCGTTACTGCGGATATCGGCGCCTATATGGGGACGACAGGCGGAATTCTCGCCTCCAGAACGGCTCAGTTTTTGGCCGGTCCCTATCGCGTGCGGAATGTTTCCTTCGAGGTCTCGGCTGTCGTCACCAACAAAACGCCGGCGGGCAGCTATCGCGGGCCGGGCCGGTTTGAATCGACGTTCTTCCGCGAGCGGCTGTTTGACATGGTTGCGAAGCGCCTGAACATCGACCCATTGGCGTTTCGTCAGACCAACCTGATCCGTTCTGACGAGCTTCCATTCGATATTGGTCAGCTTGTTCCTTACGAAGGACCGGCATCCTACGATCATGGCGACTATCTCAAATTGCTGAACGATTGTGCTCAGGCAATTGGTTGGAAAGACAAGGATGCGATCCGCGGCAAGGAAAACGACGGTCGCTATCATGGTCTTGGTATCTCCTGTTTTGTCGACAGCAGCGGTGCCGGCCCGAAGGAAAATGCGAGGATTCGCATTGAGCCGAACGGAAATGTGACGGTTTTCATCGGCTCCTGCGCGTTGGGCCAGGGTATCGAGACGGCGCTCGCTCAGATTTGTGCGGACGAACTGCGCATTCCGATGGAGCGGATCAAGGTCCTGCACGGGTCAACGACACTGCTGGATGAAGGATTCGGCTCCTTTCATTCGCGCTCCATCATCATGGGTGGTAACGCCATCGCCGATGCGGCAGGCCATTTGATCGCAAAGATCAAATCCATTGCTGCCGAAGCCTGGTCTGTCGCGCCGGATCATGTTGCTTATGAAGACGGCTTCATTCGCGATGGCGACAGAATGCTGTCGCTTGCCGAGATCGTTCGTCTTGCCGGTAATAGCGTTGAATCCGAGGGAACTTTCGGCACGAAAAACAAGCCATTTGGCTACGGAACGCATGCGGCTCACGTTGCCGTGGATATCGCTACGGGCCATGTCGAAGTCCTCGACTACGTGGCCATGGAAGATGTTGGCCGCATGGTCAATCCGATGATCGTTCATGGCCAGAAGATCGGTGCGATCGTCCAGGGACTAGGCGGCGTATTTCTGGAGCAGCTTGTCTACGACGATCGCGCGCAACTCATGACCGGTTCACTTGCCGACTATCTGATGCCGACGGCAACGGATTTCCGGCACGTCCGGGCGTTTGCCCTCGATCTCACGAGAACGACGCGCAATCCGCTCGGCTTCAAGGGAGCAGGAGAGGATGCGATCGCACCGGTCGCAGGTGTTATCGGCAATGCTATTGCCGACGCCTTGAGAGATTTTGACGTCGAGCCGAAAGACCTGCCGATTACCCCGCCGAAACTATGGGCTCTGATCAACTCGCGCGGGGATGAAAGCAAAACTCGGTCGGCATCGTTGTAACAGGAGAATGGAATGAATCTGGGCGGAGAAGAGATCATCTGCGCGTCGCGCGAAACGGTCTGGAGCGCATTGAACGATCCATCCGTTCTGGCCCAATGCATTCCGGGTTGTACTGAACTTCTAAAAGTGTCCGACAATGAGATGTCGGCCAAGTCGACGCTCAAGATCGGTCCGATCAAAGCATCGTTCAGCGGCAAGGTGACGCTCAGCGATATCAGTCCGCTGATTGGCTATACGATAACGGGTGAGGGACAGGGCGGAGCGGCTGGCTTTGCGAAGGGGAATGCAAAAGTTTCACTGTCCGATCATCCGGATGGAACGCATCTCGCATATGAGGCCAAGGCAGATGTCGGCGGGAAGCTTGCTCAGCTCGGCGGCCGCCTGATCGATGCCACGGCAAAGAAATTGGCCGGAGAATTTTTTGCGAAGTTCGCTTCGGTGGTCACCGAGAACTCCGCGGTTTAGTTTGCCTGTGGTGCATCTTGCAGAGGAGGATTGATAACGGACTGCTGTCTTTGAAAGATATCTAATCATAAATGTCCAAAAACTGTTCGGGAGAGCTCGCGCAAGCGACGTCGAAGGAGCAACCCCCAATAAACTCTCAGGCACAAGGACCGTGCAGTTGGACAATCTGGAGAGAGGCGTTTTACGCCCACCGAAGGGGATAACCGGATTCGTCCGGCAAAACTCTCAGGTACCCGCGACAGATGGGGCGAAGCGATCGACGGTCGATCGCCTATCAACGTGGGATCTGCACTATGAAAATTGCAATTATTGGCTCGGGAATTACAGGCGTCACGACTGCTGACGCATTGTTGACGCGTGGGCATTCTGTGACGGTGATCGACCGACAGCCTTACGCAGCGATGGAAACGTCTTACGCAAACGGCGGGCAATTATCCGCAAGTAATGCTGAGGTCTGGAATAGCTGGGAGACAGTCGCCAAGGGCATGAAATGGATGTTCAAGCAGAACGCCCCGCTTCTCATGAATTTGCGGCCATCCTGGCACAAATATTCCTGGCTTGGTGAGTTCGTTGCCGCGATCCCTAAGTATCGTGACAATACAGCGGCGACGGTTCGGCTCGCGCTCGAGGCCCGGGTGCATTTATTCGATATCGCTGAGCGGGAGAAGATAGACTTCAATCTTGAGAAGCGCGGGATTCTCCATTTCTATCATGACGCAGCCGGCTTCAGCCGTGCGGAACAGGTGAACAAGATTCTGAACGAGAGTGGGCTCGAACGCCGGGCAGTTACGAATGAAGAGATCCAGCACATCGAGCCGACGTTAAAGAGGGATTTCCACGGCGGTTTCTATACGCCGTCCGATGCGACCGGGGACATTCACAAATTTACGTCGGGGCTCGCGCATTCCTGCCAGCGCCGGGGCGCAACCTTTATCAATCAGGCTGCGGTGACCGATTTGCAGAGTCGCGCCGGCAAGGTGACGGCCATTCTTGCGGTTCAGCCCGATTCCGAAATAGGCCGAGTTGAAAATCTGGAGTTTGACCGCGTCATCGTCTGCGCTGGCGTGGGGAGTCGCCAAATCGCCCGCATGGCTGGTGATCGTGTGAATGTTTACCCGGTGAAAGGTTATTCGATCACGGTCTGTCTGGATGATGCGCAGAGCCAGGAATCCGCACCACAGGTCAGCCTGCTCGACGATGCGGCGAAGATCGTGACCAGTCGACTTGGTGCCGATCGCTTCCGCGTTGCCGGCACGGCGGAGTTTAATGGCTTCAATCTCGATATTCGGTCGGATCGGGTGAAGCCGCTGGTTGACTGGTCTCGCCGTTTGTTTCCCGGAATGAGCACGCGCCGGGTCATACCGTGGGCTGGATTGCGCCCCATGCTGCCCGATATGATGCCGACTGTCCGGAAAAGCCGCACGCCTGGCATTTTTTATAATACCGGGCACGGGCATCTAGGCTGGACTCTGTCGGCCGCAACCGCACAAATGGCGTCAACACTTGTCGAAGAATCGGCACGGGGTAATAGCTGCTGACGATGTGGCATCGGGTGTCTCAACGCGAATGTCAGCTTTTGGTGCAGATGGGAAGTACGAAGTCGGCATTGAGTGGTCGCTTATAGCGTCCGGATCGACATAAGCGTTTCCCTCGCAGTGGTATTGTCCCGCATTCTTCAGATTGCTGGCGTTGCGATTATGTCGAGGGTTTTCGCTTTCTGTTCGATAGGAACGATAAGCGCGTCGGCAGCCAGCACCCCTTGGCCCTTAGGTCGAACAAGGAGGGGATTGATGTCCATCTCCTTGATCTGATCTCGCAGATCCCAAACGAGATTTGAGGCTGCGACGATTGCGGATACCAGGGCATCCACATCAGCCATCGGTTTTCCGCGGGCGCCGTTAAGAATAGCGTAGCCCTGCAGTTCTTCGAGCATCTGCCGGGCAGTCGCCGGGTCGCATGGCGCAATCCTGTAAGTTGTGTCCTTCAGAACCTCTGCAAATATTCCGCCGAACCCGACAACAATCACCGGCCCGAACGCTTCGTCATTGACGGCCCCGATGATCATTTCGCTGGCATCGCCAATCATTTCGGAAACGAGCACACCGCTGATTTTTGCAGTGGGTTTATAATTTTTAGCATTTGCCACGACGCGGGCGGCTGCAAGTTCGACCGCCTGACGATCGGGAAGATTGAGGATGACACCTCCCGCTTCGGTTTTGTGTGGGATATCTTCCGAGACGATTTTCACCACCATCGGATAGGTCAGGCCGGCGATACGCTCTGCCAGATCCTGATCGAGTTGCACCAGAACTTCTCGAGGCGTGTGTACACCATACGATGCGAGCAGACGTTTGCTTGCTTGCTCGTCAAGTGTCGTTTCTCCCTTTAATTGCGGAGCCAGTGCATGGTGTTGAATTGCGCCGGACATCGGCCGGTACGACGCTTTCATGGCGGCGTATCGGGCCAAGCCCGCAGCGGCGCGTGCGGTACGACCGGGCGTTTGGAATATCGGAATGCCTGCCGCCTCGAACAGGGCGTAGGCGTTCTCCGCGCGCCGGCGTTTGAGCGACCAGCCGATAAGAATGGGTTTGGGACTGCCAGCTGCCGCCGCAATCACAACCTCAGCGATCTGAGTGGCGATGGGATCGGGTACGGAGGCCAACAGCAAGCAAAGCTGGTGAATGCAGGGATCATCCAGAATAGCCTGGATAGCTTTCGTCAGGATGGCAGCGTCGTTGAAGACGGATGCTGTGACGTCTGCCGGATTGGCCGAGGAACCGAAGCTTGGGATGATGCGCGTCAGCGTTTCGACCGTTGTGTCGCTGAACGCTGGGAGCTCCAAGCCATGCGCAATGGCGGCGTCGGCGAACACAATTCCCATGCCTCCCGATATGCCGATCACGCCCACGGTCTGACCGTCCGGCAGCCGTCCTGGGGAGAAGGCGCGAATGAGATCGGCCATTTCCTCGGAATCCTCGACCTCGATAATGCCGGCCTGGCTGCAGGCAGATCGGAAGATGTCGTAGCTTCCGGTCAACTGTGCGGTATGGGAGGCAGCGGCCCTTGCGCCGGTTTCGCTTTTGCCGCCCTTCCAGAGCAGGACGGGCTTGCCGAGCCGCATGGCCTTGTCGCCAGCAGCCATCAGCGCGCGGCCATCCGCCACGCCCTCAAGATATGTACCCACAATTGATGTCTCAGGATCTTCGAGAAGGGCTTCGATCAATTCTGGTGCTTTGATATCCGCCTCGTTTCCCGTCGAGACACAATGCCGAAGGCCGATACCAAGAGAGTCGCATAGCGTTGCGATGGCGAAGCCAACGCCGCCGCTTTGAAAACACAGCGATACGTTGCCGGCACGCAGGTCGGTCTCGCCCGCGATGGATCCGAATACAGCGAAGACCCTATCGTGTACGGCAAGCATTCCCTGACAGTTCGGTCCGATGATGCGGACGCCGGCCTTTCGCCCCGCGGCGACGAGCGCTTCCTCTTGAGCCTTGCCGCTCTCGCCGATCTCCCTGAAGCCGCCGCTGAGGACGATTGCGAATTTAATTCCCTTGGCCCCGCATTTGATGATTGCGTCCGCCGCCATATCCGCGCGAACGGCGATGATGGCGAGGTCGCATGGGCCATCGATGTTTGCGATATCGGCTACGCAAGGTATGCCGGCGATGGCTTCATATTTCGGGTTGACGGGATAAATACGCCCCGCATAACCGGCGGACTGCAGCGCCTTGATAGGCTGGCCTCCGATACGGGTCAGATCCGCTGACGCGCCGATGAGGGCGATGCCGCGAGGTTGGAAGAGCGCGTCAAATCTTTCGGGATGCTCGCTCATAAATGGGCGGCTCCGACGCTCGTGCCGCCGCAAACGTACAGGACCTGGCCTGTGACGTAGGAAGCCGCATCGCTCAGGAAAAATGATATCGCAGCAGCGACTTCATTGGGCCGGCCGAGGCGCTGCATGGGAATGCGAGAAGAAACGGCTTTCAGCGATTTCTCGTCGCTCGGATTGTTGCGAAGATAAAGTTCGGTTGCAATGGGGCCGGGCGCGACGGCATTCACCGTAATGCCTGCGGACGCCAGCTCGAGAGCGCATGTGCGGGTAAAGCCTATGAGGCCGGCTTTCGCCGCGCCATAAGAGGCGCGCATTTCTTTTCCCAACGCGGCGCGGCTCGATATGTTGACGATGCGACCGAAGCGGGACTTGCGCATCGCAGGAAGAAAGGCCTGTGTGCAGAGCAACGCTGCCCGAAGATTGATATCCATCGCGGCCTGATAGTTCTCGAGCGTGACGTCATCCAGCAATTCGGGATACGGAGCGCCGGCATTATTGACGAGGCGCGTAACGGTATAGCGTGAAGCAATTTCCCTCAGTTTTTCGCGAGCGGATGCGGCGTCGGCCAGATCGATCGAGACGAACTCAGCAGGTATCGGCTGCTCGGGTGCGCTTCTCGAGATGGCAATGATCTTGTGTTTCTCACGCGCCAAATGTTCGACGAGGGCAAGGCCAATCCCGCGGCTGGCCCCGGTGACGACGACAGCTTCTTCCGTCATGTCATTTGTTCCGGCGCGCGCAGAGAGAGGCCGAGATTCGCGCGACGTCGCAGCCACGGGCTCGCCCGATAGCGAGGCTCGCGATAAAATGCGTAAAGAGCATCGAGAATCTGGAGCACGCGGGCCGGGCCGAGCTTGTCGCCCAACTCCAGCGGTCCAAGCGCATAGCCGAGACCAAGCCTGGCGCCAAGATCGATGTCGGCCGGCGGAGAGATGCCGAGCTGGGCGATGGTGCAGCCGACATTGACGATCATTGCCGCGACGCGCTGCGCCACAAAGCCGGGGCTGTCATTGATCACAGTCACGGGGTGGTTGGTATCAAATATCGCTATCGCCGCGTCGCGATAGCGAGGCGCTGTGGCGGGACTTGTCATGATCGTGCATCGCTTGTCGACGCTAAACAGCGTGTCGATGGCAACGGTGCGGGACGGATCGAGTTGCTCCGATTTAATGGAGCTCGCCATGTCTGGGCCGATCGGCGCAATTATGCACAACGCAATATCGCTAGGCTTTTTACCACTCTCGATTGTGGCGTTGGTCAGCAGTTTCCGCAGCATTGAGGCGGAATTCTCGTCCATGTCTCCAAGCCAGACTGCAACCTTCTCTTTGAGGGACGGTCTTGCGGGCTCGGCAGGGACTTCCGCATTCCCATCCTGATAGCGGTAGAATCCGGCACCGGTTTTCCGGCCAAGCATTCCAGCCTCGACGAGCCGCCGTGCAGTCGGCGAGGGGCGGTACATCGGTTCCTGATAAAACTGATCGTAAAGCGACTCCATCACCGGATGCGCGACGTCGGCACCGACCATGTCGAAGAGCTGGAATGGGCCCATGCGGAATCCCGCCGCGTCTTTCATGATGGCGTCGATCTGCGCAGGCGAGGCGATGCCTTCATCGACGATGCGCAGCGATTCCGGGACGAAGGCCCGGCCGATGTGATTGACGAGGAATCCGGGGCTATCCGCGACGACGACCGGTTGCCGCGTCATCCGCTTTCCGAGGCTCGTCAGGTTCTCGATCACCCATGGCGCGGTTCGCGCGCCGCCAATCACTTCGACCAGTTTCATCAACGGCACGGGATTAAAGAAATGAAGACCGCCGATACGCTCGGGGTGCTTGCAGTGTGAGGCGATGGACGTGATCGAGAGCGAAGACGTGTTGCTTGCCAGGATGGCGTCCGGCCGGACAATCTTTTCCAGCTCTGAGAAGAGGGCCTGCTTGGCTTCGAGCTTTTCGACGATAACCTCAACGACGACATCGCATGAGGCAAGGTCTTTCAGGTCTTTGGCGACCAGTATGCGGTCTATCGCAGCCTTGGCCTCGTCCGGCGTCATTTTTTGCTTTTCAGCGAGGCGTTCCAGCATCGTGGAGACGAATTTTTTCGCTTCGTCGGCAGCCCCTGTTTTGGAATCGTAAATGATCACGCGCATGCCGCCAGCGGTCGTCACCTGGATGATTCCGCGCCCCATTGTGCCGGTGCCGACCACGCCAACGGTAAGGTCTGGTTTTTCAACGGTCGATGCCATGGTCAATTACCTGCCTGAGAAGTGGGGAGGACGTTTTTCGAGGAAGGCGTGCATTCCCTCGCCTTTGTCCCGCGAAGCGAAAAGGACATGCAGCGCTCGCCGTTCGAGTTGGAGCCCGGCATCAAGTGCAATGTCTGCGCCTGCCAGCGTGACTTCCTTGATCATCTGAACCGCGAGTTGCGGCATCGATGCGATTCGTGCCGCCATTTCTATCGCGCGTTGCTCGGTCTCCTTGTCAGGAACGACGAGGCTCACCATGCCCATGGTGTCTGCTTCCGTGGCGCTGATGAATTCTCCCGTCAGCATCAGGCGCATTGCTTTGTATTTGCCGATGGCGCGGATCAGGCGTTGCGTTCCGCCGCCGCCGGGAATGATGCCGATCTTGACCTCGGGCTGACCAAAGCGAGCGCTCTCGCCCGCGACGATGATGTCGGCGTGCATGGCAAGCTCGCATCCGCCTCCGAGTGCAAACCCGTTGACGGCGGCAATGATAGGTTTCGAACACGCAGTGAGCGCCTGCCAGAGCTGATGTGGCGCACGTTCCATCATATCAATCGGTCCGGCATCTGCCATTTCAGCAATATCGGCACCGGCGGCAAAAACTTGATCGCTGCCTGCGATGACAAGGCATCGCATGTCGGCATCGGCGTTGAATGTCGCAATCTGTGAAGCCATCAAGCGTCGTACTTCAAGATTGAGAGCGTTACGAGCCTGCGGGCGATTGATGCGGAGAAGCGTAATTCCAGGCGCAGGTTGTTCAACCAAGACGGGCTGCATCTTCAGCGTCCTCCTTGCAGTTTCATCAGATGAAACGTAGTTTTATAATTCTTGACCACAAATCTACGGACTGTCATAGTTCCTGGCAAGAAGAACTAACTTGCGTGGTCTGGGGTGAGGAAAGAGCGCAAAGATTTGCAGCGAGCACCTGTCGAGGTGAAAGGCCGTTCGCCGGCCGCATCTCGCAAAGCAAATGCACATGTCAAAGAGCCGCGCGCACCTCAAAAAGCAAAGACGAAGAAATCAGCGGGTGAAGACCGCTATTTGATCACGGCGTTGGCGAGAGGCCTTAGCGTGCTGAGTGCTTTCAAGCCCGGCGACGATACACTTACAAATCTTGAACTGGCCCGGCGAACCGGATTGGCAAAAGCCACGGTGACGCGCCTCACTCACACGCTGCGTTATCTGGGTTACTTAAGCAATTGCAGCGAGACCGGCCGGTTTCGGTTGCATCCGCATGTGCTGAGCCTTGGCTACCCGGTTCTGGCCAATCTTGGCATCAGGCAGATGGCCCGGCCTGCGATGCAGGAGCTGGCGGATTACAGCGGCGGCACCGTTTCTCTCGGTGCCCGCGATATGCTTCACATCATCTTTGTCGAGCGCGTGCGAAATCGCTCCGTTGTCACGCTGCCGCTGGATGTCGGATCCTGTATTCCGATTGCTACCACTTCATCGGGGCGCGCTTATATTGCAGCGATTTCGGAAAGCGAGCGCGCGCAGCTTCTCTCGGAGATCAAGGCTGCTTATCCGCAAAATTGGCCGCGTCTCAAGCGAGGGATCGAGGCGGCTTGCGAGGAGTACAATAAGTTCGGCTATTGCTCGACGATTGGTGATTGGGAGCCGAATATCAACGCAGTCGGTGTGCCTCTGCGTCTTCCAGATGGTCAAGTTCTTGCGTTCACCTGCGGTGGCCCTTCCAGCCGCATTCAACCCGGCATGATTCAAGATCTTGGCGACAGGTTGAAGCAACTCGCGGAGGGGGTGCAGATGGTTCATCTCTCCAGTCCAGCCTCGTTCGTGGCAGGCCGCTGAAATCCCGAAAGGAATGTGATGGCGCTCGATCAAGAAACATTCCAGCAGCTTCTCGATACTGTCAGCCGGTTCGTAACCGAGAGACTCATTCCGAACGAAGATCGCATGGAGGCGGAAGATCGCGTTCCGCCCGACGTACTTTCCGAGATGAAAGAGGTTGGCCTGTTCTCTCTCACTATCCCTGAAGAGTATGGCGGTCTTGGTCTCGGGATGGAGGAGGAGGCGCTCGTTCTCATGGAGGTGGGGAGGGCATCCTGCGCATTCCGATCGGCGTTTGCCACCACGATTGGCATAGGATCGCAAGGCCTTGTCATGGATGGGACAGAGGCGCAGCGCCAGCGCTATCTTCCGCGCCTGGCCAGCGGCGAAATCATCGGCTCATTTTGTCTGACGGAGCCGAATGTCGGTTCCGATTCCGCGTCCGTTCGTACGCGAGCCGTCCGCGATGGCGACTGCTACGTCATCAATGGCACCAAACGTTTCATCACCAATGCACCGGAAGCCGGTCTCTTCACTGTGTTTGCCCGAACCGGCGGGGAAGGCGCGGCAGGCATCTCGGCTTTCCTTGTCGATGCGTCCACGCCGGGTTTGAGCCTTGGGAAAATCGACAAGAAGATGGGCCAGAAAGGCAGCCACACCTGCGACGTGATCTTCGATGATTGCCGCGTGCCCAAGGAGGCATTGCTTGGCGGCGAGGAAAATAAAGGCTTCAAGACGGCGATGAAGGTACTGGATCGCGGACGGCTGCATATCGCGGCTGCCTGTGTGGGCACGGCCGAGCGGCTAATCGCGGACAGCCTGAACTATGCGATGAGCCGCAAGCAGTTCGGCAAGGCTATTGCCGAATTTCAGCTTGTGCAGGCGATGCTCGCCGATAGCCGCATGGAGACATATGCGGCGCGGTGCATGGTTCTCGATTCTGCCAAGCGCCGCGACGCCGGCGAAAACGTCACGACGCTGGCATCATGCTCAAAATTATTCTCGACGGAAATGCTGGGCCGCGTAGCCGACCGGGCCGTCCAGATACACGGAGGGTCGGGCTATATCGCCGACTTCAAAGTCGAACGCTTTTATCGCGATGTTCGGCTGTTCCGCCTCTACGAGGGAACAAGTCAGATTCAGCAGATCATCATTGCCAAGAACATGATGAAAGAAGCGGCTCATTAGTCCGCGAACAAGAGGAAAGGGCTCCGATGAGCACTTATGACGCCAAACATTTTTCAGGCGACGGACCTGAAAAAGTTTTCCGGTCGGGACTCGATGCTGGAAAAATCCTTATCCAATCCTGCGCCTCGTGCTCGTCGCATATCTTTTATCCGCGCGCTCTTTGCCCGGTCTGCGGATCGAGTGATTTGAAGTGCATTGAAGCCAGCGGCAAGGGAGAGGTCTATTCGACGACGACCATTCGACAGGCTCCCGATAAGGGAGGCGACTACAACCTTTCGATGGTGACGTTGGCTGAAGGGCCCCGGCTCATGACGCAGATCACCGGAATTGATCCCAGCGAAGTCAAGATCGGCATGAAAGTCGCCGGCGCCATTCGTAAGGCTGGCGAGCAGTTCGCCGTTTTCTTTGAACCCGCGTGAGGTCGCGTCAACATGCAAAAACATCCACTTCGAGGTAGCGCTGCCATTGTCGGGACGGGACTGGCGGGCATCGGCGAAGCGCCGGGACGAACACATCTGGAATTGCTCGCCGAAGCTACGGCAAAAGCATTGGATGACGCTGGCCTGAAGCTGACCGATGTCGACGGACTGTTTACGGCAAACCTGGTCAATTTCTTTCCCACGCTTACGGTTGGCGAATATCTCGGTCTGAAGCCGAAGATCGCGGAGAGTACCAATCTGGGTGGCGCTTCCTTCATCGACTACGCATTGAAGGCAGCAATGGCGATCCGCGCCGGCCTGTGTGACGTCGCGCTGATTTGTTACGGCAGCAATTCCCGCACGGGCGCGGGCAAGCATACTACAAGCGCCGAAATGCCGATCCATGAGGGCGCCTATAAACCACGCTTTCCTGTTGCCGCTTATGCATTGGCCGCGGCGCGGCATATGCATGAATACGGCACGACACGGGAAGATCTTGCACGGGTAGCGGTGGCGGCACGGCAATGGGCGCAATTGACGCCGTTCGCCTATCGCCGCGAGCCGACAAGCGTCGAGGAGGTGCTTTCCGCTCGCATGATGTGTGATCCACTCACCGTACGTGACTGCTGTCTCGTCACCGACGGAGCCGGCGCTGTCATCATGGTGTCTTCGGAGCGGGCACGGGATCTTAAGCAGAAGCCGATCTATTTTCTCGGTGGCGCGGCTGCGCAATGGCATCGTCAGATCTCAGCAATGCCTGATTTCACGATGACCGCTGCCGCCGAATCCGGTGTTCGCGCATTCGAAATGGCAGGTTTGAAACCGTCGGATGTGGATGTCGTTCAGCTCTACGACGCCTTCACAATCAACGTGCTCCTGTTTCTCGAGGATCTGGGTTTTTGCCCCAAGGGTGAGGGCGGGCGGTTCGTCGCTGATGGTGCAATTGCGCCGGGCGGGAAGCTGCCGGTCAACACCAATGGTGGCGGCCTGTCCTGCGTTCATCCTGGCATGTACGGCATTTTCACGATGATCGAGGCTGCCGAACAACTCCGCGGCACCGCCGGTGATCGTCAAATCAAGAATGCGGAAATTGCACTGTGCCACGGCAACGGTGGCACATTGTCGAGTCAAGTAACTGCTCTTTTTGGAACTGAGGCTGCTCTATGAATTGAAACACATTCGCGTAAGCGAAGCAGGGAGGATGGAATGACAAAGATAAAAATCGCGTCACTCGTAATTAGTTCTCTTGTTGCTGGTTTAGTTGCTCCCGCCAAGGCGGAGGTCTCAAAAATTGCGTTGGCGGATCAGCAAAGTCTGGCATTCCTGCCGACAATGATAATGAAGCACGAGAAGCTTCTCGAGTCAGAGGTTAAAAAGTCGGGTTTGGGAGACGTGCCTGTATCTTGGCATACCTTTGCTGGTGGAAATTCTGCAACCGACGCTATGCTCGCTGGCGAATTGCAATTTGCATTTTCAGGCATCACGCCGTTCATCACCCTGTGGGCGAAGAGCAACGGAAAGGTCAAGGGCGTTGTTGCTACAAGCTCCCAGCCTGAATATTTGAACTGTCGCGATCCTGGATTGAAATCGGTGCGCGATTTCAAGGGCTCGGAAAAGATCGTGGTTCCGGCCATCAAGGTATCGACTCAGGCCGTCTTCCTGCAAATGGAGGCAGCGAGGATATGGGGCGATGCTCAATACGAGCGCCTCGATCCTCTGACGGTTGCGATGTCGCAATCGGATGGTTCGGTTGCTCTCCTGTCAGGGAACAATGAAATCACCTGCAGTTTTACCTCTCAACCGTTCACGTATCTTCAGCTTAAAAAGCCGGAGATCCATACAATTCTGAATTCTTTCGACACTCTCGGTGGTCCGGCGACGCTGACGATGGCCTGGACGACGACTGATTTCAAAGAAAAGAACCCGAAAACATATGCGGCATTTTTGGCGGCCTACAAAAAGGCGCTCGATATCATCCACAATGACAAGCCGAGAGCGGCGAAGATCTATCTCACCTTGTCGAAGGACAAGTCGATCACCGCGGATGACGTGGTAAAAATTATCAGCGATCCGCAGATTACGTTCGTAGAAACGCCGGAAAACACCATGAAGTCGGTACTGTTCATGAAGAAGGTCGGCCGCATCAAGGCGGCACCGCATAGCTGGAAGGATATGTGGTTTGAGAATGTCCATAATCTCAAGGGCAGCTAAGCGGCCAGCGCTGTGAAGGGGGTATGAAAAGAATGTATGTTCAAGATAGGGTTGCTCTCGTCACAGGCGCAGCATCTGGAATCGGCGAGGCGATTGCGAATCGCCTTGCCGCCCACGGCGCGAAGGTTGTCGTCGTCGATCGTGATGAAGCGGCGGCGGATCGTGCCGTCGGCAAAATCGTCGAGAAGGGGGGAGATGCGATCGCGATCGTTGCGGACGCGACGAATTCCGCCGAAGTCGATCAAGCGGTTGCCAAGACCGTCGAGCAGTTCAAGACGCTGGATATTCTGGTCAACAATGTCGGCATTGTTAAAGACAATTATCTGACACGGATGCCGGAAGCCGACTGGGATTCGGTTTTGGCCGTCAATCTGAAATCGTATTTTTTGTTCAGCAAAGCAGCCGCCCGCATTATGATGGAGCAGAAGCGCGGACGGATTGTCAATGTTTCGTCACGTGCGTGGCTCGGAAACCCGGGGCAGGCGAATTATTCCGCCGCGAAGGCGGGAATCGTCGGATTGACGCGATCCATGGCGATCGAGCTTGGGAAATTTGACGTCACATCGAATTGCGTTGCGCCGGGGTTCATCGATACTCCGCTGACGCGCGGTTTGAAGCCAGAGGTCTGGGACCGCATGGTGAAAGCGCAGCCAATCGCCCGTATCGGTTCGGCAGACGAGGTTGCTTATGCCGTTCATGTGTTCGCTGCCGATGAGGCGTTTTATATGAATGGTCAGGTGCTTTATGTGTGCGGCGGAAAATCGCTAGGTTCTTTCGGCAGCGCCTGATCGCCCTGATGGGATCTGGCATAACGATTTGATCGATGCCTGCTCTAGACCGCCAATTGCCGCTCAATCGTTGCGCAACATTTCGTGCGCGGCGCAACGATTGCAGCAATATGGCAAGTAAACCTAGCTGTTCAGGCCGCGAACTGCCTCGATGATCCCGGACGTGACGTCTGCCGTGGTTGCTTTACCGCCGAGGTCAGGGGTGTGCAGCAGGGGGTTGGCAGTGACACGCTCGATCGCCTTCATGAGAGCGTCCGCAGCTGAGATTTGTCCGAGATGCTCAAGCATCATCACGGCGCACCAAACAGTTCCGAGAGGATTTGCAACGCCTTTGCCGGTGATGTCGAACGCTGAGCCGTGAATGGGTTCGAACATTGATGGGAAATTGCGCTCGGGATTGAGATTTGCCGTGGGCGCGATGCCAAGTGATCCAGCCAGGGCTGCGGCAAGGTCGGACAGAATATCGGCGTGAAGATTCGTCGCGACGATCGTATCCAGAGACTCGGGTTGCATCACCATGCGAACTGTCATGGCATCAACCAGCATACGGTCCCAAGTGACGTCGGGAAATTCCTTCGATATTTGTACGGCAATTTCATCCCACATCACCATGGCGTGACGTTGCGCATTCGACTTGGTCACGACCGTCAGCAATTTGCGCGGGCGTGACTGCGCGAGACAAAATGCAAAACGTATGATTCGCTCGACGCCTGCGCGCGTGAACATTGAAACGTCAGTGGCCGCTTCGATCGGTAATCCCTGATGGACCCGACCGCCGACGCCGGCGTACTCACCCTCCGAATTCTCTCGAATAATAACCCAGTCGAGTTCTTTGTCCGTGACTTTCCGTAATGGCGACGTAATGCCCGGCAGAATGCGGGTTGGTCTGACATTGGCGTATTGGTCAAACGGCTGGCAGATCGCGAGACGGAGCCCCCATAAGGTGATGTGATCTGGAATTTCCGGATGACCGGCCGATCCGAACAGGATCGCATCGTGATTCTGAATAAGCTCCCGGCCATTCTCCGGCATCATGCGGCCATGCTTCTTGTAGTATTCTCCGCCCCAATCGAAATGGTCGAACGCAAAGGTGAACTTGCCGTCCCACTTGGCAATGGCATCCAGCACTTCGACTCCCGCGGCGATGACTTCGGTGCCGATGCCGTCACCGGGGATGGCGGCAATGTTGTAAGTCTTCATATTCTCACTCTTCTCATTAGCGTCGTACGCTTCGCGTGGTTAGTTGCATTCTCAACTTCCGCACCGCCTGGCCTCCACGGTACGGAAGATCAATCTTTGACTGGGGCAGGCAAAGTGACCTTCCGCATCGCAGCCGGCAGCGATCTAAGCCTTGTTGAAGGCGGGGTCAGCTGCCTTTCAGGTTATGAATTTCGGGAAACCACATATCCTGCCATTTTTCTGGCGCGGCAGGGATGCGTTTCACTTTGGCGAGGAATTGCGCGATCGGCAGAGTCTTGTGCGGCTCGATTGTATTCGTCACCAGCGGGTCATTCAAAATACCCAGCAGAAATTCGACCGTTTCCTTGGTGTTGGCCATTCGCTTGTATGTTTCAGCGGCTTTCTTCTTGTCGCTGTTGATGATGTCGATCGACTCTTTCAAGGCTTCGAAAAAGGCTTGATACGCTTTCGGATTGTCGTTCCTGAATTTGCTGGTACTCCACACGACGTTAAACGTCGCGGGGCCGCCCAAAATCTCATAATTGTTCAGAACCTTGTGAATTTTGGGATCGGCAAGTTCTGTGTATTGAAATGGCGGAGACGAGAAGTGTGCATTAATGCCGATGCCGCCGGACATGAGCGCCGTCATCGCCTCAGGATGCGGCATTGACACGGTCAGCGAGTCGTATTTGTCAAAGTTTGCCTCGCCGAACTTCTTGGCGGTTGCCATCTGCAACAGCAGCGCCTGCGTCGATATTTTCACCGACGTGACAGCGATCTTATCCTTCTCGGACAAATCGGACAGCTTCTTAAAATTCGGATTCGAGGATACCAGATCCACTGGCATGTCGTTGAGCGCGCCGACGCCGTAAATTGCCGTTGGCGAGTTGCGTGTTTTCGCCCAGAGCGTCACGAGGTTGGGAACACCGCCGGCGCCGAAATCCAGTCCGCCGGACAGAAGCGCGTCATTCATGGCGTTCGGGCCGCCAAGCGTAACCCATGATACCGTGATGTCTTTAAGACCTAGAGCAGCCGCGTGCTTTTCGACGAGCTTTTGATCTTCCATGATCATTAGCGGCAGATAGCTCAAACCATACTGCTTAGAGGCATGAATCGTGTTGGTTTCGGCCGCCGCAGGCATCAGCGATAACGCGAAGAAGCAGCCTGCAAATAAGACCTTAAATTTCATCATGATTGTCTCCTCCCGGTTTCCCTGTCGAACAATGCCTTGTCTTTGAAGTCCTCGCTATTTGTTGTATGCAATCTTGCATACAAGCTGCCGATGAACGCTTTCAATGTCAACCCGGCAGCCTCATGCTGCGGGAATCTGCCAAATTGCACAGAAGGCCATGCCGTTGACTGCCCTGATCTTGAAAAGCCGCTCACCAGCCAGTACGGCGCCCAAAGCATCGTTGGTGGAAAACGCCTATGTGGCGCTTAAAGCAGCGATCTTGAGTAATGCGTTTCCACCGGGCTATCAGGCCGCTGAGAGCGACGTAGCGGCCCAACTCGGAATGAGCCGCACCCCGGTGCATGAAGCCGCAATCCGTTTGCAGGCCGAGGGGCTCGTGGAGGTTCAGTCGCGCAAGGGAATCCTTGTCTGCGCGATATCTCCTCGCGACATTCGGGAAATCTACGAACTGACCATGGCGCTCGAGGGGATGGCGGCTGAAGTTCTTGCGCTGCAACCTCGTTCCGCCGCGAAAGATCTGGTGCTGGATCGGCTAGAGGCAGAAACGCGGTCCATGGAAGCGGCGCTCAAGAAGGGGGACCTCGACCGGTGGGCCGCTGCGGACGATCAATTCCATAGAACTCTGACAGGAGAGTGTGGCAATAGCCGCCTGGCGCGAATGGCGAGCACCATTCGGGACCAAACCCATCGGACAAGACTGCTCACTTTGCGGCTCAGGCCGAACCCATTGAATGCAGCAGTTGAACACCGCGCCATCATTGAAGCGATCCGCATCGGTAATGCACTTGCCGCGGCACAGAACGCTGCCGAACATCGTCGGCGTGCCAGTCAAATCATGATACCGCTGCTCGAAAAGATAAACTCATTCGGGCCATTGCCTGCCGACCTCAATTCAGGCGAGGGCCAGAGATAGAAGTATAGACAGGCGCTATAAGAATTCTGCTCTTCTTTCGGAGGCGACTTGCGAATTCCAAAATGAAATTCGCAAGCTGAAAGCCCGGTTGCCGGGCTATTTGCCCTGCCACTGCGGGGCGCGCTTCGAGACGAACGCATCAACGCCTTCATGAAAATCGGCGCTGCCGTAGGTCCGCCGGATCAAGTCGGCATCGGCCGGCTTTGGGTTGACTGCGAGCCGGCGCATGATCTCCTTGGTGACCTGCAGGGTAATGGGAGCGCAGGCCGCCAGACGGGAGGTGAGATCGGCGAGGTGCGCATCAAGCGCCTCGGGTGCCACAACGGTCAGGTAACCCGTCGGCAGCTCCTCGGCGGTGGGCATCTCCGCAAGCAACAACATGCGCTTTACGAGGCTGACGCCGAGCGTGTCGACAAGCCGTCGAACATTTGAGGCGGACAGGCAATTGCCGAGCGTGCGGGCAATCGGCACACCAAAACGCGAACCGGGCGTAGCCAGACGGAAGTCGCACGCATTGGAAAGCGCCATGCCGCCGCCGACGGCCCAGCCCTCTACCACAGCGATGGTCGGCACCGGAAGGGTCTCCAGAAGCCCGACATAACGCTCGACTTTTTCCTCGTAGGCGACCCCATCGTCACCAGAGGAGAAGGCTCGGAATTGCTCGATGTCCGTGCCTGCGACGAAGGCTTTGCCACCGGCGCCGCGCAGAACGGCCACGCGGACTTCGGGATTGGCGGTGATTGCCTCACAGGCTGCAGCAAGTTCCTCATACATCCGCCAAGTCATGGCGTTGCGGGCAGCCGGGCGGTCGAATGTCAGGCGCGCGATGGCACCATCGATCTCGAAACGCACCGTGCCTTCGTCGATTGCGGTGGCGGGCTTAATGCTCTCATTCATAGTGCAAAGGCTCCGCGGGCTGTGAATTTCTCGACTGCATCGGCATCGAGGCCGATCTCGCTCAGAACGGAAGCAGTGTGCTCTCCAAGGAGCGGTGGATGGAGGCGAACCTGTTGCGGCGTGCCGGAAAGCTTCACAGCAAAGCCGATGTTGGACACCTTGCCCTCGTTAGGATGGTCGATCTCCATTCGCATATGGCGATGGCGTCCATGTTCGCTCTCGAAGGCTTCGGGATAGGTGTACATGGTGCCGGCGGGAATCCCGACGGCAAGCAGGTTTGTGACCCACTCATCCGACGTACGCGTTACAAAGGTTTTCTCCAATTCCTCGACCAACTCTTCCCGGTTGGCAAGACGATCCGGATTGGTCCGGAAACGCGGATCTTCAAGCAGCTCCTTGCGGTCGAGCACTTCGCAGAGCTGCGTCCATAGCTTCTGGTTGGTTGCCCCCATGACGAAGTGACCGTCCTTCGACTTCATGGCCTGATAGGGCGCGCTCATCCGATTGGCGGTGCCGAGCGGGATCGGCTGCGTACCGCGGCCCCAGTATTCGGATATGTCCCAGACAGAGAAGGCGAGCGCCGCCTCGAACAAGGATGCGTCGATGTACTGTCCCACGCCTGTGTTCTTGGCGCCGATATAGGCAGCGAGCACGCCGTAGGTGGCGAAGAGGGCGCATCCGATATCCGCTACCGGGACGCCGGCCTTCACCGGCGGGCCGCCGGGGTGGCCGGTGACGCTCATGACGCCAGACATGGCTTGTGCCATCAGGTCGAAGCCGGGTCGTTCAGCCCAAGGGCCGGTCTGGCCGAAGCCAGAGATCGAAGCATAGACAAGGCGCGGATTGATTTTGCTCAGCGTCTCATAATCGCACTTCAGCTTCCTCATCACGCCGGGCCGATAGTTCTCGACGAGGATGTCGGCGCTTTCTACCAACTTGTAGAAGACCTCGCGGCCTGCCTCGCTCTTGAGGTTGACGGCGACTGAACGCTTGTTCCTGTTCATGTTGAGGAAGCCCATGCTGTCGGGCCCCTTCATCTTGAATCCCATGGCGCCACGAGTCTGGTCACCCGTGACCGGCGGCTCGATCTTGATCACGTCCGCACCGATGTCGCCGAGCAGCATGCAACTGTAAGGGCCAGCCATGACCTGGCTCACATCGAGCACACGCACGCCGGCGAGAGGAAGCGGACGGGCTCCCGCAGTATTTGCAGCCTTCGGCTTCGCACCGGCATACGAGGAAGAGGTATGGCCTGTATCGTTACTCATCGTATCGTTCTCCGTGCCGCGGCGGGCCGTGGCTGACTTGTCATCAATGATTATGTTCAGGCGCCCGAGGAGTTCATGTAGATTCCCCGGTCAAGCGGATGTGCGTTCGCGTCCTTTGCGACTACGCTTGGACGCCATGCCGGATGCCTCCGACTGATGCTCCGATTTCCCGATGGATTCCCGAGCGATGCCTGCTGTCGTGCCCATGATATGAAATTCGAGCAAGGCAGCCAGCTTGGCTCCGTCTCGCGCTTCCAGAAGCTCGATCATCTGCTCATGTTCGGCCACGGCGCGTTGCCAATGCTCGGGGCTTTTGCGCACAACAAAGCGGCACACATGGATACGGGTCAGGATTTGCTGATAGAGCGCAGAGAGCATTGTGTTCCCTGCGATTTCGAAGAAGGCTTCGTGGATCAACCTGTTCTGACGCAGATACTCCGACTCGTTTCCGCTTTTAAAGTGCTGCATCATTTTGTCATGCAATGCACGAACTCGGCGGACATCGGCGTTGGAAATGCGTTCGCATGCGAGGAGCCCCGCCAGGCGCTCCAAGGACGCCATAATCGGAAACAGCTCCTCAATTTGCTCCTCGGTAATCCGTGCAACGATCGCACCGCGGTGCGGAAGAATCTGCAACACGCCCTCGGCAGCCAATACCTTGAGTGCTTCGCGAATGGGCGTGCGGGAAACCCCAAAGCGTTCGCAAAGCTGCTCCTCGGGGACCTTTTCGCCGGGGCGCAACTCTCCTTGAAGGATCATCTCTCGCAATGGTGCCACGAGGGATTCATGGAGAGATTGGCGCTGGACGATCTGTACGGACATCAATCTTGTCAGCCTTGGGTGGTGCAGTCGGCGCGGCTATCGCTCACGGGCTATCATATTGAATTTCCGTGAATTTTAGTCTTTCGACGTAATGTCATCGCACGCTATCGCATCAAACATTTAAAATCAATAATTATAGATTTGGCGCTGTGACACACCCACATTGTTATTTGACGGCGATGCTGCCTCGGACCGGGGACGTAACCTGTTTGGAGCATCGTGGCCGCCATCTTTAACGGACTGCATCACCACATTGGCCGAGGTGCTGAGTTCTATGGACGGTTCGGCAACGCCTCCTTACTTCTTCTGAGTATGTCCAGCACAGCGCACGACAGGGCCTCACAAAGGGCGACCACTCGGCCTTTCGCGGAATTCGCGCCGCCGATCCGGTCGCAGAGCGCACTGCGTGAGGCCGTCACCGCGGCCTATCGCCGTCCAGAGCCGGAATGCCTGCCGCCGCTGGTTGCTGCGGCGACGCTTCCGCAGGACACGAAGCAGGACATCGCGCGCACGGCACGCAGGCTGGTCGAGACGCTGCGCGCCAAGGACAAAGGTACGGGCGTCGAAGCGTTGGTTCAGGAGTATTCGCTCTCCAGTCAGGAGGGCGTTGCGCTGATGTGCCTTGCCGAGGCGCTGCTGCGTATTCCCGATGCGGCGACGCGCGACGCGCTGATCCGCGACAAGATCGCGGAAGGCGACTGGGCATCTCATCTCGATGGCGGACGCTCGCTGTTCGTCAATGCCGCGACCTGGGGGCTCGTCGTCACCGGCAGGCTGACCTCGACGGCGAATGGCCACAGCCTCGCCGCGGCGCTGACGCGGCTGATCGCGCGTTGCGGCGAGCCGGTGATCCGGCACGGCGTCGATATGGCGATGCGCATGATGGGCGAGCAGTTCGTCATGGGTGAGACGATCGACGAAGCGCTGGAGCGAGCCCGTCCGTTGGAAGCGCGAGGCTTCCGCTATTCCTATGACATGCTGGGCGAAGCGGCCATGACGGCCGCTGACGCCGATCTCTACTATCGCGAGTATGAGACTGCGATCCACGCCATCGGCAGGGTGTCGAACGGGCGCGGCGTCTATGGAGGCCCCGGCATCTCGATCAAGCTCTCGGCGCTGCATCCGCGCTATACGCGCGCGCAGGGCGCTCGTGTGATGGACGAACTGCTGCCACGCGTGCGCGGACTGGCGCGGCTTGCCAGGTCCTGTGACATCGGTCTCAACATCGATGCTGAAGAAGCGGATCGGTTGGAGTTGTCGCTCGACCTTCTCGAAGAGATCAGCTTCGACGAAAGCCTGAACGGCTGGAACGGTCTCGGCTTCGCGGTGCAGGCTTATGGCAAGCGGTGCCCCTTCGTACTCGATTACATTATCGATCTCGCACGCCGCTCCCACCGACGGATGATGGTGCGTCTCGTCAAGGGCGCTTATTGGGATGCCGAAATCAAGCGTGCGCAGGTCGACGGGCTGGAGGACTTCCCGGTCTATACGCGCAAGATCCACACCGACGTCGCTTACGTCGCCTGTTCACGCAAGCTGTTGGGCGCGCCGGATGCGATCTTCCCGCAATTCGCGACGCATAACGCGCAGAGCCTCGCGACGATCTATCATCTCGCCGGCCCTGACTTCGCGGTCGGCCGCTATGAACTCCAGTGTCTGCACGGCATGGGCGAGCCGCTTTATGAAGAAGTCGTCGGAAAAGGTAAGCTCGACCGGCCCTGTCGCATCTATGCGCCGGTCGGCACGCACGAGACACTATTGGCGTATCTCGTCCGCCGCCTGCTGGAGAACGGTGCCAATTCGTCTTTCGTGCACCGTATCTCCGATCCCACCGTCACAGTTGAATCGCTGGTCACAGATCCGGTCGATATCGTTGCCGCGATGCCAGTGGTCGGCGCGCCGCATGAGCAGATTGCACTGCCATCCGCGTTGTACGGACGCGCGCGCAGGAATTCGCAAGGCCTTGATCTGTCGAACGAGGCCACGCTCGCGCACCTGTCGAACGCACTTGCAGCCACCGTTGAAGTGCCATGGCATGCGCGGCCGCTTGTCGCCGACGGCAGGATCAGCGGCGCGACGCGCGACGTGCTGAACCCTGCTGATCATCGTGACGTTGTTGGTCGCGTCACCGAGGTAGGAGCGGAGGACGCCGAACGCATCGTCGCTTTGGCGGCGGAGCATGCTGAATCATGGGCGGCGATCTCGCCCATTGAACGCGCGGCCTGCCTCGATAAGGCAGCGGACATCATGCAAGCGCGTATTGAAACGCTGATGGGCGTCATCATGCGCGAAGCCGGCAAGTCGGCGGCTAACGCGATCAGCGAGGTGCGCGAGGCGGTCGATTTCTTGCGCTACTATGCGGGCCAGGCACGCCGCATGCTAGGTCCGTCGCATTTGCCGCTCGGCCCCGTCGTCTGCATAAGTCCGTGGAATTTTCCGCTCGCGATCTTCACCGGGCAGGTCGCAGCCGCCCTCGTCACCGGCAATGCGGTGCTTGCCAAGCCCGCCGAGGAGACTCCGCTCATCGCGTATGAGAGTGTGAAGATTCTGCACGAGGCCGGCGTGCCGCGCGGCGCGCTGCAGTTCGTGCCGGGCGATGGAGGCCTTGGTGCAGCGCTTGTCGGCGCGCCCCAGATCGCCGGCGTCATGTTCACCGGCTCGACAGAAGTCGCGCGTCTCATTCAGGCGCAGTTGGCGGAACGTTTGTCTGACTCCGGCAAGCCGATTCCGCTGATTGCGGAGACCGGCGGGCAGAATGCGATGATCGTGGATTCCTCCGCGCTCGCCGAGCAGGTCGTCGGCGACGTCATCGCTTCGGCCTTCGACAGTGCCGGTCAGCGCTGTTCGGCGCTGCGCGTACTTTGCCTGCAGCAGGATATCGCTGATCGCACCTTGACGATGTTGAAAGGCGCTTTGCAGGAGCTGACACTTGGCAAGACGGATCGGCTCAAGGTCGATGTTGGCCCGGTTATCACGACCGAGGCGAGAGACGGAATCAACCGGCATATCGAGCGGATGCGCGGCCTCGGTTGCAAGACTGAGCAACTGCCGCTGCCTGCGGATGCGGAAAATGGAACTTTCGTTCCGCCGACCATCATCGAGATCAATGCACTCTCCGATCTCAAGCGCGAGGTCTTCGGCCCGGTATTGCATATCATCCGCTTTCCCCGCGCCGATCTTGATCGCCTGATCGATGAGATCAACGGCACCGGCTACGGGCTGACCTTTGGCCTGCATACACGTCTCGATGAAACGATCACACATGTCACGAGTCGTATCGAAGCCGGTAACGTCTACGTCAATCGCAACATCATCGGCGCGGTGGTTGGCGTGCAGCCGTTCGGCGGTCACGGGCTGTCCGGCACCGGGCCCAAAGCGGGCGGGCCACTTTATCTCGGACGTCTCGTTCGCAAGGCGCCGACCCTTCCGCAGCATGGTTCGACGCATACCGATCCGGCACTGCGCGAATACGCGGCCTGGCTGTCCGGCAAGGGATTGAGCGCGGAGGCGGAAGTAGCGCTTAATATCACCAGGCACGCGGGACTTGGCCTTCAGATGGAATTGCCCGGGCCAGTCGGCGAACGTAATCTCTATGCGCTGCATCCGCGCGGCCGGATTCTGCTTGTCCCTGCGACGGAGGCCGGTCTTCGCAGTCAGATGGCGGCGGCGCTGGCGACGGGAAATCAACTCGTGATCGATGCCGCGAGCGGTTTTCAGGATAGGCTTCGAGGCTTGCCGGCCAGCGTTGCGGCGCGTGTGAGCTGGACCTCGGATTGGCAGGCTGACGGGCCGTTCGCAGGCGCGCTCATCGAGGCCGATGCTGCGCGTGTGCGGATTATCAACCGCAGGATCGCAGCACTGCCGGGACCGCTGATGCTTGTTCAGTCCGCCAGTACCGATGAAATCGCCAGCGATCCGAATGCATATTGCCTGAATTGGCTGCTGAGGGAGGTTTCAGTTTCGATCAACACCGCAGCGGCTGGCGGCAATGCCAGCCTGATGACCATCGGCTGAAGTTTTTCTACGTTTCGGATGCCTGCGTCACACGTGCTTTGCGGCCTGTAAAGAAAGGCGGTTTACGGGCGACGCTGCCGATTTCGTCGGCGCGCGGTGGCCGCCAAGCCGTAAGGCATTGGCGATGACGACGATCGAAGACAGCGACATCGCAATCGCTGCGATCAGCGGCGTGACATATCCCAGGATCGCAATCGGCACCGCGATCAGATTGTAGCCGACCGCAAGCATCAGGTTCTGTCGGACGAGCTTTGCAGCTTCTCGCGCGATACCGATGGCTTGCGGGACAGCGTTCAGGCTTTCGTGGAGGAAAACCAGATCGGCGGCGTTGCGGCCGATATCAGCTGCGGTCGCAGGCGCCATCGAGGCGTGGGCTGCGGCGAGCGCAGGTGCGTCGTTCAATCCGTCGCCGACCATCAGAACCTTTTGGCCACTGGCTTCGATATCACCGATGCGCGCGACCTTGCCAGCGGGCAGCATCCCCGCCGCGTAACGAAGGTCGAGCGTGTCGGCGACCCGGCCGACTGCCGCATCATGGTCGCCGGACAGAATCTCGATGCTGAAATCCTGCTTCAGCGCTGCCAGTGCGTCGTGCGTGCCGCCGCGCAGATGATCTTCGAACTGGAAACGCGTCAGTGGTGCGCCGTCCATGGCAAGAACAAGTCCATCTTCCGAGCTGGATGAGGAATCGGACAGTGCCCAGCCCGCGCGGCCGAGGCGATAGAGATGCGAACCGATCCGTGCTTCGAGCCCGCAGCCGGGATGTTCGGTAACCGCGTTCGGTTCAAGAGGTTGGAAGGAGTTGGCGGGGCAGGCTGCCCCGATCGCGCGCGAATAAGGGTGGCGGGAATGAACCGCGATGGCGGCTGCGATCTTCAGTAATGCGGGATCGATAGCAGCCGGATTCATCAGGCGCGGCGTGCCGGAGGTCAGTGTCCCGGTCTTGTCGAACACGATGGCGTCGACTTCCCCGAGACGTTCCAGCGCACCGCCGTCCTTGAGCAGAATGCCGTTCTCGAACAGGCGGCGGGCCGCCATCACCTGCACCATCGGTACAGCAAGGCCTAGCGCGCAAGGGCATGTGATGATGAGCACCGCGATAGCGATGGTGACGGCGCGATGCAGATCGCCCGAAACGATCATCCAGCCAATGAAGGTGAGGAATGCCGTGGCGTGCACGGCGGGTGCATAGAGCTGCGAAGCGCGGTCTGCGATCCGGCGATAGGTGGAGCGGCCCGTTTCCGCTGCTTCCATCAGGCGTACCATGTCGGCGAGCGCCGAATCCTTTGCAGCTGCCGTAGCTGTAAGCGTCAGCGGACCTGTGAGATTCAGCACGCCGGCTTGAAGCTGAGTGCCCGGCGCGACTGCAACCGGTGCGCTTTCTCCGCTCAACAGCGCGCTGTCGATATCGGAGCGGCCGGCGAGAACTTGCGCATCGACGGGAACGCGTTCACCGGCCGCGAGCATGATTGTCATGCCGGGGGCGATCTCGTTGATCGGTGTATAGATGTGACCGCCGTCCGGTTGCAGCACCAGCGCGCCGCGTGAGGCGAGGCTCGCAAGTCCCTTGACGGCGGTGCGCGCTTTTTCCCGCATTAGATGGTCGAGTGTGCGGCCGATCAGCAGGAAGAACAGCAACGTGACCGATGCATCGAAATAAGCATGCGGGCCGTGGGTGAGGGTCTCGTAGACACTCATGCCGAAGGCGAGCAGCACGCCGATCGAAATCGGCACGTCCATGTTGGTACGACCGTGGCGCAGCGCACGCCATGCGGAACGGAAGAACACGCGGCCGGAATAGGCGAGCGTGGGAAGTGCGATGGCGGCGGAGATCGCGTGAAACAGGTCGCGCGTCGCGTCGTCGGCTCCGGACCAGACCGACACCGAAAGCAGCATGATATTGCTGGCGGCAAAACCGGCAACCGCGAGTGCGCGGACAAGCTCGCCGAACACGGTGTCCTTGACCTCCGCGCCTGCGTCGTAGACGTGCGCGTCGTAGCCTGCCCGGCGCAGCGTCTCGATAAAAGGAGGCGGCGTGCCGTCGCGCCAGCGAATGGTTGCGCGCTTGGTTGACAGATTGACGCGCGCGGCTTCGACGCCGGGCAGCGCGCTGAGCGCAGTCTCCACATTGCGGATGCAGGCGCCGCAGTGAATGGACGGCACCGAGAGGTCGGTCTGACGGATGCCGTCGCCGACCAACCGGCTTGCCAGCAGAATCTCGCCGTCCTTATTGATGTCGTTCGCCACCGTCAGTGCAATGCCTCCGGCGGATGTACAACACGTCATCAGTTTCTCCAGCAATTCGCAGCGCTTCTGTCGGGGAGCGTTTGTGCTGCGTGCAGCATATTTCTAAGGCGTTTCAGCATACCGCTATCCGGACGCTGAAAGAACGCTGTACCCTATCCGCCGCGGCGGAATAGTCTTTGTGTTAGCGCAAATTACGGACCTGCGGGAAAATCTGCCAAGGTCTGCGGGAACTGGTCGCAGCGTGAATTCCCAGATTTTGGGGCGTATTTGATGTTCCTCAAGGCAATGGTGCGGGAAAGCTGCACGCTGAGGCCTTCAGGAGGCGCATCATGTCACTCTATCTGGTTCTGTTTGTCCTGACAGTGCTCGTGGCCATTCGCGCGTTGGATGATTTGAAGGCGAAGCGCGGGCCTGGTGCCGAATTTCAAAAAGTGAGGCGACGTAGCTTTTGAACGGGGGCGCGGCATGAACCCGCGAACACCTCGCTTGCCGTTGTGGGATGCCGGGGGACTGGCGTTTCTGTCCTATGGCTTCCGGCCGTTCTTTCTGGGTGGGGCGCTGTATTCGGGACTGGCGATCGCGATCTGGATGCCGGTCTATTTCGGCGAATTAACGCTCCACACGGCGCTCGCGCCGCTTGACTGGCATATTCACGAAATGCTGTTCGGCTTCCTGCCGGCGGTAATCGCGGGATTTCTGCTGACCGCAATTCCGAACTGGACCGGCCGCCCGCCGGTGCGCGGCCATCTGCTGCTGTTGATGGTCGCCGTATGGGTGCTCGGCCGAGTAGCAGTGGCATGTTCCGAACAGATCGGCTGGCGCGGGGCGATGCTGGTCGATGCGTCGTTCCTGCTTCTGGCCGGGGCGGTGGCGACCCGCGAGGTTCTGGCTGCCAGGAATATCCGCAACATGCGGGTGGTGGCGCTGGTGCTCCTGCTGTTTGGCTGCAACATCGCCTTTCACATCGAGGCGCACGTGCAGGGTGTCGCCGCTTACAGTGCGCGCGCCGGCGTTGCCGTCGTCGTTCTTCTGGTCTCGGTGATCGCTGGCCGCATCGTCCCGGCCTTCACGCGGATCTGGCTGATGCGGCGTCCGCAGGGCGCGATGCCGGTGCCGTTTTCCCGCTTCGACGGTGCAGCCGTGGCGTTTGGCGCTCTCGCCCTTGTCGCTTGGGTCGTACGGCCCGAGGGAATGCTGACCGGCGGGCTCTGCTTTGTCGCGGGGCTTTTCCATTTTGCGCGGCTTGTGCGCTGGGCAGGCTATCGCACCTGGGCCAACAGGCTGCTGGTAATTCTCCACATCGGCTACGCTTTCGTGCCACTCGGCTTTGTGCTGGCGGCGATGTCGGCATCGGGGTTGGTCGGCGTGAGCGCGGCGATTCACGCCTGGATGGCGGGAGGAGCAGGCATCATGACGCTCGCGGTGATGTCGCGGGCGAGCCTCGGTCATAGCGGCCGGCCACTTGCGGCGTCCGCATTGACGCAGGGAGTTTACGTCCTCGTCACGGTGGCGGCGTTAGTGCGGATCGCGGCGGTGTTTGTTCCGGCATGGAGCAACGGCCTGATCTGTCTGGCCGCTGCTTGCTGGTCTCTCTCGTTTCTCGGATTTGCGCTGAGCTACGCACCGATGTTTATCGCTGTCCGCCTCGATGAGCGGGCGCCTCAGGCATCCATGCCGAGCAGGCATTGACGATCACGCAGCGCTACGCGCCGCGCGCCAGACAGGCCCAGTACGCCCTGGCTTTGCAATTGCGAGAACGTGCGCGAGACGGTTTCCAGCGTCAGCCCGAGATAGTCGGCGATGTCGCGTCGTGACATCGGCAGCGCCATCAACCCGGCGACTGCGAGGCGGCGGTCCATTTCCAGAAGGAAGGTTGCCACGCGCTCGGTTGCGGTCTTGCGGCCGAGCAGCAGCATGTGGTCCTCGGCGTGACGCAGATGGTCGGCGGTGAGCATCCAGAGGCCGTGTGCGACCCGGACTTCGGTTTCGGCGGCCACCTCGAGTTGATGGCGGCTCACCGCGCGCAACTGACTATCGACGATGGCTTCAGCGGTGAGCCGATACTCGGCGCCCGAATCCAGGCCGAACACGTCGCCGGCGAGGTGGAAGGCGTCGATCTGACGGCGGCCGTCCGGCAGAAGCTTGTAAGTGCGCACCGCGCCGGAGATCACCTTGTAGATGTAGTCGGCGTGCTCGCTTTCGCCGTAGATCTCCTCGTCCTTGTGATAGGTGAGGCAGGCTCCGGCGAGATCCGCGCTGCGGAGGACCGCGTCGAAGCGGTCGACGGGCGGCGCAACCTTCATGGCGGAGATTCGTCCGAAGGTGCAAGCGGCGGGCGTGGCGGGCATCTCGGCAAGCATGGTCATCTCCTATGAGGCGATAACTCTTTCTCTCCGAAATGCAGAGGCGGCGGTATTTCGCGCGGTCCCTTAGGGGGCGCACCTTAAGGGATTCACCGGAGGTGACAGGCTGATTTTCGTTCAGGAGGGACCGGTTGCCGCAGGGCCATCCTGCATCGCCTGCCGGACATGGGCGATCAGGCTTTCCTCCAGATGCGGCTTGCGCAGCACATAGTGCACGCCTGCGGCCATCGCCTTTGCGGCGATGGTCTCGTCGGGATCGCCGGTGATGAGAATGATTGGCACCCGGACGTCCTGGCCGTGCAGGCGGGAGACGAGGTCGAGGCCGTTCATACCGGGCATCTTGTAGTCGATGATGAAGCAGTCGGCGTGGCGCGGCACGCTCGCCTCCAGCGCCGCGGAAGCGGTGCGGAACGTCAGGGTTTCGAATCCCTCCGCTTCCAGCAGAAAGCGCAAGGAGCCTAAAACATCCGGGTCGTCGTCGATAACGTAGACAGTGCTTTTGCGCAGGGAGGACATGATTGAACCGGTCGACGCAAGGGTGCGTCTTTCAAGACTGGCTGTCCTGAAGCCTCACTGCATTGATTTGTCTCAATCCTTTAGAAGACCACCGCGAATGGCGAAGCGCACAAGTTCGGAGATGCTGGAGGCTTGCATCTTGGTCATGACGTTGGCGCGATAGACCTCGATGGTGCGGGGACTGATATCGTAATCCCGCGCGATCAGCTTGTTTGACAGGCCCGCGACGAGACCGTCCAGCACCTGGCGTTCGCGCGGGCTGAGGCTTGCGATTCGGGAAGCGACGTCGGCGTCCAAGGCTTCGCCCTTCTGGCGTTGCGCGGCACCACTGAGGGCTGCCTGGATGGTGCCGATCAGCCGGTCGTCCTCGAAGGGCTTTTCGATGAAATCGATAGCGCCGAGTTTCATCGCCTCGACCGCAAGCGGAATGTCGCCGTGGCCGGTCATGATAATGGTGGGAAAGGATTTGTTGCTGTCGCGCAGCCGCTTCAGCAATTCCAGACCGTCGAGATTCGGCATCCGCACATCGGAGACGATACAGCCTGGCCCAAGCGCGGGCAGGGTTTCGAGAAAGCTTACCGCGGATTCGAACAGGCGTGCTTTCAGACCTGCGGATTCGAGGAGGAAATCCAGCGAATCCCGCATCGCCGGATCGTCGTCGATGACATAAACAAGTCCTTCAACCGACATCGGTCAATCCTTCGCTGGGCGCAGCCGGCAGAGTGAAACGGAAGGTCGCGCCGCCCGCCGGGTTGTTTTCGGTCCACATGCGTCCGCCATGAGCCTCGACGATGGTTCTGCTGATCGACAAGCCAACTCCCATACCGGTCTTCTTGGTGGTGAAGAAGGTCTGGAACATCCTTGGCTGATGTTCCTTCCCGATGCCGTGGCCGGTATCGGAAACAGCGATCTCGATCATATCATTTGCAGCGCGGGAACAGGTAACGACCATCGTGCGCTGCGCGGATTCGGTCATGGCGTCGAGGGCATTGCGAAACAAATTGACAAGAACCTGCTGGATCTGGACGCGATCGACCAGAACGAGATCGTGATCCGGGTCGAGATTGAAATGGAGCGAGACACCCTGTTCGCGCGCACCGGTGAGCCCCAGCGCACCGGCTTCCTCGATCAGTTTCGAGGCCTTCTCGACACGCTTTTCAGATTCGCCGCGCGAGACGAAATCGCGCAGGCGGCGGATGATATGTCCGGCGCGAATGGCCTGTTCGGCGGCACGATCCATCGCGGATTCGATCTTCGCCCGGTTTTCCTCGGTGTCGGAGGCAAGCAGGCGCCGCGAACCCTTCAGGTAGTTGCTGATGGCGGCGAGCGGCTGGTTCAATTCGTGCGCCAGCGCAGACGCCATTTCGCCCATCGCCGTGAGGCGCGAAACATGCACGAGCTCGGATTGCAGTTCCTGCATCCGGGCCTGGGTCTGCTGATATTCGGTGAGATCGCGCACGAAGCCGGTGAAGTAAGGCTCGCCCTCGGTCTGCATTTCGCCGATCGACAAATGCATCGGGAAGATCGTGCCATCCTTGCGTTTGCCGGAGACGATGCGGCCGATGCCGATGATGTGGCGCTCGCCGGTGGCGCGATAGCGCTCGAGGTAACTATCATGGCGGGCGCTGTCGGGATTTGGCATCAGCATGCTGACGTTCTTTCCGATCACCTCGTTTTCGTTGTAGCCGAACTGCCGGACGGCGGCCTTGCTGAAAAACTGCATAATGCCCCGACCGTCGATCACGATCATCGCGTCGGGGATAGTTTCGAGAATCGAGCGCAAATGGCCTTCGCGTATCCGCAGCGCCGCCTCTAGCTGCTTCTGTTCCTCGATATCAATGACGATGCCGGACAAATGCTCCGCGCCGTTCTGGCCCTTGACGACCGCGCTGCGGGTTCGCAGCCAGTGGGTGGCTCCGTGCGGCGTGGCGATCCGGTACTGGATATCGAAATTGGTGCCGTCCGCGATTGAGCGTTCAATCGCGCGTTCGGTGCGCTCGCGGTCTTCCGGTTGGAGCAACGCGAGAAACCGCGCGTATTCGATGCTTTCATCGGGCAAGAGGCCGAACAGCCTGCGCGTCGTGGGCGACAGCGCGAGCTCTCGGGTCGCGAGATTGAGATCCCACGTGCCGATGCCGGAATCCTCCAGCCCGTGCTGGAGCAGCGTGTCGTCGAAAGCGTTTGGGGGTGGGATATGGCTGGGCACGGCGATACTGTCTCAAAGAGGCATTTCACCTTGATTTGGCCGCGGCGACAAGCACTCCGAATGGACGGCTTGCGGTCAGGCGCCTTCGCCCGGCTTCTCGCTGAAATACTGGTCGAATTTGTCCTTCACGCCGTTCCATTTGTCGGCATCTTCAGGAGGTGCCTTTTTGAACGGAATATTCGGCCAGAGCGAGGCATATTTCCGGTTCTGCTCCAGCCATTTCGGCTCGGCCTCGCGATCCGTGTCTGGGAAAATCGCCTCGGCTGGGCACTCTGGCACGCAAACACCGCAATCGATGCACTCGTCGGGGTGGATGACGAGCATGTTCTCGCCTTCGTAGAAGCAATCGACCGGACAGACCTCCACGCAATCCATGTACTTGCACTTGACGCAGTTGTCGGTGACGACGTGGGTCATCAGATATTCCGGTGGACGAGTGTGCCGAGCCGATATTCACATGGCAGCTTAGTCTATAAGATTCATTTAATATATATGTTATTGGAAGGCTCACAAGCCTTGTTGAGCGCCGATCACGATTTTTTGGAGGAACAGAACCCTTTTTCGGCCAATGAAGTTCCGCTATGATTTTCCACCCCGCGGGAGGCTACGATGTTTTTGCGTCGTGGAATGGCTGGCCTGCTTCTGGCTTGTGCCGCGTTGGCTTGGCCAAGCGGTATCTCTGCGAAATCGGACGGCTTCAGACCGCGAGGCGGCACGCATCTCTACGTGCTGCTGGGACTTGGCAATAATTCGCCGGGCCTTGCCGAGTTCGGTTGGGAGATGCAGCAGCAGGGAATTCCGACCACGGTCGCTAACTACAGCGATGAGCCTGCGCTCGTCGAGGATGCGATCCGCCGTTACAGCAGCGGAGAAGTTCGCTCTATCGAGATCATCGGCCATTCGCTCGGGGGCAGCGCGGCAGGCGAGATGGCAAATGCGCTCGATGAGGCCGGCGTGCCGGTGCAATTGGTCATCACGCTCGATCCGACGGGTGGCGCTGTTTCGCTTCCTCATACCCGGACGGTGAATTTCTTTCCTCGCCAAGGCGAGGATCATTTCACCATCATCGCCGCGCGAGAGCGAGAGATGGCGAGTTACGTACTGGGCGGACGCTAGGACGACGAGGCGGCGTACTCGATTGCATCGGCGATCACCGACAACCATCGGCCACGCCGGCCCTGCAGCATGGTTGCCTCGGTCCTGGCGGCTGCCGTCATGGCCGGAAGCCGTTCCAGCATCGTCGTGATCGCGGCGGTGAGATCTTGCGGATTGAATGGCTCGCGCAGCACGACGCCGGCGCCGGATTGCGCGATTTCGCCCGCGTAACCGCAAATCCCGGTGACGATGGCGGGCCGTCCCGCGAGCAGGGCTTCAGCGATCACCTGTCCCGCTGCTTCCGCGCGCGCGGGATGGAGCAGAAAATCGGAAGCCGCCATGAGGTCCATGACATTGGCGCCATAAGGAAGGACGTGAATGCGATCCTCGATTTTCAGTGCCTTGGCCTGCTCGGCGATCCAGGACTCGGTACTGCCCGCGCTGACGAGATGGAGGTGCGGAAACCGCGTGAGCGCGTCGAGCGAACGATCGAGCCCCTTCTGCTTCGGCTTCACCGCGACCGCGAGTGCCACCATAGCATCGCGCGGCAGGCCGAGTTTGTCGCGCGTTACGTCCCGCTCCGCTGCTGTCCGTGCGGCCTCAAAACGTTCCTCATGCAGGATGACAGGCAGCACCGTGCCACGCGCGGGATCGAAATCGTAATGGGCGGCGTATTGATCGCGCTGAGCTTGCGTCAAAAAGAAGAAACGGGTGTGCGGATTCTCGAAGACGCCACGTTCGAGCTGCAGATAGGTGCGCGCCCGCGGCAGGAAGCTTTTCACGCCTGTCATCCGAAGCGCCACGGCGGCGTCCGCCGCGTAATGGAAATCCGCGCCCGGCACCCGCTCGAACGACAGCAACGCATTGGGCCGGTGCTGGTCGCGATAGGCCATGACGGCTTTTGCGAAATGGCGCGTGCGACCGTGATTGGAGAGCCCCTTGCGGGGTATGATCGCAACAGGCAGTGGGGAAGAAGCTGCGCGTGTGGTGACGAGGGTCACATCATGGCCGCGCTGTTGCAGATAGGCCGCGATCGCCAGGCAGTCGCGTTCCTTGCCGCCGAGCGTCTCAAGCTGAAAGATGGCGAGTGCTATCTTCATCGTTTCCGTTTGGGCTGCCCTGTCGCGGCATCTTCGATTACCTGAACGCCGGGGCAGGCGCAAATGAAGGGTCGGCGGAATGCCTTGTAGCAGGCTCCGTTCGCCGCTAATGAGTGCGCATTGCCGCCGGGTGCGGCACGGGAGCAGTATAGCGTGGCAGGCAAGGCGATGCGGATAGGCACGCGCAAGAGCGTGATGGCGCTGGCGCAGACCAATGAGATCGCGCGCCAGTTGACGGCGGCCGATCCAAATCTTGCGGTGGAAATCGTCAAGTTCGAAACCACCGGCGATCAGGACCAGACCGGTAAGCTGCTTGACCTTGGCGGCAAGGGCGGGGCGTTCGTCGGCCAGATCCGCGATGCCATACGTGACGGTCGCCTTGAGGCGGCGATGCATTCGCTGAAGGACATGCCGGGCAACGAGGATACGCCCGGCCTCGTGATCGGCGCGTTGTTGTCGCGTGATCCGCCGACCGATGCTCTGGTTGTGCGCGATGGCGTGACGCTCGATGAACTGCGGCGCTCGCGTGGCAAAGGATTCAAGATCGGCACCAATGCGGTACGTCGCGTCGCTTATGTACGCCGGCTGTTTCCGGAGTGCGAAGTCATCCATTTTCGCGGCGCTGCGGACACGCGCATCCGTAAGCTCGACGGGCGGGAGATGCAGCGGCTGCCGGAAGGCGGCGAGGTCGGCCCGGCCGATGCGCTGGTGATGGCACGCGCGGGCCTCGAGCGTGTCGGTTTTGCGGATCGCATCGTTCATCAGTTCTCCACGGACGAAATGCTGCCTGCGGTCGGGCAGGGCATCGTTGCGGTGGAATGTGCCGCGGGCGATTGGGACACGTTACGGCGCCTGGCGACAATCGACAGCGCGGCTTCGCGTTGCTGCGCCGAGGCCGAGCGCGAAGTGTTGTGGGTTCTGAACGGGCACTGCAACTCGCCGATCGCGGGCTATGCCACCGTCGAAGGTGATGAGATTTCGCTCAAGGCGGCGGTGCTCGACGAAGCGAACAATCACTTCATCGAAGTGACGCGGCGAGGATCTGCTGGTCGGCCGCGCGAACTCGGCCGTGCCGTTGCGTTCGATCTGCTTGAAAAGGGCGCGGCCGATGTGATCGCCCGCACCCGTCCTTTATCGCATTAGCCCTTATAGGCCCGCACGCGCGCGATCATGCGTTCAACATGGGCGATCGGCGTATGTGGCTGGATGCCGTGGCCGAGATTGAAGATCAGCCGCCCCGCCGCGTAATTCGCCAGCACGTCGTCAACGGCTCTGTCGAGCGCATCGCCACCCGCGATCAGCGCCAGCGGATCGAGATTGCCCTGCAGGGCGACGCGGCTCTGCACATGCTCGCGCATGAATGACGGCTCGCTAGCCCAGTCGATGCTGACCGCATCGACGCCTGTGAGGGTGACATAAGCGGGCAGCATCGCGCCCGCGCCGCGTGGGAAGCCGATGATCTTCGCACCCGGCGCCTGCGCGCGGACGCCTTCGACGATGCGCCTTGTCGGCTCGATCGACCAGCGTGCGAATTCGGCGGGCGGCAACACGCCGGCCCATGTATCGAAAATCTGCAGCACTTCCGCGCCGGCCTGCAACTGGCCGAGCAGATAGCGGATCGAAGTGTTGACGAGCGCATCGATGATTTTTTCGAACGATGCCGGATCGCGATAGGCGAGAAGTCGTGCAGGAGCCTGATCGGGCGTGCCCTGGCCTGCCACCATGTAGGTCGCGACCGTCCACGGCGCGCCGCAAAAGCCGATCAGCGCGATGCTTGCGGGCAACTCGCTCCGGACGCGGCGCAGCGCTTCGTACACCGGCTCGAAGGTCGCGAAATCGGCGGAGAATTTTTCCGCTGCGATTTTCTCTGTCGTGTCGAGCGGATCGAGGCGCGGGCCTTCGCCGACCTCAAAGCGGACATCGCGGCCCAAGGCATGCGGCACCACGAGAATATCGGAAAAGATGATGGCAGCGTCGAAGCCGAAGCGGCGGATCGGCTGCAGCGTCACCTCGGCCGCGAGTTCGGGATTGTAGACGAGGTCGAGAAACCCGCCTGCCTTTTCCCGCACGGCGCGATATTCCGGCAGGTAGCGTCCGGCCTGGCGCATCATCCAGAGGGGAGGAGTGGTTTGCCGCTGTCCCGAAAGAACCTCGATGAACGGCTTGGCGGTAGAACTCGGGGGCAAACGTCAATCCTCAACTGGAATGGTGATGGCGCGATCCTGATACACCGCGGAAGCAGCCAAGGCCATGGCGAGGTGCCTGTTCTAAGCCCAAACGAGGAGCGGCCGGGAGTATAAGTGCTTTGCCGTCGAGCCGGTGTCCGGGTGCCGGTTTGCTTCGGTAGAACCCTTATCCTGAAACACGTTATGGTTGTTCAAAGAATTGAGGTGCACGCTGTCCGAAACCAGAAAGGTGGGATGATGGCACTTTTCAGCGGGGATCAGGAGTTACGTTCCAAGATCGATGCGGTGGGCAGATCGCAGGCGGTCATTGAATTCAACCTCGACGGCACGATCATCACTGCTAACGACAATTTCCTCGGTGCGCTCGGCTACCGGCTCGATGAAGTGCAGGGCAAACATCACGGCATGTTCGTGTCCGAAGTGGAGCGCAGCAGTGCCGAGTATCGGGAATTCTGGAACAGGCTGCGCAAGGGCGAATTCCAAGCGCGCGAATTCAGGCGTATCGCAAAGGACGGTCGCGCGGTTTGGATTCAAGCATCCTATAATC